>NZ_CP104143.1:300277-600555 GCF_025200715.1 Rhizobium sullae
ATGTCTGCTGCCGTCGGAGCTTTGAAGCTCGATCGCGATCCGGAGTTCACTGGCAGGCAATCCACGATCGGCGTCGCGCTCGATCTCCTTTCGGGCAGCGGCGCGGCGGCCGACTCGGCGTCGCGCGCGGAAGCGGCTCTTGCGGGAATGGTCGAGGTTAATGCGGATGGAACGCAGGGCACAGTCCGTCTGAAAGTCACGACGGCCGATAGCGCCAAGTCTTCGCGTATCGCTTCCTGGCTTTCCGGTATGCTGACGTCCGGCGGCACTCCTGTATCGGCGGAAGCAGGTGCCGGGTTGCGCAAGGCCTATGACGATGCGAAGGCGAAACTGGCCGCCTTCACCGCAAGCAGCGGCGAAGGCAACGTCAAAGTCGCAAGCGACCTTCAGCAGCGCATCAACCAGCTTGACGCCGATCTTAAGATCGCCGAGCAGCGAATCGCGCTTGCCAAGCAAGAGGCCGATCGCCTGAAGGCGGCCAAGCCCGGCGATGTGCTAAATGGCTCCTTGGCGCTCGAAGCGATCTCGCCGGCGCTGCAGGACTTGCGCGACAAATACGTCACCGAGAAGGCGACGCTGTCGCTGCTTTCGACCGAGCTCGGCCCGCGCCATCCGCGCCTTCTCGGACAGCAGGCTGTCGTTGATGGCCTCAAAGACAAGGTCACGAAAGAGTTGGCGCGTCAGGCACAGGAGGCAAATGCCGCTCTCAAGGCCGTCGCAGAAGCACGAAAGACGCTGAACGATCAGCGCAATGCGCTGATCGCTCAGAGCCGGGACACCGGCGTCGATCTCGCGAAGCTGACGGAACTGCGCGACAAGACGGAGGCGGCGAGATCGCGGATGGCGGATGCCGTTACGGTGACGGCTTCCACCGCCGCTCCGATCACCGCCGTGAAGCCGATAGAAACCACTACCGTTGTTGCCGGCCCCGGACTGCTGGTTCGCTCCGCCGCCGGGATTGCACTCGGAATGGCGATCGGTCTTGCGGGCATGCTTGGTTTCCGCCGCGTGCGACGGCGCCCCGTACCTGTAGCGGAGACGCTAACGGTCCCGGAACAGCCGGAGGCGATAGCCGGCGAACTCGAACTGCTGCGCGATCGACTCGCCGGCCTGCGCGACAGGCTGCAATCCCACGGCGCAGACTTTCGTTGATCCCTGCCGCGGCATCATAGCGCTTGCATTTGCCGCTTTTAAACAGGATACGGCGTTCTGAGGCAAACAGCGCGGCTGGCGAGAGCCTAGCTTGCGCGCGACGCAGGGCAGGAGAATCGCGTGACGACAGTGATCGATGGCAAGCAGGTAGCGGCTTCGGTAATCGAAACGGTAAAGATGGCGACGGCTTCGCTGGAAAAGCAGAGCGGCGTGAAGGCCGGCCTTGCCGTAGTGATCGTCGGCGACGATCCGGCAAGCCATGCCTATGTCAGCTCGAAGAGCAGGATGGCCAAGGAATGCGGCTTCAAGTCGGTGCAGCACACGCTTTCGGTCGAGACGACGCAGGAAGAGCTTGCCGCACTCGTTTCGTCGCTCAACGCCGATCCCTCAATTCATGGCATCCTCGTGCAGCTGCCGCTGCCGAAGCATCTGAAATCCGAGCCGATCATCCAGTCGATCCTGCCGGAAAAGGATGTCGACGGATTGCACGTCGTCAATGCCGGAAAGCTTGCAACCGGCGACCTTGAAACCGGCCTCGTCTCCTGCACACCGGCTGGCGCGATGGTCTTCGTCCGCCGCATGCACGGCGAGGACCTGTCCGGGCTGAACGCTGTCGTCATCGGCAGGTCGAACCTCTTCGGCAAGCCGATGGCGCAGTTGCTGCTCAATGCCAATGCGACGGTGACGATCGCTCATTCGCGTACCAAGGATCTACGCGACGTCTGCCGCAATGCCGATATACTGGTGGCCGCCGTCGGCCGCCCCGAGATGGTCAAAGCCGATTGGGTAAAGCCCGGCGCTACCGTCATCGACGTCGGTATCAACCGCATTGCTGCGCCGGAAAGGGGCGAGGGCAAGACACGGCTGGTCGGCGATGTCGCCTTCGAGGAAGCGTCCAATGTTGCCGCGGTGATCACCCCGGTTCCAGGTGGCGTCGGTCCGATGACGATCGCCATGCTGATGGCCAATACCGTCATTGCCGCGCATCGCGCAGCCGGACAGACACCGCCGACGTTCTGAGCCTATTGCGGGGCAGGGCCGGTCGAGGCTCTGACGATCAGCTCAGCTTTCCACAGCTCCTGCTCCGGATAGGAGCCGGCCTCTTTGACGGTGCCGATCAGGCGCTGCGCAATGCGGGCGCCGGCGGCACGAAGGGACGAGCGCGTCGTCGTCAGCGGCACCGAAAAGTTCTCCGGCTTCAGAAGCGGCAGCTCGTCGTCATGGGCGATGAGCGAGATATCCTCACCGAGCTTCAATCCGGCCTGGTTCAGGGCGCGGATCGCGCCGAGTGCGAGCACGGTGCTGGAGCAGAGCAGGGCGGTCGGAGGCTTCGGAAGCTGCAGAAACTGCTCCATCGCGATCAGCCCCTGCTCGTCGGTCATCAGCGAGTGGCTGACGCAGGTTTCGGCGAGCGTCAGCCCACGTTCGGAGAGCGCCACGGCGACGCCATTTTTCCGTCGGATCGCAAAATCGAGATGCTCAGGTCCGTTGATCAGCGCGAACCGCGTGTGACCAAGCTGCAGCAGCAGTTTCGCCGCATCGTAGAAAGCGGCCTCGTTGTCGACATCGAGGTAGGGATAGTCCGGCTCCGATCCGAACGAACGGCCATGGACGATGAACGGCATCGCCAGCGATTTCAGCATGACAAGCCGCGGATCATGGGCGCGCATATAGGCGACGAAAAGCGCATCGACATTGCCGCTGATCGCCAGGCGGCGCAGCGCTGCCACTTCATCGTTCGGGTCCGAGGGCATGATGACAAAATGAAAGTCCTGCCGGACGGCTTCCTCGCCGAGGCCGGCCAGAAATTCGCCGAAATGGACGTCTGAATGATGGCCATGCGCCATCGGCATCACCAGTCCGATCGAGCCCGCCTTACCGGTCGCAAGACGCTGAGCCGCCTTGTTTGGCCGGTATCCGGTTTCCTTCACAGCGCGCAGCACCCGTTCGCGCGTTACCTCGCTGACTTCAGGATAGCCATTGAGCGCGCGGCTGACGGTCGTCTGCGAAAGACCAAGCAATTCCGAGAGCTGTTTGAGATTCACCGGCCGCGTTTCCTCCTCAGCGCTTACACACCTCCCATGTGTGCCCAAAGCGCTTTCAATTATGTATCAGCTATGGCGCTTGACTCAAGAAAAATCGCTCCATATTCCCCTTCAGGTGCCGCCGCAATGGGCAATCAAAGCGTCTCATTCCGCGGTATTTTGGAAATGGCTTGACTCTTTTCTGCCGAAAGTGAAATGAGTGTCAAAGCGCTTTGAAAATTCGCTCTCGGGAGGTTGGGAAGCGCCGTTGGGATTGTGATGGGAGGTTGATCACATGAAGAAGATTCTTTTGATGGGCGTTGCCGCGGCGGCGCTGGTTGCCGGGGCAGCTTCTGCTGCCGACCTGAAGTTTCCGCCCGGTCAGGATACGAAGTTCAACTGGAAGAGCTATGACGAGTTCAAAGCTGCTCACGCCGATTTGAAAGGTGAGCCGCTGACGATCTTCGGGCCGTGGCGCGGTGAGGACGAAGCCTTCTTCCGCAGCATTCTCGCTTATTTCACCGAGGCGACGGGCGTTGATGCCACCTATTCGTCCTCCGAAAACTACGAACAGCAGATCGTCATCGATACGCAAGCGGGCTCGCCGCCGAACGTCGCGATCCTGCCGCAGCCGGGCCTTCTTGCCGATCTCGCCAGCAAGGGGCTCCTGACGCCGCTTGGAGAGGAGAATTCCAAGTGGGTGAAGGAAAATTACGGCGCCGGCGATAGCTGGGTCGGTTACGGCACCTACAAAGGCAAGGACGGCAAGGACGGCTACTACGCATTCCCTTACAAGGCCGACGTGAAGTCGCTTGTCTGGTACGTTCCGGAAAACTTCAAGGAAGCCGGATACAAGGTTCCGACCACGATGGAACAGCTTCATGACCTGACGGACCAGATCGTCAAGGATGGTGGCGTTCCGTGGTGCATCGGCCTCGGCTCCGGCGGTGCGACCGGCTGGCCGGCAACCGACTGGATCGAAGACCTCATGCTGCGCATGCAGAAGCCGGATGTCTATGACAAGTGGACTACGAACGAAGTGAAATTCACCGACCCGGCGGTCATTGCCGCGATCGATGAATTCGGCAAGTTCGCCAAGAACGCGAGCTATGTCGATGGCGGCGTTGCGGCCGTTGCTTCGACCGATTTCCGCGACAGTCCGAAGGGTCTCTTCGCCGTTCCGCCGAAGTGCTATATGCACCATCAGGCTTCGTTCATCCCCTCCTTCTTCCCGGAGGGCACGAAGCTCGGCCAGGATGCCGACTTCTTCTACATGCCGACCTTCGCAGCGCACGCCGATCTCGGCAAGCCGGTTCTCGGTGCCGGCACGCTCGTGTCGATCACCAAGGACTCGAAGGCCGCTCGCGCATTCGTCGAGTTCCTGAAGACGCCGATCGCGCATGAGGTCTGGATGGCGCAGTCGAGCTTCCTGACCCCATACAAGGGCGTCAGCACCGCGGCCTACGCCAACGAGCAGATGAAGCGCGAAGGCGAGATCTTGACGACGGCCACGACCTTCCGGTTCGACGGTTCTGACCTCATGCCCGGCAAGATCGGCGCAGGTGCCTTCTGGACCGGCATGGTCGATTTCGTCGGCGGCAAGTCTGCGGAAGACACAGGCAAGGAAGTCCAGGCCGCCTGGGATGCCATCAAGTAATCATCGATAACCGGTGCCGCGGGGGAAACCCGCGGCATTGCTGGTATGATGGCCGGAGCTGTGGGGGTCCGGCCAACGCCGGATACTGTGTTCAAATGCAACAAAGAAGTTGACGGTAACTGGTGCCAGCCCTTCAAGATAGTCAGGGGTAGCACGGGAGGGACGAATGCTGTCGCAGATAGTTTCCGCGTTGGGCGTTGTGGTCGTGGCGGTATTCGCCTGCTCGGCCTACTTCTATTTCTCGAACAAGATTCTGGATCTGGCGCTGCCAGTCAAAGACGGCGGCATGCGCGCGGCTACGCGCAATCTTAACCGCCGCGCGATGATCCGCCCATGGCTCTTTCTCGGCCCGGCGCTGTTTCTGCTGATCGTCTATCTCGTCTATCCGGTCATCGCGACGCTTATTTTGTCATTCTATGACCGTTCCGGCTCGAGTTTCGTGGGCTTGGCCAATTATCAGTGGGCCTTCGGCGACCGCGAATTCCGCCAATCGATTTTAAACAACATCCTCTGGCTCGCCGTCGTTCCGGCCGCCTGCACGTTCTTCGGCCTGGTCATCGCCGTCATGACCGACCGCATCTGGTGGGGCAATATCGCAAAGAGCATCGTCTTCATGCCGATGGCAATCTCCTTCGTCGGCGCCTCGGTCATCTGGAAGTTCATCTATGAGTATCGCGGCGGCAACGACGTCCAGATCGGCCTCCTGAATGCAATCGTACAGCTCTTCGGCGGCACGCCGGAGGTTTGGATATCCGTTCCTTTCTGGAACAATTTCTTCCTGATGGTAATCCTCATCTGGATCCAGACCGGTTTTGCGATGGTCATTCTCTCGGCCGCCCTTCGTGGCATACCGGAAGAAACGATCGAGGCTGCCGTCATCGACGGCGCCAATGGGTGGCAGATTTTCTGGCGCATCATGGTGCCGCAGATCTGGGGCACGATCGCCGTCGTCTGGACCACGATCACCATCCTCGTCCTCAAGGTTTTCGACATCGTCCTGACCATGACCAACGGTCAGTGGGACTCGATGGTACTCGCCAACCTGATGTTCAACTGGATGTTCCGCGGTGGTGGCGACTCCGGCCGAAGCGCAGTCATCGCCCTCATCATCATGCTGGCCGTGACGCCGATCATGGTGTGGAACGTCCGCCGCGCGAACCGCGAACTCGGAGGCAACTGAGATGACATTGTCAGCACGCTTCCTCAAGATCGGCCCGGCGCGTCTCTTCGTTCACGTCTGCGTCCTTCTGATCGTCATCATCTGGCTGATCCCGACGCTCGGCATCTTCGTCAGCGCCGTGCGCGATAAGGACCAGATCGTCGTTTCCGGCTGGTGGACGGCCTTTGCCGGCTCGACACGCACGGTTGCCGCCCGTCTCGGTACCGCCGACCAGCAGAAACAGGAAGGCGCCACCTACGTCATTTCCGGCAATCTGCTGGAGGGACAGGATGGTCGCTCTTTGAAGGCTTTCGGCACACGCATCCAGCAGCCGTCAGCCTACCAGGCGGGCGAGACAGCCAATCTCGGCGAAGGCCTCAGCCTCCAGGTCAATGAGGACGGCACTTATCGCTATATGAAGAACGCCGCCTTCACGGATGACGACGCCGGCCGCCGCGTCTATGTCGCGGTTTCCACGCCGCCCGAATTCACGCTGCAGAATTACAAGACCGTGCTCACAGGCGAGGGGATAGGCCAGTCGTTTATTAACTCGCTGACTGTGACCATTCCGGCAACCATTATTCCGATCCTGATTGCCGCCTTCGCGGCATACGCCCTGAGCTGGATGGAATTCCCGGGCCGTGCCTTGCTGATCGCCCTCGTCGTCGGCCTTATTGTCGTGCCATTGCAGATGTCGCTGATCCCGCTGCTGCGTCTCTACAACATGGTGGGCTCGGCTTTCGACGTTCCGTCGAAGACCTATCCCGGCATCTGGCTGGCACACACGGCCTTCGGCATGCCGCTCGCCATCTTTCTGCTCCGCGCCTATATCGCAGGGCTGCCGAAGGAGATCATCGAATCGGCGCGCGTCGATGGCGCAAGCGACTTTGAGATCTTCGTCCGCATCGTTTTGCCCCTATCCTTTCCCGCGCTCGCGTCTTTCGCGATCTTCCAGTTCCTCTGGGTGTGGAACGACCTGCTTGTCGCCATGGTCTTCCTCGGCACCGATAGGCAGCACCTCGTGCTGACCGGCGCGCTGAACGCGCTGCTTGGCTCGCGCGGCGGCAACTGGGAAATCCTGACGGCGTCCGCCTTCGTTACCATCGTCGTGCCGCTGCTCGTGTTCTTCGGGCTACAGCGCTATCTGGTACGCGGGCTGCTTGCGGGTTCGGTCAAGGGGGGCTGATCCATCCCAACACGACACATCCCACAGGAACACACATGAGCATAGCATCCCAATCCACTTTGACGGTTGATAAGGACTGGTGGCGCGGCGCGGTAATCTATCAGATCTATCCGCGCTCCTTTCAGGATTCGAACGGCGACGGCATCGGTGACCTGAAGGGCATCACCGCCCGTTTACCGCATGTAGCAAGCCTCGGCGCTGACGCGATCTGGATTTCGCCCTTCTTCACCTCGCCGATGCGCGATTTCGGCTACGATGTCTCGGACTACGAGAACGTCGATTCGATCTTCGGCACGCTGGTGGATTTCGACACGATGATAGCAGAGGCCCATCGCCTCGGCATCAAGGTGATGATCGATCTCGTCATTTCGCACAGCTCGGACCAGCATCCGTGGTTCGCCGAAAGCCGTTCCAGCAAGACGAATGCAAAGGCGGACTGGTATGTCTGGGCGGATGCCAAGCCGGACGGCACGCCGCCGAACAACTGGCTGTCGATTTTCGGCGGCTCGGCATGGGCGTGGGATCCGCGGCGCATGCAGTATTATCTGCACAACTTCCTGACCTCGCAGCCGGACATGAACCTGCACAATCCGGAAGTGCAGGACCGGCTGCTCGACGTCGTCCGCTTCTGGCTAAAGCGCGGCGTCGACGGCTTCCGTCTCGACACGATCAATTTCTATTTCCACGACCAGCAACTGCGCGACAACCCGGCTTTGCCGCCTGCACGCCGCAATGCTTCGACCGCGCCGGCGGTCAACCCCTATAATTTTCAGGAACACGTCTACGACAAGAACCGCCCTGAGAATATCGCGTTCTTGACGCGTTTCCGCGCTGTCTTGGAAGAGTTTCCAGCAATTGCAGCCGTCGGCGAAGTGGGCGATAGCCAGCGGGGCCTGGAGATCGTCGGCGAATACACGTCCGGAAACGACAAGATGCATATGTGCTATGCCTTCGAGTTCCTCGCTCCCGATCCGCTTTCCCCGGAGCGTGTCGAGGAGGTGATGAAGGATTTCGGCGCCGCCGCGCCCGATGGCTGGGCCTGCTGGGCATTCTCCAATCACGACGTCATGCGTCATGTCAGCCGCTGGGGTTCGCTCGTCGCCGATCATGACGCATTTGCCAAGCAATATGCCTCGCTGCTGATGACCTTGCGCGGCTCCGTCTGCCTCTATCAGGGCGAGGAGCTCGGCCTGACCGAAGCCGATCTTGCCTATCAGGACCTGCAGGACCCCTATGGCATCCAGTTCTGGCCGGAATACAAGGGACGCGACGGTTGCCGCACGCCGATGGTCTGGGACTCGCAGGTTTCCCAGGGCGGCTTCTCAACCGTCACGCCGTGGCTGCCGGTTCCGGTCGAGCATATCCTGCGCGCCGTCAGCGTGCAGCAGGGCGACGAGAATTCCGTGCTCGAGCACTATCGCCGCTTCCTCGCCTTCCGCAGGCATTACCCGGCTTTTGCCAAAGGCGAGATCGAATTCGAGCAGCCGCAAGGTGATGCGCTTGTCTTCACACGCAGACATGGCAACGAGCAATTGCTCTGCATTTTCAATATGAGCCCGGCCGAAGCTGCCGTAACATTGCCCGCAGGCGATTGGCAGACATTGACGGGGCATGGGTTCACCAGCAATAACTACGGCGGGAAGATCGATATTCCGGCTTGGGGGGCACACTTCGCCCGCCTCGCGTAAGGATCAGAGGGAGGCATTCGATGACGGGACTGACGCTTAAGGAAATCCGCAAATCTTATGGATCGGTGGACGTGCTGCATGGTATCGACCTGGAGATCAATCAGGGTGAGTTCATCGTCTTCGTGGGACCGTCCGGATGCGGCAAGTCGACCCTGTTGCGGATGATAGCCGGCCTGGAGAACATCACCGGCGGCGACATGTATATCGACGGCCAGCTCGTCAATGACGTGCCGCCGTCGAAGCGCGGCATCGCCATGGTGTTCCAGTCTTATGCGCTCTATCCGCACATGACGGTTTACGACAACATGGCCTTCGGCATGAAGATCGCCGGCGAAAGCAAGCAGGAGATCGACAGGCGGGTGAGGGCCGCTGCCGAAAGCCTGCAACTTACCAATTATCTCGATCGCCTGCCGAAGGCGCTTTCCGGTGGCCAGCGCCAGCGCGTTGCGATCGGCCGCGCCATCTGCCGCGATCCGAAGGTCTTCCTTTTCGACGAGCCGCTGTCGAACCTCGACGCCGCGCTACGCGTCGCAACCCGCATCGAGATCGCCCGCCTCAACGAGCAGATGGCCGATACGACGATGATCTACGTCACCCACGACCAGGTCGAGGCGATGACGCTTGCCGACCGTATCGTCGTGCTATCGGCCGGCCACATCGAACAGGTAGGCGCGCCGCTGGAGCTCTACGAGCGTCCGGCAAACCTCTTCGTCGCGAAGTTTATTGGCTCTCCGGCCATGAACATCATTCCCTCGACCGTCAGTGAAGCGGGTGCCACCACGACGATCACGCTGACAGGCGGAAAGTCCGTCACGCTCGACATTCCGACCGCCGCTTCCGAAAAGGGCAAGACGGTAAGCTTCGGCGTGCGCCCCGAAGACCTTCAGATCGCCAATGGCGACGACTACATCTTCGAAGGCAAGGTCTCGATCGTCGAAGCGCTCGGCGAAGTCACGCTGCTTTACATCGAAGGCCTGGTGCCGGGAGAACCGATCATCGTCAAGCTTCCGGGCATTACCGACATCAAGAAGGGGCAGAACATGAGGTTCGCCGCCGATCGCTCGAAGCTGCATCTTTTCGATGCGGAAGGCCACACTTACAGAAAGTAGGAAGCCATTTTTGGGCGCTTCTTTTGTGAGCGCCGGAAACGCCGCGATCATCACCTTCTGTTAAACATCCGCTGCTAGCTTCGCCTTATAGTTTTAAGGGGAATTAGGGTCGTGGGTGCATCCAATCCATTGCCTCCAGGGCATTTTCTGAACAAGGAAGAATCCTTCATGTACGACCGCGAACAGCGGTTCAAAATGGAGGATACGATGAACGCGGCGCGAATCGAATATACCGAGAAGGGCGTCATGCACATGGCGTCTCGGCGCTGCGACATTATCCGAATCTCGATGAGCAGCGCGGTCCTTGCGATCTTGACGCAATTCACTCTGCCGAAGCAGTTTTATCTGGATATTCCGGACGCGCGCATCACCAAGGTCGGCTGCATGCTGATGCGGGTGAATACCAACAACACCATCGAAGTTCGCTTTTTGCGCCTGCTGACGCAGAAGGAGATGAACAAGATCTTCGTCTACAGCACGCATCCGGCGCACCGCGACTACGTTCTCGACGTCCGCGCCTGATCGGACGGCACTGGAATTAAAAAAGCCCGCGAGCGCGGGCTTTTTTGCGTTAGTGGAAGAGGACGCTGGCACCGTGGTCCGAGGCGCCGACGGCGCGGCGGAACGGGGCGAAGAGCTCGCGGCCCATGCCGAATTCGTTGTCGGAGAGGTCGGCCGTCACCGGCTCGCGGTCTGCGAGGGTGGCGGCATCGACGAGGACTTCCAGCGTGCCGCGGATCGCATCGAGCCGGATGATGTCGCCGTCCTGGATGCGGGCGATCGGCCCGCCTTCGACGGCCTCCGGCGTGACATGGATCGCAGCCGGCACTTTGCCCGACGCACCGGACATGCGTCCGTCCGTCAGCAACGCGACGTGGAAACCGCGGTCCTGCAACACGCCGAGCGGTGGCGTCAGCTTGTGCAACTCTGGCATGCCGTTCGCCTTCGGACCCTGGAAGCGGACGACCGCCACGAAGTCGCGGTTGAGCTTGCCTTCCTTGAAGGCGTCCTGCAGTTCCTGCTGACTGTGGAAGACGATCGCCGGCGCTTCGATGATATGGCGGTCCGGCTTTACCGCGGAGATCTTGATGACCGCCTTGCCGAGATTGCCGCGCAGCATCTTTAGGCCGCCATTCGCCTGGAACGGCGTTTCAATGGTGGCGAGCACCTTGGCATCGTGGCTCTTCAGCGGCGCCGGTTCACGAACTACCGTGCCGTTGTCGCCGAGGCGGACGTCGATCGTGTAGGCTTCGAGACCTTGGCCGGCAACAGTGCGCACGTCATCGTGCAGCATGCCCTTCTTCAAAAGCTCTTTGATGAGGAAGCCCATGCCGCCTGCGGCGTGGAAATGGTTCACATCCGCCAGACCGTTCGGATAGACGCGGGCAAGCAGCGGGATTTCCTCGGAGAGCTCGGCGATGTCCTGCCAGGTAAGCTGGATGCCGGCAGCGCGCGCCATGGCGACGAGATGCAGTGTATGGTTCGTGGAGCCGCCGGTCGCATGCAGGCCGACGACGCCGTTGACGATGGAACGCTCGTCGATCATTTCACCGGCCGGCGTGAATTCGTTGCCGAGCGCGGTGATCGCCAGCGCGCGCTTTGCCGCCTCGCGCGTCAGCGCTTCGCGCAGCGGCGTGCCCGGATTGATGAAGGAAGAGCCGGGCAGATGGAAACCCATGATCTCCATCAGCATCTGGTTCGAATTCGCGGTACCGTAGAAGGTGCATGTGCCCGGGCCGTGATAAGATTTGGACTCTGCTTCGAGCAGCTCGGCGCGGCCGACCTTGCCTTCCGCATAGAGCTGGCGGACACGCGACTTCTCGTCATTGGGAAGCCCGCTGGTCATAGGCCCTGCCGGAACGAAGATCGAGGGCAGGTGGCCGAAGGAAAGCGCAGCAATCACCAGACCCGGCACGATCTTGTCACAGACGCCAAGGAAGAGCGCCGCGTCGAACATGTTGTGCGATAAACCGATGCCTGCAGACATGGCAATCAGGTCGCGGGAAAAGAGGGACAGCTCCATGCCCGGCTGGCCCTGCGTGACGCCATCGCACATGGCAGGGACGCCGCCGGCGACCTGGGCAATGCCGCCGGCTTCCGCCGCAGCTTCGCGGATGATCGCCGGATAGGTCTCGAATGGCTGATGGGCTGAGAGCATGTCGTTGTAAGCGGTGATGATGCCGAGATTGGGCACGCGATCGCCCGCCAGTGCATCCTTCTCGGCGGGGGAACAGATCGCAAAGCCGTGCGCGAGGTTGGCGCAGCCGAGGATCGAGCGGTTCACGCTCTTGGAAGCTGCGGCGCGCAGGCGCTCCAGATATCGTTCGCGCGTCGGTTTCGATCGTTCGACGATGCGGGACGTGATCGCGGAAATGCGTGCGTTAGCGGACATGGGAGGTATCCTGCCTTAGTTGCTCTCAAGTTTTATGTTCGCCGGCTCTGCCTTACGGCGCCCAGTAGATTTCGACCGGGGAAGCCGCCCGGCGCAGAACGGCCCGGATCGGCATCTCTGCGTCTTCTCCGGCATCTTCCGCTTTCGCCAACGTATCCTTCTTGCCCGCGCCTTCGATGTGAAGCACCAGGAGCGCGGCATCCTGAAGGCTGGAGAAGGTGAAGGTCAGGCGCGGCTCGCCGGCGCCTTTGGCTTCCATTGTGATGATGCCACGCGGCGTTGCCGGATCGAGTGCGGCAGCAAGGTTGCTGCCGCCGGGAAAGAACGATGCGGTGTGGCCGTCGCCGCCCATGCCGAGGATCACCACGTCGAACGGGTTGCTGATCGCTTTCGTCTCGGCAGTCGCGAGCTTTGCCGCATATTCGGCAGAGTCCGTCTTCTGGTAGAGCGGCACGAAGCGCGCTGCCTTCGCCTTGTTCTGCAGCAGGTTGTTCGCGACCAGCAGATGGTTCGAACGTTCATTGTCCGCGGGAACGAAGCGCTCGTCAACAAGCGTGACCGTCACCTTGCTCCAGTCGAGGCCGCGGGTGGAGAGCTCCTGGAAGAAGGCTTTCGGGGTCGAACCGCCGGAAACGGCGATGCTGGCCACTCCGCGGGCCGTGATCGCTGCAGAAAGCCGCTCCGTCACCTTGTCTGCAAGGCTGCTTGCGAGTTCCGCGGCATTGGTAAAAGCATGCAAGGTGGCTGCCATCGCTCGCGATCCTAGATGTTGTCGTGCCAGGTGCGGCCTTCACGCTCAATGAGGGCGATGGCCTGGCTCGGGCCCCAGGTGCCGGCGGTATAGCCCTGAACGAGCTGGCCGGTCGTTTCCCAACCCTTGAGCATCGGGTCGACCCACCGCCACGCGGCTTCAACTTCGTCGCGGCGCATGAAGAGCGTCTGGTTGGAACGGACGACGTCCATCAGCAGGCGCTCGTAGGCGTCCGGATTGCGCACGTTGAAGGCTGACGCAAAGCTCATGTCGAGCGAAACGTTGCGCAGGCGCATGCCGCCGGGGCCGGGGTCCTTGATCATCAGCGATTGCTTGACGCCTTCGTCCGGCTGCAGGCGGATGATGAGCTGGTTCTGGTTGATGCGTCCGGCCGCCTGATCGAAGATCGCGTGCGGGATCGGCTTGAAGGTGATGACGATTTCCGACATGCGGCCGGCAAGGCGCTTGCCCGTGCGTATGAAGAAAGGAACGCCTGCCCAGCGCCAGTTGTTGATCTCGGCCTTGATGGCAACAAAGGTTTCGGTGTTGGAAACGCCGCCTTCGAGCTCTTCCAGATAGCCCTTGACCGGGCCACTGCCAGAAGCGCCGGCGCGATATTGGCCGCGAACCGTTACCTGCTCGACATTCGACGAATCGATCGGTTTCAGGGCACGGAGTACCTTCAGTTTCTCGTCGCGGACAGCTTCGGAATCCATCGACGACGGCACCTCCATGGCTGTCAGGCAGAGGAGCTGCAGGATGTGATTCTGCACCATGTCGCGCAATGCGCCGGCAGTGTCGTAGTAGCCTGCGCGTCCCTCGAGGCCAACAGCTTCGGCAACCGTGATCTGCACGTGGTCAATGTAATTGGCGTTCCACAGCGGCTCGTAGAGGGCGTTCGCAAAGCGCAGCGCCATCAGGTTCTGCACCGTTTCCTTGCCGAGATAGTGGTCGATACGGAAGATCTGCTCTTCCTTGAAGGCGCGGCCGATCGTGTCGTTCAGCGACAGCGCCGAGGAAAGGTCGCGGCCGATCGGCTTTTCGACAACGATGCGGGTCGACTTGGTGATCAGCTTGTGGTCGGCGATCTTCTGGGAGATGTCGCCGAAGATGCCGGGTGCGACGGCAAGATAAAAGGCACGGACGCGGTCCTTGCCCTCGTCCAGCAGCTTCTTCAGCTGATCCCAGCCGCCGTCAGAACGCGCGTCGACGGGGACGTAAAAAAGGCGCCTGCAGAATTTCTCGACTTCCGCATCGTCATACTCGCCCTTCTTCAGATGCTCCTTGAGGGCATCCTTGGCGAACTTGCGGTATTCGTCGTCGGAAAGCGGGCTGCGCGAAGCGCCGATAATGCGCGTCGGCTCGGTGAACTGGCCCTCGATCTGGCGGTGATAGAGGGCGGGAAGGAGCTTGCGCTCGGCAAGATCGCCGCTGCCGCCGAAGACGACATAATCAAAGGGTTCGACGGGAATGATCTGGCTGCTCATGAGCTCTTCTCTCAATCAGGCTGGTTGCGGCCGTTTTAATCTAATCGATTTAAAAAAGCCAGTGTGCGATGCAATGAATCTGTCCGGTCCCGGTTTTAAAGCGAATTGCCCCGGGAGGAAATCCCGCAATCGTCCCTAAAACTTGTCGCGCAGCGCGAACCACGACAAGGCCAGGAAAAGCAACGGTGCGCGCATTGCCGCACCACCGGGAAACGCCGGAATATCGAGCGCCTTGAAGAGCTCGAGATCGGCGGACTTTCCAAGCACCGTTTCTGCATAAAGTTTGCCGCAGTAATTTGACAGCATCACTCCATGGCCCGAATAACCACCGATCGAGGTAACGCCCGGCATCACTTCGCGCACGAAGGGCTGGCGCGGCATTGTTATGCCGACACTGCCGCCCCAGGCATGCGTGATCTTGATGTCCTTGAGATCCGGATAGATTTCGGCGATCTGGCGGCGGATATGTTCGCTAATTTCGCGCGGATTGTCGGCGGTATAGGCTTCGCGGCCGCCGAAGAGCAGCCGCCCGTCTTTGGATTTCCGGAAATAGCGCACGACGAAACGCGAGTCGGCGACGGCCTCCCCGCCGGGAAGCACGGCGGGATATTTGTCGAGCGGCACGGTTGCGCCGATGAACGAGCGGATCGGCATGACATGGCTTGCCGTTACCGGCTCCAGATTGCCGATATAGCCGTTGCAGGCAATCAGCGCGCGGCCGGCGGTGATCGTGCCCTTCGGCGTTTCGATCGTCACCTTGCCGCTGCCCTGGCGGATTGCGGTCGCCTTGGTCATCTCGAAAATCTGCGCCCCCGCATTGGCCGCAACGCGCGCCAACCCGATCAGCAGCTTCAGCGGATGAATGTGGCCGGTGCCGGTGTCGCGCACGCCGCAGTAGTAGCGCTTGGAGCCAAGGCGTTCCTGCGTCTCTTCCCTGTCCATGAATCGCAGATGTGGATAATCGTAGCGCAACGCGGCAATCTCGGCATTCTCGTAATAGTAGCGTTTGTAGCGTTCCTTGTGCGAGACGTTCATCTGACCGGGCATGAATTCGATGTCGATCTGATGCTCGCTCGCAAAATCGAGCAGGTGTTTCTTGGAAGCCTCCGCAAGATCGAAGAGTGCCTTGGAACGTTCGTAGCCGATCTTCTCTTCCAACTCCTCCGGCCACGAGCGCTGGCCGGTGCCGAGCTGCCCGCCGTTGCGGCCGGATGCCCCGTCTCCGAAACGGCAGGCATCGATCAGCGTGACCGAAACGCCGGCATTCGCCAGATTGTATGCCGCCTGCAAACCGGTATAGCCGCCGCCCACGATGGCGACGTCGCATGTCTTCGATCCGTCGAGCTCCGGATAGGTCGGCCGCTCCCCCACCGTCGCCTGATACCAGGAAACGCCGGGCGCGATGGGGCTCTGCCAGTTTTCTTGCACCGTCATGAGGTGAGCCTCCTCACACGTTGAGCAGCAGGAATTCGCGTTCCCAGGGGCTGATCACCTGCATGAAGGTTTCGAACTCTCCCCGCTTCACGCCTGCATAGAGGCCGATGAATTCCTTGCCGAAGACCTCCTCGAATGCCGGTTCATCTTCCATCAGGGCAACGGCTTCGAGCAGGCCGCGCGGAAGGTCGATCGACCCTTCGTTGGCGGCGTCCTCGGTCGGTGCCGTGGGCTCGATTTCCTTCATGATGCCAAGAAGACCGGATGCCAGCGACGCGGCCAACGCCAGATAAGGGTTAGCATCCGAGCTCGGCAGACGGTTTTCGACACGCCGCGCCTGCGGGTCGGAAACCGGCACACGGAATGCCGTGGTGCGGTTGTCGTAACCCCAGGCGTTGTTAACCGGGCAGGACATGTTCGGAGCGAGGCGCCGGTAGGAGTTGACGTAAGGCGCGAGCATCACAAGCGCGCTAGGCACGTATTTCTGCATGCCGCCAATGAAGTGGAAAAACTCTTTCGACGCCGATCCGTCGGGATTGGAAAAGACGTTCTTGCCGGTCTCGATATTGACGACCGACTGGTGGATATGCATCGCCGAGCCCGGCTGGCCCTGCATCGGCTTCGCCATGAAGGTCGCGTAGATATCGTGCTTCAGCGCCGCCTCGCGGATCGTGCGCTTGAACATGAAGACTTGGTCGGCAAGCTCGATCGGGTTGCCGTGGCGCAGGTTGATCTCCAGTTGCGCCGGACCCTCTTCGTGGATCAGCGTATCGATCTCTAGGCCCTGCTTCTCGGAGAAGTGGTAGATGTCGTCGATCAGTTCGTCGAATTCATTGATGCCGGCGATGGAATAGCCCTGACCGCCGAGGATCGAGCGGCCTGAGCGGCCCTTCGGCGGGCGCAGCGGATAGTCGGGATCGTCGTTGTTGGCAACGAGATAGAATTCGATCTCCGGTGCGACAACCGGCTTCCAGCCGCGTTCGGCGTACAGACCCATGATCCGCTTGAGGAGGTTGCGCGGCGTATAGGGGACCTCCTCGCCTTCCGAGTTGACGATGTCGCAGATCACCTGCGCCGTCGGGTCCGTCTCCCAGGGAACGACAGAAAGCGTCGAAAGATCGGGCATCAGCTTCAGGTCACTGTCGCGCGGCTCGTAGCGGAAGCTCTCGGTCTCCTCGGGATATTCGCCGGAGATCGTGTGGCGATAGATCGCCGAGGGCAGGGCGAGCGACGTATTGGAGGTGAATTTCGAGGTCGGCATCATCTTGCCGCGCGGAACGCCGGCGAGGTCGGGAGTGATGCATTCGATGTCCTCGATGCCGCGTGTGCGAAGCCACTGCGCCGCTTCCTTCCAGTTTGCCACACCGCGCGAAGATCCGGGATCCGGGGGAATTTTCGTAGAGGCAGGCACGTTTCTAGCAGGTTTCAGCGTCGTCTTTTTTGGTGACATGACACACATGTTCGCGGTTGATCGGAAGGTCATCATAGCCGGAGTTTGGCAATTGGCGAGGGGCGGCAGCGTTGACTTTCGCCATTCGATAGAAAAAGAAAGCCCATTCACGGAAGGAAAATGGTTTGAGACTGAAGAGCGACGTGATCGTCATAGGCGCGGGCGCCGCCGGAATGATGTGCGCCATCCGCGCCGGGCAGCGCGGCCGCTCAGTCGTCGTGCTCGATCACGCGAAAGCGCCGGGCGAGAAAATCCGCATCTCGGGTGGCGGCCGCTGCAACTTCACCAATGTCAATGCCGGCCCGAAGAATTTCCTGTCGGCCAATCCCCATTTCTGCAAATCCGCGCTCGCCCGCTTCACGCCGGCCGATTTCGTCGCCATGGTCGACCGATATGGGATTGCATGGCACGAGAAGACGCTCGGCCAACTCTTCTGCGATGACAGCGCCAGGGATATCATCCGCATGTTGCTCGACGAGATGCAGGCGGCAGGCGTACAACTGCGGTTGCAGACCGAAATCCTGGCCGTCGAAAAAGGCATCGACGGCTTTCGCGTCAGGACATCCGACGACGAATACGAGTGTACTTCGCTCGTCGTGGCGACCGGCGGCAAGTCGATACCAAAAATGGGGGCAACGGGTTTTGCCTACCGCATCGCCGAATTGTTCGGTCTCTCTTTGGTCAAAACGCGCCCCGGTCTCGTCCCGCTGACGCTTGATCCCCTCTTGCTGGAGAGCATTGCGCCGCTATCCGGCATCTCGGCGCCCGCCGAAATCCGGCATGGAAAAACCGGCTTCCGTGAAGCCCTGCTCTTTACCCACCGCGGTCTCAGCGGCCCGGCGATCCTGCAAATATCCTCCTACTGGCGGGAGGGAGACGAGATCGCCATTGGTATCGAGCCGGATGTCGATCTTCTTCTGCATCTAAAGAAAGCCAAGCAACTAAACGGCCGTCAGTCGGCCCAGACGGTGCTCGGGGAAATTCTGCCGAAACGGCTGGCGCAATATCTGACGGAGCGCGAAGGCATATCAGGCAACATGGCCGACCTCTCCGACAAGGTGCTCATCCGTCTTTGCGATGCAGCACAGAACTGGAAGATCAAGCCTTCCGGCTCCGAAGGTTATCGCACCGCGGAAGTGACGCTCGGCGGCATCGATACCGCCGGACTCGATTCCCGTACGATGCAGGCAAAAGGCGTGCCCAGCCTCTATTTCATCGGTGAATGCGTCGACGTGACCGGATGGCTCGGCGGCTATAATTTCCAATGGGCCTGGGCCTCGGGCTTTGCCGCAGGCGAATCCTTGTAGGGACGAATCTGGGGAACGGGATTCAAGACTTCTTAAGCACGGTGCGCCATCGTGTCCCAATGGCCGTATGGAAAGAGCTTCCTAAATTAAGCTTTACCGGCAAGCCGTTTTGGTGGATTGTTGAGTCTTGAAGGAAGTGAGGTTCTACGCATGAACAGGAACACACAACGCGCCCGCGCCATTGCAATCGCTCAGGCAAGACCTGATACAAAGCTCGCAGCCGTCCGCTTCCTCATGCTCGCGACCGGCGCAACGGCCGCACTTGTGGCCCTCCTGATCGCTCACGCCGTTTAAGGCATTTCCTTCGTCATACTTTTTGAGGTTTGCCCTTGCGCGGCAAACCGGTTGCGCGGGCGCCCGCCATGCAACGATGGGATTCGATTGCATCAGCTTATCCGAAAATTAAGATATCCTCTGCCACATTCACCGCGAATGTTTGGGCATCGCCGCATTCTGCTTGCGATGATTTGGCAATGATTGCCGCCTGACCCCCTCGGGTTTCCCCAGTGTCTCACAGTCAGCTCGATGCACTCGGCCGGCGCCGATTTCAGCCGGTGGGAGGAGTGGTGTATGGAAGGCCGGTATCGCCATGTTTATTGACAAGATTCTTTCGCGCTTCAAGATCAAGACCAAGGTCCTGATCTTCGTCCTGCCTTTCGTGGTCGCCATTTCCGCCGTTGGCCTGACAGGTCTCTATGCTTCCGGCCTGCTGCAGGGCCGCATGGAGATTTCGAACAGCGTTCTCCAATCGCTGAGCGGCTTCAAGGATCTCTATGGTTCGATGGGCGATTTCCTGCAGGTTACCAACCAGGAAGCGCGCGACAAGCTCTACGCCGACATCAAGACGCAGCAGGATACGCTGAAAGCCACCCTGGACCAGATCGGCGACAAGGACGGCCGCGAAAACCTGCAGGCCGCGTCAAACGGCACGGCCGGGATTGCGGATACCGTCGGCAAGCTATGGTCTCTTCATGAACAGGAGCTGGCGCTCCGCAAGTCGATCGACGACGCACAGAAGACGCTGATAAGCAGCCGGTTCAACGTCAATTACGACGCACAGCAGCTCCAGGAAAATATCCGCAACGATGAAGGCAATGCCACCGCGACGCTCCGCGCCGCAGACCGGCTGTTGAAGGGTGGCGATACGCTTGCCTCCGTCATGGCAGCCTTCAACAAGGCGCAGGCGCCCGCCGACAAGCTGAAAGTCGTCACCGACGCGATCCCGCAGATCGCCAAAGCTCAGCGCCTCATCGAAATCTCCGTGCCGCAGAACCAGAAGAGCATGACGCAGTCGATCGCCCAGACGATCAGCGACCTCAAGACGCAGGCCGCGGCACCTGATGCAGCGACCGACGAAGCGATAGCCAACCTTGGCCGCCTCGTTTCTCGCTTCCGCCAGATGTCGACCTATACGCAGCTGACGGCGACGCAGATGATGCGGGAAGCGACGACGACGTTCGTCGAACTCGACGGCCGCATTGCTCAGACGAACTCCGTTCTAGAGGATACTCGCCGCCTCGAGACCTCCATCTATTCGCTGCAGCTGGTGCTCGGCGACTTCACCGCCAAGCCGAACCCGGACAACCGCGTTCGCCTGCATCAGGAAATCACGACGCTTGGCACCAACCTCAACACATTGCTGGCAAGCGCCAAGGGCATGGACTTCGCGGAAGACATCGTTGCCGTCATGTCGCCCGCACTTGCTTCCATGGACAGCGACGGCGAAAAGCTGGTCGCGACGATCGCCCAGCGTACTACCGACTATGCAGCCGCCCGTCAGCAGCTCGACAGCGTCTGGGGCCAACTCACCACCTTCGCCGAGCTGCAGAAGCAGTCGGCCGGAACTGAGCGCACGCAGGCAAACAGCATCTCCGTTCTGACGACCGGCCTCGGCATCCTCGTTTCGATCATCGGCGGCTTCGCCCTCGTGCTGACGCTGCAGCGTCCGATTGGCCAGATCACGGCCGCCATGCGCCGCATCGCCGACGGTTCGTTGGATACCAGCATTTCCGGCGAAAAACGGTCCGATGAGATTGGCGACATGGCCCGCGCCCTCGGCATTTTCAAGGAAAATGCGATCTCGAAGATCCGCATCGAGGAAGAGAGCGAAGAAGAGCGCGCGGCTGCCGAACAGGAACGCCAGCGCAACGACGCCGAAAAGCGCGAGATGGATCGCCAGATCGAGTTCGCCGTCAACGAGCTTGCGGCCGGCCTTGAGCGGATGGCGCAGGGCGACATCTCCACCACGATCGAAACGCCTTTCATCGGCCGCCTCGAGCAGCTGCGTCAGGACTTCAACGGTTCGATGCTGCGTCTCCAGGCAACGATGAGCCAGATCCGCGACAATGTTGAAATGATTCAGGGCAACGGCAATCAGATGGCGCAGTCCGCCGAGGACCTTGCGAAACGGACGGAGCATCAGGCCGCCTCTCTCGAGGAAACGGCTGCGGCCGTCGATCAGATCACCGTCACTGTCCGTTCGTCGGCAGAGCGTGCCAAGGATGCCGACCAGATCGTTCGCCAGGCCAAGCGCAGCGCCGACGACTCGGCAACGGTCGTCAGCAATGCCATCGATGCGATGACCCGCATCGAGGACGCGTCCCGCAAGATCGAGCAGATCATCGGCGTCATCGACGAGATCGCCTTCCAGACCAACCTCCTGGCGCTGAATGCCGGCATCGAAGCCGCACGTGCCGGCGACGCAGGCAAGGGCTTCGCGGTCGTTGCCATGGAAGTCCGTGAACTGGCGCAGCGCTCCGCCGCTGCTGCAAAGGAAATCAAGGGCCTGATCAATAAGTCGACGACGGAGGTCAGCTCAGGCTCGCAGTTCGTTCAGGAGACCGGCACGGTGCTTGCCAAGATCAGCGCCCAGATCGTGACGATCAGCCAGCATGTCGAGATGATCGCCCGCGCAAGCCATGACCAGTCGAGCGGGCTGCAGGAAGTCAACTCGACCGTCAATCAGATGGACCAGATGACCCAGCAGAATGCCGCGATGGTCGAAGAGACGACCGCCGCAAGCCGCGAGCTTGCCGGTCAGGCGGATGCGCTCCTCGGTCTCGTCCAGCAGTTCAAGATCGACGGCGAAAGTTCCGAGGCGGCGATCTACCGCGCGGCATAATCGGCATCATCTTGCAATTCGCGAGTCGGCTCCGGCTTCCGGGGCCGCTTTCCTATGGTTGCAATTTGCTGTGCCGGTCTACGCATTCCAGAACCTCGCCAGTTGTTACCCAGCAGGCGAAAGGGGACGCTTCCTTTGAAGAAGCCGGAAACCGAGGAATTCCTTAACGCTTTTAGCCTATTCTTACTATAGTTGTATTTACCGGAGGCCTTCATGCCGCGTTTCTTTTCGACGTCCATCGTGCGTCAGGTTGTTGCGATCACGCTCGCTCTGCTCGTCGTCAGCACCGCCGCGATCGTCGCTGTCACCTATCACAATCTCAGCCGCGACGTGATGGAAAGCGCCGTTTCGGACGCAAAAGGCGCAAGCCGCACCATGGCGGTGCTTTATGGTGCCGCGGATGCGAATGCGGCTGTCGGTGTCACGGGTGACGAACTTCTCTCCGTGACGGAAGATGGCATTCTCGAACTCAAGGATCACGCTCTCGTCGATCGCACGGCCCAATCAATTGCCGGCGTTGCAACAGTCTTTCAGAAGCAGGGCAACGACTATGTCCGCGTTTCGACCAATGTGAAGAAGGAAGACGGCAGCCGTGCCGTTGGCACCAAGCTTGCCGCCGATCATCCGGCGCAGCCGGTTCTCGCAAACGGCAAGGCCTACTACGGTCCCGCGCAGCTCTTCGGCAAGAACTTCATGACCGGTTACTTCCCGGTCAAGAGTGCGGCCGGCGCCAATGTCGGCATCCTCTTCATCGGCATTCCGATGGAGGTCTATTTCGCCCGCATCAATCATCTGCAGACTATGGTTCTCGGCGCCGGCGCTGCCGTCATGCTGTTTGTCGGCATGCTTGCCTTCTTCGCGATCCGCGCGTCCGTGAGGCCGCTGCTTGCGCTGACGGAAACGGTCCACTCGATTTCCGCCGGTAAACTCGACAGCACGATCCCCTGTCTTGAGAAGAACAACGAATTCGGCGAGATCGGCCGCGCCCTAGTTGCCTTCCGCGACAGCGCCCGCGCCCGGCAGGATCTCGAGACGCAGGCTACGGAACAGCGCGCGCTGAGCGAAGCCGAGCGTGCCCGCAACGATGCCGATAAGCGTTCGCTCGATGGTCAGATCGACTTCGCCGTGAACCAGCTTGCAGCTGGCCTCGGGCGCCTCGCCCAGGGCGATGTCTCAGAGACGATCGAGACGCCGTTCGTTGGCCGGCTGGAGCAGCTTCGGGTCGACTTCAACACATCGCTTGTCCGCCTGCAGGATACCCTCGTGAAGATCCGCGAGAACGCCAATGCCATCCAGCGCAACAGCGGAGAAATGCTGACTTCTGCCGGCGAGCTTTCGAAGCGCACGGAAGCGCAGGCGGCAAACCTGGAAGAAACGGCGGCTGCCGTCGAAGAGATCACCGTGACCGTTCGCTCGTCCGCTGAGCGCGCTCGCGAAGCCAACAACGCCGTCACCGCCACGAAAAAGACTGCCGACAGCTCCGGAGTGGTCGTCAGCGACGCTGTCGCCGCAATGGGCCGCATTGAGCAGGCGTCGCGGCAGATCGAGCAGATCATCGAAGTCATCGATGACATCGCCTTCCAGACGAACCTCCTGGCCCTCAATGCCGGTATCGAAGCGGCGCGCGCCGGCGAGGCGGGCAAGGGCTTTGCGGTTGTCGCTCAGGAAGTCCGCGAACTGGCGCAGCGCTCGGCCGATGCCGCCCGCGAGATCAAGGGCCTGATCGAGAAATCCAGCGAGGAGGTCACAGTCGGCTCTGCGCTGGTCCAGAAGACCGGCAGCGTGCTCGCTTCGATCAGCGAGGAGATCATTGCGATCAGCAAACACGTCGAAACCATCGCCACCGCGAGCCAGGATCAGTCGGCGGCGCTGCAGGAGGTCAACGGTTCGGTCAATGCCATGGACCAGATGACCCAGAAGAACGCTTCGATGGTCGAGGAAACCACACAGGCAAGCCGTCAGCTCGCCGACGAGGCCGACACGCTGATGAGGCTGCTGCAGCAGTTCCGCATCGAAGCGTCGATACAATCTCACGGCCGGGCAAGGCGGGCAGCCTGATGGGGCCTGCAGCTTGATGGTATGGAGGATCGCGCCGGTAACGCGCGGTCCTTTTGCTTTTTTGCGCCGATGCTGTTGAGCCACCTGCCAAAGCTAACGATAGGCGAGCTTCCAAAATCCCTGTAGAATTCGTCCTCAGTCCTGGCACGTTTTTGGATGGGCTGGCAGCTCTGCGAAAGGCCGAGGAAACTGGCAATCATGATCTGATCGATCATTGTGATGTCCTCCATTAAAAGACATCCTTTCAAATACACATCAAAAATCGCTTCATAAACATCGAAGATCCGGCTATGTTTTTCATCAATGAAAAACGCCGCATGGGACTCCTATCAGCTTTTTTTGCAGGTCGCGCGCCTCGGCGGGCTGACCGGCGCGAGCGCGGCGACCGGCTTGAGCCCAGCCACGATTGGACGGCGCATGCTTGAGCTGGAACAGGAAACGGGGCGGATGCTTTTCGCCCGCAGCCAGACCGGCTACCGCCTGACGGCCGATGGCCAGATCCTCCTCGACCACCTTCAGGAGATGGAAGCCGCTGCCCGGAAGGTGGATGCCTGGCGCCAGGCAGGCGAAGGAGGCGTAACGGTAAAGATCGCAGCCGGAACCTGGGTTGCCTGGATGCTGACCGAAAACTTCTCCGCGATCCGCATGCCTGCCGACGGTTTCAACATCGCGCTGACGATCGGCGAGGCACGCGCCAATCTCGCCTACCGCGAGAGCGATATCGGCATTCGCGCCTTCGAGCCGGACGAATCCAATCTCGCTGCTCGGCTTTTGGGGGAAGTCGCCTATGCCGTCTATGTCCGGCGCAATGCCGGCGAGGTCGAAAACCGCTGGATTGCGGTCGCCGAGGATGATGCCATTTCCGCCTATCTCCGCTGGCCGCACCGCCAGGCGTCGGAGCCCATCGTTGCGACGGTCAACAGGCCGCGTTCGCTGCCGGACCTCGTCCGGGCCGGTGCGGGAAAGGCGGTGCTCCCCTGCTTCGTGGGTGATCTCGATCCGGAGCTGCAGCGGCTCGGCGGCGAACTGACGGAGTTGCGCCACCGGCAATGGATCGTGTTGAACAACGAGGATCGCCACCGCCCGGAAATCCGCACCGTCGCCGACCGTATGACAAAGCTGCTGAAAAGCTATGCTGATCTGTTCGCCGGAAAGCGCGCCAGCCGCAGCTGATTCTACGGCATCAGACGTCTCACGAGCGCGACCTGGCTGTTCACGCCGAGCTTGGAATAGATGTTCTTCAGATGCGTCCGGGCCGTCTCGTAGCTGATGCCATGCAGCCTGGCCGCCTCGCGCGGCGAAAGGCCTGCCGCGATGGAGGAGGCGATCCGCAGCTCGGCTGCGGTCAGTTGCTCCTTTGCGGACAAACGGTCGTTCAGTTCAGGGCATGCCACGGGCATGCGCTCGATGATGAGTGCCGCCGTCGGCCCCTGCAGGAACTCGGTCATCAAATCGGACGTAAGGCGCACGAGCGTGCATTTGAACGACGCGCAGGAAGACCTGAATCTCGCGATGAACGGTTCTGCCGCGGCGGGAGCGCGGTAGCGTGAAGCGGAGGTAAGACGCTCGAGGAAATCCCGGTCGCTGCAGACGAGATGTCCTGTTGGCGTGACACTGATCCCGGCATCTTCGGCGAACATCTGTTCCGCGGCAAGGTTCATCGACCGGATCTGGCAGCCTTCGCCGATATAGACGAGGCCGACACCGATGGCGTCGAACAGCGAACGGCCCGTCTCATTGCTCGCTTTTTCCCTGCGCATGAAATCGAAGGCTCGTTGCAAATGCGGTGCGAGTTGTGTCAGGAGATCCGCGTTGAGGCGATTGAAGCCGGTGTCGGTGCTCGATGTCAGAGTCGAGAGATTGAAGGACCTGCTGTTCTCGCGCAGAATCGTCACGCCGACGCTGCTCCGGCAACCGATGCTGCGCAGATACTCGTTGTAGAATTCCGTCTTGACGAGTTCGGCATGCGGCAGCATCTGGTCCGCGATGACGCCGAGGCCGACCGGCCGGACGGCTGCCTTCGGCATCCACGGGTTTACGGTGCAATAATACCGGTTGTAGTCGTCCAGACTGGAGCCGTCCAAACCTGAGCATAGCGAAAAGGCACCGGCACCCGCGACGCTGTCGTGATAAAAGAGCGTCGTCTTCGCATCGGGCATCCTCGTGTTGAGGGTGTCGAGGAAGTCCTGCCAGTCCGTTTCGCCAAACAATGCGCCGTAGACCAGGTCAGTGAGAGATTCGAGATTGGCATGCGTCGTGGCGGGCATCAGACATCTCATATGAGCGGATGCTTATTATGCCCGCCTTTCATGACAGTGACAAATACGTCGAATAACGCAGATGGCGGCGCCGCGGCACCGCCATCTTTGATCCCTACATCCTGTTGGCGACGATGACAGGGATCAGGAGATCGCCCCAATTGCCGTCTCCGCCATGGTGGCGGGCGGAGCGCACGAGCTCGACCGAGACCCCGGCCTCGACGGCCTTCATGACGGACTGGTTCAGCCTGTGCAGATCGTTTGCGAGCATGCGGATCATCGTCTGCTGATCGGCGCTCATGCTGGAGGATTGTTCTTCCGCTCTTTCGCGGACACGTGCGATGGAAGCCATGGCCTTTTCTCCTTTGGTGTGGCTACTCGGCTGCGGGTTTGAACTGTGCATGTTCGGTCGATTCGTTCATGGCAGTGGTCGAGGACTTGCCGCCGGTGATGGCGAGCGATACGGCATCGAAATAGCCGGTGCCGACTTCGCGCTGGTGCTTGGTCGCGGTGTAGCCCTGTGCCTCGGCGGCGAACTCCGCCTGCTGCAGTTCCGAATAGGCCGCCATCTGCCGGTCCTTGTAGCCGCGTGCCAGTTCGTACATGCCGAAGTTCAGCTGGTGGAAACCGGCTAGCGTGATGAACTGGAACTTGTAGCCCATCGCGCCGAGCTCCCGCTGGAACCTGGCGATCGTCGCGTCGTCAAGGTTTTTCTTCCAGTTGAACGACGGCGAGCAGTTGTAGGCGAGCAGCTTGCCGGGATGGACCTTGTGCACGCCCTCCGCAAAGCGCCGCGCCTGCTCCAGATCCGGCTTGGACGTTTCACACCAGATGAGATCGCAATGCGGGGCGTAAGCAACCGCACGGGCGATGCAGGGATCGAGGCCATTGCGCACCTGATAGAAGCCTTCGACCGTGCGGCCGGCATCGTAATCGACAAAAGGCTGGTCGCGCTCGTCGATGTCCGAGGTCAGAAGCTTGGCCGCTTCCGCATCCGTGCGGGCAATGACGAGGGTCGGAACACCCATCACGTCTGCGGCAAGCCGCGCCGCGTTCAGATTGCGGATGTGCGCCGCCGTCGGGATCAGCACCTTGCCGCCGAGATGCCCGCACTTCTTTTCCGATGCCAGCTGATCCTCGAAGTGGACACCGGCAGCGCCGGCCTCGATATAGGCCTTCATGATCTCGAAGGCATTGAGCGGTCCGCCGAAGCCGGCTTCAGCATCGGCAACGATTGGCGCAAACCATGTTTCGACGGAAAGTTCGCGGTCTTCCGATATCTCGATCTGGTCGGCGCGCTGAAGCGTGCGGTTGATCCGCTTGGCGAGCTCCGGTCCAGCATTGGCGGGATAGAGCGATTGGTCGGGATACATCGCCGAAGCCGTATTCGCATCGGCTGCGACCTGCCAGCCGGAGAGGTAGATCGCTTTCAGCCCGGCACGGACCATCTGCATTGCCTGATTGCCCGAAAGTGCACCGAGCGCATTGACGAAATCGTCCTGATGCAGCAGTTGCCACAGCCGGTTCGCCCCCATCTCGGCAAGCGAATAGCGGAGTTCGACGGAGCCCCGCAATCTCTTCACGTCCTCGGGCGAATAGGGTCGCTCGATACCGTCGAAACGGCCTGCCGGCGCATTGCGGATAAGCTTGTCAAATTCTGTCACGATTTCCTCCTTCTCGATGAATGTGCCTCATTCGGCTGTGTGACATAATTTACAAAAATCCTCGAAGCCGCCAGAGAAAGCTTGATTTTTGGGAGGAAATTGAGGTTAGGTTGCGGGAGCATTTACAAGGTAAGTTTGTAAATATGTAAATGCTTGTAAATTCATGTCGATCTAGGAGGTGTCGAATGGTCGAGCGGAAGATATTCGCCGGTCCGAAAGTTCGCCGCATTCGCAACGGCTTGGCGATCACCCAGACGGCGATGGCCGAGGGATTGGGAATTTCGCCATCCTACCTCAACCTGATCGAGCGCAATCAGCGGCCATTGACGGTGCAACTCCTCTTGAAGCTCGCGTCGGTCTACAAGGTCGACCTGGAGGAACTGCAGAGCGAGCCCGGAAACAATCTCGCCCAGCTGCGTGAAGTCTTTGCCGATCCGTTGCTTTCGGGCGAACTACCCGGAGACCAGGAACTCATCGAAGTCGCCGAAGCCGCACCCAATGCTGCAAGCGGCGTCGTGAAGCTCTATCGTGCCTATCGCGAGCAGGCTGCGCGACTCTCCGACTTGACAGTCCTGATGGCTGGCGACGGACAGGCTCCGGCCGCCGGCGCGCGGCTGCCGGCAGATGAAGTGCGCGACGTGCTGGAGCGCCGTTCTGCCTATTTTGGCGCGCTTGAAGAGGCCGCTGAGGCTTTCTTCGTCGCTCTGCCGGCGGGTGAGCGCGCGCAGGTCCTTAAGGGCTGGTTGCAGAAGGAGCACGGCATCAGCGTCCGCATCCTGCCGGTGCATGTGATGCCCGATCTGCGCCGCCGCTTCGACCGGCATTCGATGCGGCTTTTCATTTCGGAGCGCCTTGCGGCGTCCGATCAGATCCAGGAAGTCGCCGTCGAGGTCGCGATGCTCGCGCTTCGCGAAGCCATTATGCGAGAGCTGGAAACACTCAACCTCTCGACGCAGGAGGCGAGGCGCATTGCCCGCTTCGAGCTCGCGCGTTACGCAGCCCTTGCGCTGATGATGCCTTATGACGCGTTTCTCTCCGCAGCAAAGACATCGCGTTACGACATCGATATTCTCTGCGCTCGCTTCGGCTGTTCGTTCGGCCAGGCTGCGACACGGTTGACGATGCTGCAGCGACCGGCGAACGCCAGCGTTCCGTTCTTTATCATGGAGATCGATACCGCGGGCCATCGGCTGCGGCGGGGCGGAGCGGCAGGTTTTCCGCATGCCCGCTTCGGCGGCGGCTGTCCGAAGCTCAACATCCATCCTGCCTTTCTCCAGCCGGGCCAGGTTCTGGCCGAGGCTGCCGAGATGCCGGATGGCTCCGCTTATCTTACCATAGCGCGGACGCTCGAAGGGCCGCATGCGCCCTTTGGCGAACGGGTCCGGCGTACTGCAGTTCTGCTCGGCTGCGACATCGCGTTCAAAGACAGCACGACATATGGCCAGGCCCTTTCTGAGACCCCGCATCCGGTGGCAATCGGGCCGGCCTGCCGCCTCTGCGAAAGGAAGGGCTGTCTTGCGCGTGCCGAGCCGCCTGTCACTCGCCCGCTTGGCTTAGATGAGATGGTGGCGGGGCTCGGTGCCTTCGATTTTCAGTGATCGGTGAAATCATTGAGAGTGCAGGATTTTGCGCTTGTCGCCTCACAGAATCCTTTCTACTCTAATCCAAAATCCAGAGGGAAAAGGTGTCCGGGGTGATGCCTGCAATTGCCAATAATAAGAACGGACAGGAGATAATATGAGGTCAAGAATCGCAAGACTTGCGGCCACGGCCGTCGTTGCCGTTTTCGCTGCGGCGCCGGGCTTCGCGCAGGAGCGCGTCGTCAACGTCTATAACTGGTCGGACTATATCGACAGTTCCATCCTCGAGGATTTCACCAAGCAAACCGGCATCAAGGTTGTCTACGACACCTTCGATTCCAACGAGACGCTCGAGACGAAGCTTCTTGCGGGGGGCAGCGGCTATGACGTCGTCGTGCCGACCGCAGACTTCCTGCAGCGCCAGATCCAGGCCGGTGTTTTCCAGAAGCTCGACAAGTCGAAGCTGCCGAACATTTCCAACATGTGGGATGTGATCCAGCAGCGCACGGCGCAGTATGATCCGGGCAACGAGTACGCCATCGACTACATGTGGGGCACGAACGGCATCGGCTACAACGTCAAAAAGGTTGCCGAAATTCTCGGGCCTGACGCCACGCCGGGGCTCGAAGTGATCTTCGATCCGAAGGTTGCCGAGAAGTTCAAGGATTGCGGCATCTATCTGCTCGATGCGCCGAAGGATGTCCTTTCTGCTGCCTTCCAGTATCTCGGCGTCGATCCGAACACGACCAGCGCGGATGACTTCAAGAAAGCTGAGGACTTGATGACCTCCATCCGTCCTTTCGTCCGCAAGTTCCACTCGTCCGAATATATCAATGCGCTCGCCAACGGCGACATCTGCATCGCCTTCGGTTATTCCGGCGATATGCTGCAGGCCCGCGACCGCGCTGCCGAAGCCAATAATAATGTCGAGGTCAACTACTCGATCCCGTCTCAGGGCGCCCAGATGTGGTTCGACATGATGGCGATCCCCGCCGATGCGCCGCATGCTGCCGAAGCGCACGAGTTTCTGAACTACATCATGAAGCCGGAGGTCATCGCCAAGGCGACCGACTATGTCTTCTACGCCAACGGCAACAAGACTTCCCAGCAGTTCATCAGCAAGGACGTGCTCGAAGATCCGGCGATCTATCCGACCGAAGACGTGATGAAGAAGCTCTTCACGGTCTCGCCCTGGGAGCCGAAAACGCAGCGCACCGCGACCCGGCTCTGGACGAAAGTCGTCACCGGCCAATAAGGAAATTCAGGCCCGGACGGAAACGCCCGGGCCTTTTCTTGACGGCTGCCGGCTGTGGGCAGGGCCGGTTCTCAAATCATGTCTCGGGGAACCAAATGAAGTCACTTGGCAATATTCGCCGCACCTTCGCGCCTTGGGCCGATCCGGCTTCCAAACCGTTTATCTCCTTCAAGAACGTGACGAAGAAGTTCGGCGATTTTACCGCCGTGAATGATCTGTCGCTGAATATCTATCATCGCGAGTTCTTTGCATTGCTTGGTGCATCGGGTTGCGGCAAGTCGACACTGTTGCGCATGCTGGCGGGCTTCGAGCAGCCGACCTCCGGCGAAGTGATCCTCGATGGCACGAACCTGGCAGGTACCCCGCCCTACAGGCGGCCCGTCAACATGATGTTCCAGTCCTACGCGCTCTTTCCCCACATGACGGTAGAGAAGAACATCGCCTTCGGCCTTCGCCAGGACGGCATGCCGAAGGACGAGATTATCGAGCGCGTTTTGCAGATGCTGAAGATGGTGAAGTTGGAGCAGTTCGCCTCCCGCAAACCGAACCAGCTTTCCGGCGGGCAGCGTCAGCGCGTGGCGCTCGCCCGCTCGCTCGCCAAGCGTCCGAAAGTGCTGCTGCTCGACGAACCGCTCGGCGCGCTCGATAAGAAGCTGCGCGAGGAAACGCAGTTCGAGCTCATGGATCTTCAGCAGAATCTCGGCCTCACCTTCGTCGTCGTGACGCATGACCAAGAAGAGGCGATGACGATGGCGGATCGCATCGCCGTTATGAGCCACGGCAAGGTCGTCCAGGTGGCGACGCCGGCGGAAATCTACGAGGCGCCGAACTCGCGATTCGTTGCGGATTTCATCGGCGATGTGAACATCTTCGACGGCCAGGTGACCGCCGCCGAAGGCGACACAGTCGAGATTGCGGTCGAGAGCGGCTTTACCATCAAGGTCGCGACATCTGACAAGCCTGCAAAGGGCAGCAACGCCGGCTTTGCGGTCCGTCCGGAAAAACTGAAGGTGCTCCGTCATCCGCCGCCAAACCCATCCGTCAATGCGGCTTCCGGTGAACTCTGGGACATCGGCTACCTCGGCGACATGACGGTCTTCCACGTCAAGCTGAAGAGCGGCAAGGTCGTGAAGGCCTCCTCGCTCAACGCGCAGCGCGCGGTCGACGATCCCTTCACATACGATCAGGAAGTCTGGATCTCCTTCGCCGATGATGCCGGCGTGCTTCTGAGGGATTGATCCATGGGCAAGCTCGGTTCCGCGATCTACAGCCGCCTTGTGATCATCATTCCCTATGCCTGGCTGCTCATCTTCTTCCTCGCGCCGTTCTTCATCGTCTTCCGCATCTCGATGTCGACGACGGCGATCGCGATGCCGCCCTATATGCCCGTCTTCTCGCCCGGCGACGGCTGGGCCGGCTTCTGGGACAAGGTATCGACCTTGTCCTTCGACAATTACAACTATCTCATCGATGATCCGCTGTATTTCAACGCCTATGTCTCGAGCGTCGTCATTGCCGGGATTTCGACTTTTCTCACACTGCTCATCGCTTATCCGATCGCCTATGGCATGGCGCAGGCCCCGCGCAGCATTCGCCCGACACTGCTCATGCTCGTTATCCTGCCGTTCTGGACGAGCTTCCTGATCCGCGTCTACGCCTGGATCGCGATCCTGAAGCCGGAAGGCTTGCTGAACCAGGTGCTGCTCGCCAGCGGCATCATCGACAGTCCGCTCATCATCCTGAACACCAACATCGCGGTCTATATCGGCATCATATACTCCTACCTGCCGTTCATGGTGCTGCCACTCTATTCCTCGCTGGAGAAGATGGACGGCACCTTGGTCGAGGCCGCGCAGGATCTCGGCTGCCCGCCGATCACGGCCTTCTGGCGCGTCACGTTCCGACTGTCGCTACCCGGTGTTATCGCCGGCTGCATGCTGGTTTTCATCCCGGCCGTCGGCGAATTCGTCATCCCCGACTTGCTCGGCGGATCGCAGACGCTGATGATCGGCAAGACGCTTTGGAGCGAGTTCAATTCGAACCGCGATTGGCCGGTCTCCTCCGCGGTGGCGACGATCCTGCTTTTGATCCTGGTGATCCCGATCGTCTTCTTCCAGAACGCGCAAGCCAAAGCCGACGAGCAGGGGAGGTAAGCCATGCTGCAATGGACCCGCTTCAATATCGTCTCGATCACGCTCGGCTTTGCCTTCCTCTATCTGCCGATCGTGCTGCTCGTGATCTTCTCGTTCAACGAGTCGAAACTCGTCACCGTCTGGGGCGGCTTCTCGACGAAATGGTACACGCAGTTGCTGTATAATCAGGCGCTGCTCGATGCCGCCTGGGTGACGGTGCGCGTCGGCGTGCTCTCCGCCACGCTGGCGACGGTTCTCGGCACGCTCGCGGCGCTCACGCTCGTGCGCTATCGGCGCTTTCGCGGCCGCATGCTTTTCTCAGGGATGGTCTACGCGCCGCTCGTCATGCCGGAGGTGATTACGGGTCTTTCGCTGCTCCTGCTCTTCGTGGCGATCGGATTTGACCGTGGCTTTTGGACGATCACGCTGGCGCATACGACGCTGACGATGTGCTTCGTGGCGGTCGTCGTGCAGTCGCGCTTGGTGAGTTTCGATCATTCGATCGAAGAAGCGGCGCAGGACCTCGGCGCTCCGCCGGTTCGGACTTTCTTCGAGGTGACGCTGCCGATCATTGCGCCTGCCGTCTTCTCTGGCTGGATTCTGGCCTTTACGCTGTCGCTCGACGACCTTGTGATTGCGAGCTTTACGTCAGGTCCGGGCGCCACGACCCTGCCGATGCGAATTTATAGCCAGGTCCGTCTTGGCGTGACCCCTGAAATCAACGCGGTCTGCACGATCCTGATCGGCGTCGTGACGTTTGGCGTCATCTGCGCCTCGATCGTAACCAAGCGCCGCGAGGTGCAGCGGGAGCGCGATGAGCGTACGGCGGCGAACGCCGCCTGAATCACTGGACGCCGGGAGCCTGCTGATCGATCACCGGCACCGGCGAAATCACCGGATTCGGCCAAGAGCCGCCGACGAAGAACGGCAGGGGCGGCAATTCTGCCGTTTTGGCGGCATCCGTCGCCTGCAGCGATCCGGAAAGGGCCAGTCCGTTGGATTCATATGGGATGATGCCCGAAAGGGTCAGCGTCTCGTCTGCGCCTTGAACGCTGACGCCGCGAAGCTCCGCCGAGCCATCCGCGAGGGTAGCGCTTATGTCGATACCGTTGAAGTCGAATGCCCGGCCCGAAACGGCACTCAGCGGGAAGAATTTCTGCAGCGCGGCCTGGCTTCGGATGGCTTCGGCGTCAAGACCGGCAATCGAGCCCGCGTTGCCATGGAACGTCAGCTGTCCGCTCACGTCGGCAGCGCCTGCCGTCCAGATTGGCTTGCTGGTTTTCAGCGAAATGTCGAGCGATCCGCTCGCGAGCGGTAGCGGACCCTTCAACTGTAGCCGCTCGGTCAACCCCGCAAAATCGGCGCCGCGGATCAAAACTTGCAGCTTGCCGCCGCCGTCGAAGTCCCCGCGCATTGCCTCGAGATGCGCCGTCATTTCGCCGCCTTCGAACTGGCTGTCGCCGATATCGAATTTGGCCTCGTTGCTGGAAACGATGATGCTTGCCCCGACATCGGAGAGCTGGAAAGGCGGAAGCTGCATTCCCTTGGCGGAAAGCCTGAGGTCGACATCAAGCTTTTGCAGCGGACCGCCGTCTTCCGGCGCGCCTGCCTCGCCAGCGGCCAGACGAAGGGCAAAGGCGTCGAAGAAGGGCTTGAGGTTCATATGGTCGAAGGCCAGCGTGCCGCCGAGCTTTGCCCGCGCGTTCGTGCCAACGGAAATGTCCATGACGCCGGTCGCATTCGCATCGTTGAGCCCAAGCGCGACTTCATTGAAGCGCAGTCCATTGGCGGCGGAAAATACATCGCTCTCGATCGAAAACGATCTCAGCGTCTCGATGCCCGGAATGGATTTGCCGGACCAGGCCAATAGCGCTGGCAGGTCCGGAATATTGACCGCCGTGTTGCCGGACAGTCCGGCGAGGCTGGAGATACCGCCAATACCGGTGAATTCTGCCGTTATGAGCCTGGAGGTGAGCGCGGTTTTGATCTGAGCAACCTTGCCGCCGAAAATCAGTAGCGGGCTGTTGGAAGAGAAGTCGAGCTTCAGGTCTTCGCCGCTCGTTCTCGCGATCAGCACCGCCGTCATCTGGCTTGAAAGCCGCGGCCAGGTGATATCGGCGGTTACGCCTTCGAAATGATAGGTCTTGCCGCTCGCAAGATCGGCGACATTGAGCGTGCCGTCCTCGACGGTGATTGCACCGATGGTTGCGTCGAGCCTTTGATCGAGGATTTCGGTACCGCCTTCCTGGCGCGCGCCGTCGATCGCCTTCGCAAGCTGCCCCGCATAGGTCCAGTCGATCAGCCCTTGCTGGTCGCGCGTAAGGGAAAGATTGGGGCGCAGCAGATGGAACTCGTGAAAGCTGGCACGGCCGCGAATGGCGTCGATGAGGCTGAAATCGGCCGAAAGGCTCTCGATCGTGCCGAGCAGCTTGTTGCCGCTGCCTTCAGGCTGCCGGATGGTGATCTCATTCAACCTGATGCGCGGCGACGGCCAGAATTCCAGGACTGGCGTGCCCTTGATTTCGGCCTGATAGCCGGTCCATTTCGACACGACGTCCTCGATGCCGGAGCGCACCAGCCCGCTCGAAACGAGGTAGGGGGCTGCGACGCGCAGCGCCACGAAAACGATAGCGGCAATAAGGAGAAGGCCAGTTGCAACCCGCGCAAACCCGGGCAGCCAGCGGGAAACGGGTATCATCTTGCGCCGCCATTTTGGTTGTCTTGACGTACCCATAAGCTCCGCCAGTATTTTCAGCTGCTTATCCGTTATGTGCTGATTTCGCCGGATATATGAAACGGCGGATAGATGCAAATCCGGAGAGCCGCGTCCGGGGCGATGCACACTTTATAATGCGGTGCAGCATGGTATATAGCAAATAATAGGGGAGGAGATTGAATGAGTGATACAGTGCCGCTTTGGGTACCTTCGAGAGAGTCGATTGAAGCAAGCCCGATGCATGCCTTCATGCAGCGCTGCAACGCCGAGTTTGGTCTGAAGCTCGAAACCTATCCGGACCTTCACGCTTGGTCGATCGCTGAGCGCGAAAAGTTCTGGACCTCGGTTTGGGCATTCTGTGGCGTGAAGGGGGAGCAAGGCGCACGAGCGCTCGCCGATGGCGATCTCATGCTCAAGGCTCGCTTCTTTCCTGATGCGAAACTGAATTTCGCCGAGAACCTGCTATCGAGCGAAGGGCCGGCTGACGCAATCGTCTTCCGCGGCGAGGACAAAGTCGAATATCGCTGGTCGTGGGACCGGCTCCACGCGCTCGTATCACGGCTGCAGCAGGCCTATCGCGCGCTTGGTATCGGCGAGGGGGATCGCATCGCCGCGATGATGCCGAACATGCCGGAAACGGTCGCCTGCATGCTGGCTGCCGCTTCGATTGGCGCCATCTGGTCGTCCTGTTCACCGGATTTTGGCGAACAGGGTGTCCTCGACCGCTTCGGTCAAATCGGCCCCAAGCTATTCATTGCCTGCGACGCCTATTGGTATGGTGGCAAGCTGCAGGACGTTAAGGCGAAGGTTGCTGCGGTCGCAAAGAGCCTCGGCGCTCCGGCGGTGGTTGTCCGCTATGCCGGCGATGCCGCAGCGGTTGCGGGCGAAACGCCCAAATCAAAGACGCTGGAAGAATTCATTAGGCCGTACCAGCCCAAAGCCGTCGAGTTCGTGCGGCTTCCTTTTGAGCATCCGCTTTATATTCTCTTCTCCTCCGGCACCACCGGCGTGCCAAAATGCATCGTTCATTCCGCCGGCGGCACGCTGCTGCAGCATCTGAAGGAGCATGTGCTGCATTGCGGTTTGAAGCGGGGCGAAAAGCTCTTCTATTTCACCACATGCGGCTGGATGATGTGGAATTGGCTGATGAGCGGCCTTGCCACCGGCGTCACGCTCTGCCTGTTCGACGGCTCGCCCTTCGCGCCGGACGGCAATGTGTTGTTCGATTATGCGCAGGCTGAAAAATTCGCGGTCTTCGGCACGTCCGCAAAATATATCGATGCGGTGCGCAAGGGCGGGCTGACGCCGCGGACCACCCACGATCTTTCGAGCCTGCGTCTGATGACATCCACGGGATCGCCCCTTTCGCCCGAAGGCTTCACCTTCGTCTACGAGGGCATCAAAGAAGACATCCAGCTGGCCTCGATCTCGGGCGGCACGGATATCGTCTCCTGCTTCGTGCTCGGCAATCCGCTGCAGCCTGTCTGGCGCGGCGAAATTCAGGGAGCGGGCCTCGGCCTTGCCGTCGACGTATGGGACGATGAAGGCAAGCCCGTCCGCCAACAGAAGGGTGAACTGGTCTGCACTAAGGCCTTCCCGTCGATGCCGGCCGGCTTCTGGAACGATCCGGACGGCGCGAAATACAAGGCGGCCTATTTCGAGCGCTTCGACAATGTCTGGTGTCATGGCGATTTTGCCGAATGGACCGAGCATGGGGGTCTCGTCATTCATGGCCGCTCCGACGCGACGCTGAACCCCGGCGGTGTGCGAATCGGCACCGCCGAGATCTACAATCAGGTCGAGCAAATGGAGGAAGTGGCCGAAGCGCTCTGCATCGGCCAGGATTGGGAGGACGATGTGCGCGTGGTGCTTTTCGTTCGCCTCGCGCCGGGTGCAGCCTTGACGGACGAACTCGTCAAAGCCATCAAGAGCCGCATCCGCACCGGCACCTCGCCGCGCCATGTGCCGGCGAAGATCATCGCGGTCCCTGATATTCCGCGCACGAAATCCGGCAAGATCGTCGAGCTGGCGGTGCGCGAGGTCGTGCATGGCCGGCCGGTGAAGAACAAGGAGGCGCTCGCCAATCCCGAGGCGCTCGACCTGTTCGTCGGGCTCGAGGAATTGCGCTTCTGACTTCAATCAAATGCAGTGGAAACTACAAGCTTTCACCGTTCATAGCTTCATCGGCCAGGAAACCTTTTATTAAGAAAGGTTTGTCAAAGGTAAAGGTAACTTAGGGCTGCAAATGAACAACGCGGCTTGGGGGCCACCGGGCTCCCCGAAACATGATGTTGATCGACTAAGATCTTGTTGAACAGCACCAAACTCCAGGCAGCCTTTCTCGGCTGCCTTTTTTGATTCAGCCTGCCAGCACGCGCTGCGACGGGAAGGTGACCTCCACAAGCGTGCCCTCGTTCGGCGCCGAATTGATCGAGAAGATCGCCCGGTTTGCATCCACCATCGCTTTGGTCAGCGGTAGGCCGAGACCCGTGCCGTCGCCGCGGTGGCGCGACTGCGTGGAAACCTGCCGGAACGGCTTCATCGCCTGGTCGAGTTCGCTGCGCGTCATGCCGATGCCGGTATCGCGCACGCGCAGCACGACGCTGCCACTGGCTTCATACGACGTCGATACGACGATCTGGCCGCCCGACGGGGTGAAGCGGATGGCGTTGGAAAGGATGTTGAGGGCGATCTGCTTGATCGAACGGAGATCGGCAACGACATTCGGAACCGACTGCGACAGCGCCGTTCGGATGATGACGCGCTGGCCGTTCGCCTGCGGCTGGACCAGCGCCACGGCTTCCGAAATCGCCTCGTTGAGGCCGACGGATGCGAAATCGAGATCCATCTCGCCCGCTTCGATCTTCGAGATATCGAGCAGGTCGTTGACGATATCGAGCACATGGCGACCGGAGCGGCCGATGTCGTTTGCATATTCGATGTAGCGCGGATGGCCGATCGGCCCGAAGCGCTCGCTCGCCATCATGTCCGAGAAGCCGATGATGGCGTTGAGCGGCGTGCGGATTTCGTGGCTGATACGCGCCAGGAAATCCGTCTTGTGGGCGTTCGCCGTTTCAGCGGCGCCCTTGGCATTGCGAAGCTCGTCCTCGGTGCGCTTCCACTGCGTTATATCGCGGATGACGGCGCAATAACCGCTGGAGGAGGTCAGCCGGCCCATAGTCATGAACAGCGGCACGAAGCCGCCGGATGACTCACGCCCGATCACTTCGCGCCCGTCGTTCAGAACGCTGGCGACGCCATGGCCGGAAAGGCCGTTCAGATAGTCGAGCACCGCCTTCTGGCTCTCATGCGCGAAGAGCATTACGAAGGGCTTGCCGCGTGTTTCTTCCTCATCGTAGTTGAAAAGCGCGCTCGCCGAGCGGTTCATCGAACGGATGTCGCCCTCGGCGCCGATGACGACCACGCCGTCCGTCGCCGTCTCCAGGATGGAGCGAAGCTCTTCCACCTCGATCTGCAGTTTGGCAACCTTCTCGACCATGCGGTCGGAGCGGCTGTCCAGGCGTGCCTCTTCGTTCTGGGCCGGCGCCACGTCGCTGCCTTCGACCGGCATCAGCGCAAGCATGAGTGCGCTGGATTCTTCCCAGCGGATCGATTGAAGGCGGGCGGTGACCGGCATAAGTGTGTCGTCGGCCCTAACGAGCATCATTGCGCCCGGGCGTCCGGCTTTTTCGTCCAGGTCGCGGCGCTGCAGCAGCGCGTCGATCCCGCCGACATCGCTGAGATCCTCAAGGGACGCATAGCCGGTCAGGCGCATGAATTCGGGATTGGCATGGATCAGCGCATCGCCAGCATGGACCAGCACGGCAACCGGCAACTGGTCGACGGTGTCGGCCGATAGCCCGTCCGTCATCTTCACCCGCGGCGGAATGGCGCTGTGCAGCACTTCGATCGGGCTGAAGGTTTCGTGTAGGCCTTCGGTGGCATCGTCCTCGTCCAGCTCGGACGGCTGAGTCGCCTCATCACCTTCGTCAGCAGATTCCGCCGTATCGGCCGGTTCTTCGGCGGCAATCGCACTCTCGAAGACTGGCTCGTCCGGTTCGCCTTCGGTAGGCTCCACCGGTCCAGCAGCAGCCGCGCCCTCTGCGGGTGCGGGCTCCTCGTCGCGAACGCCGAAAGCTTCCAGCCGCTTGGCGATCTCGCGGAAGTTTGCCTGCTCTGCCGCGCTCAGCGTCGGACCCGCGCCATGGAGTTGAATGATCTTGTCCGTCAGCCGCCGGCTCGGCGTTTCCACGACACGCAGGGCTGGCCGCTCTTCGCGAGGCTCGGCTTCGGAGGCTGCCTCGGGCTCAAGTGCGGCGGCCGGCGCTTCCGGCTGAGGCTGCACGTCAGATGCTTCTGGAGCAGCCTCTTCCGCAGATTTTTCCGGCGGCTGGTGGCTGGTCGGGTCGCGGCCGGCGGCATCCGGGCCGAGGGTCAGGCCGAGCGCCAACGGATCCTCGGTCGTGTCGGACAGCCGGACAACACCGAAGCCGCGGAAACCGTCGAATTCCCGGTTGCGCGTATAGGTAGGCAGCGCGGCGAGATCGACCGGAACAATCAGGCTCGTTCCCTCGATCGGCCAATGGATTGTCTTGCCGGACCATGTGTCCCGGCGTTCGAGCGCGTCGGCGATCTTCCCTTCGGGATCGAGATTGAAGAGCGCCGAAATGTCAGAGAAGGCCGCGCCGATAATATTGGCAGCGTGCGGACCGACGGCATCTGCGAATTCGCCCGACACTTCGCTGAAGTGGCCGTCAGCATCGATCTTCCAGACAAAGCGCGTCGCCCGGCTGTTCGGCTTGAACTTAAAGCCCTCGGATACAGGCTTGCCCTCAGCCCTGTCTTCGCCGCCGGGCTCGGTTCCATGCCCTGGATTGTTTTTGGCAGGCTCGGCCTCGATCAGCGCTGAGGCGGGTTCCGTCCCGGTCTCCAGCTCCGCCGTATCGCCTGCGACGGGCTCCGCCTCATCGACAGGAGGTCTTTCCGGCTCGGATAGGATAGGCTCCTGCTGCTCCTCATGGTCGGTGACTGGCTCATCCGCCGCTTCCGTTGCACTCTCGGCTTCCTCGCCGTCGACACTCTCCAGCGCCTCTTCCACATCCACGATGTCCGCAACAGCATCGAGCGCGTCGGCGAATTTCGCGCCCTTCGGCTCATCGATATGGTTAACGGCGGCTGTGGATAACGGTTCTTCCGGCGCTGCCGCGTCGATCGGGTCAAGATGGCCGAGCACGGTTTCGACGGCGAAGAGAAGATTCAGCGCCGGTTCGTCGCTGAGCTTACCGACGGCAGCGGGCAGGTAACCCTTGCCGGTGGCGACCGGCCGCTTGACGAGCCGGTCGGGATGGGTGCCCGCCAGACCAGTCAGCGCCTTCGCCGTCTGTTGGGTGATGCCGAGCGACGCAAAGCCGGGCGAGGAGGCAATGACTTCGCCTTCCGCGCCGATCACGGCCATGTGCGTATCGGGATCGTCGAGCCCCTCAAGCATTCGCGCTGCGGACTCCGCGGCGGAAAGCGGCTTTGAGGAAACGGGGACCGAGAACAGAATGGCGCGCTCGCCGGAGGAGAGCCCAATCAGTTCGGCTGTTGCCTGCGCCGGCGCCCGCTGGAAGCCTTTGGCAATCCGGATCATCAGGTTCCTGCTGTCGCCGACCGCGGCGAGTTGGCGGGCCGTGGTCTCGATCTGACGGAAGGTGATGTCGGCGCGGTTCACGCCCTGATCGAGAAGATCATAGACCGCCGTCTGGCCGAAGAGTTCCGCGCCGGCGCCGTTGGCCCAGAGCAAACGGGAAAGGTCGGCCGAGAAAAGCAATAACGCTTCGCCGCGCGAAAAGCGTTCCCGCACCCGCTGATGCACGGCGATGTCGATGAACGGGTACTGGACTGCGGGCATGTCGGAACCTTGTCCCTTTCGGCCTCTTCAAGTTAACAGTCTATTAATAACGATGAGCCGGAAACGGGTCCAGCTTGGGGGTCGGATTTCGGGCGGAAAGGTTAATTCGTTGTGCGGCGCACAAATTATGTTGCAATGCACAATAAACTTGCCTATATAAGATACATCCAAACTACGCAGGCGTTATCCGCCTGAACCCAAGGAGCTTAATTCGATGGCTAACATAAAGATCGACGACGTTTTTTCAATGTCCTCTTTCGACCCGTCCAAGTTCGCTGAATCCTTCCGTGACTTCACTGAAAAAGGCGCCCAGCAGTCGCGTGAAGCCTATGCAAAGATGAAGGCCGCTGGCGAAGATGCCGGAAAGACCCTCGAAGCCACGGTTCAGACCGCGCAGGCCGGCACTGTCGAAATCGGCCTGAAGGCGATTGACGCGCTCCGCATAAACGCTGAAAATTCGCTGTCGCACATGGAAGCGCTGCTCGGCGTGAAGTCGATTGCAGAGCTCGTCGAACTTCAGACCGCTTTCCTGCGCAAGCAGGCGGAACTGACCGTTGAGCAGGCGAAGTCGATGCAGGAAACCTCCAAGCAGGTCGCTGAAAAGCTCGCAAAGCCCACCAAGGAAGCTGCCGAAAAGGTCATGGCCTCCTTCAAGGTTGCCTGATCCGCGACCGGTGCGACAAAACAAAGGCTGGACCGCATGTCCGGCCTTTTTGTACATTGAGGGGAGATAGGGCTTGAATTAATTTCCAAGTCCTCGTATGTGACCCCCGTCGCGCCGGGCGCGATTTGTGCGGTTGTAGCTCAGTTGGTTAGAGCGCAGGTTTGTGGCACCTGAGGTCGGTGGTTCGAGACCACCCAACCGTACCATTCCTCTCAAAACGAATTCAGCATATCGAGCCATTCGGCTTATCGTTTGCTGACCATTGCCCTCCGGCATGTGCCGCCTATCTACTCCCGGCAACGCAGGTAAACTTTGTGTTATATTGCGTTGCAAAATGTGAGCGGGAGTGTCATTTTGCGCCGGGGGTTACATCAAGAGTGCTTTTAGAAGGAGACTTTAATGTCCATTTCTCTCAAGAATCTGGATGGATCCAAAGCAACGGTGGTTTCAGCGATCAACGTTGCCGCCGAGGTCAGGAAAGCGCGCGAAGCCGTAGGCTACAGCGTCGATGACCTAGCGGTCACCTGTGGCCTCGTCACCAATGAAATCATCGAAATCGAAAATGGGGAAAATGCCGATCCCGCAAAGCTGCGGCGCATTGCTGCCGCCCTGCAGGTTCCGCCGTCCGACTTCGTTCCTATGTAAAATGACAATGTGAACGAACTAAAAAGCCGGTCAGATTTTGACCGGCTTTTTTCGTGTGGCTTTGCGCCATGCCATCCGAAATGATGGAACCTGCCCATCCCTCCGGCCGTTCTACAGACTGACGGGAGAATGAGGATGCCGAAAACCTTTCTTTACGGTGCGACCAAGGTCGAGGAGACGAGCGGCGCCCAGGCGGTCGCTAGCCTCGAACAGTTTCGGTGGAAGAGCCGGGTTCTGGTCATTTTCGCCGACAAGGACAACAGCCGCGCCGCCCGTCAGGAAAACCAGCTGCTTGCCGATCGCACCGGCCTGGAGGAGCGCGATATGGTCGTTCTCAAGATTTCCGGCAGCACGGTCAAGCCGATCTTCGGCGGAGGCGGCAATCTGAACGAGAAGGCGCTTCGAAAGGAGCTCCATGCTCCCGAGGCCGGCGAATTCGGAGCTGTCTTGGTTGGCAAGGATGGAACGGTGAAACTCAAGGTGAGCGAGCCGGTGAGCAACGGCGAACTTCTTGCCATCATCGACAGCATGCCGATGCGTGCGGCCGAATCCCTGAAACCCGACAAATAAGCAAATAGAAGACGGAAGGAGCAGGATGTCCGTTCCCAACGAACCCATTCCCGATCAGCCGCCGATGCCCGGACCTGGCTGGAAACCGGAGCCGCCCGTCAAGGAGCCCGATCCCGATCGCCTGCCGGACGAGACGCCCAATCCCAATCCGGACGAAAACGAAGAGCCTCCAAAGCAGGCCGGCGGTCAAAGGAATATCTGCCGTTCTGCGCCGACCAGTTCCTGAAGAAAGTCGGCGACAGTGCGCACGCGCACCAGATCGCGGGCGCTCTCGTGGTAGGTCGTCCAGTAGGCGCGCCGGATCGAGACGTCGGGCAGGATACGAACCAGTTCGTCATACTGCCGGGCGATGTAGTCGTGCAGGATGCCGACACCAGCCCCGGAGCGCACTGCCTCCGTCTGGCCGGTCGCCGAGGAGATCTCAAAGCCAGCGCTCCAGTTGCGCATGACCTCGCCGGTGAAATTCAGAGATTGAGAAAAGAGCAGGTCCTCCACATAACCGATGCGGCGATGCTGCTTGAGCGCCTCGTTGTTGTCGGGCAAGCCGTTGAGTTCGGCGTAGCGGCGCGAGGCATAGAGCCCCAGCGTATAGTCGGTCAGCTTCGAGGATACGAGGCGACCCTGTTCGGGCCGTTCCAGCGTGATGGCGATGTCCGCCTCGCGTTGCGATAGTGAGAAAGAGCGCGGCACTGGCACCAACTGGATTTTCAGCTCCGGATGACGCTCGATCAGCCGTCCGATACGCGGGGCCAAAAAGGAAACGCCGAAGCCGTCGGGCGCCCCGACGCGGACCGTGCCGGCGATAGCCGTGTCGGTGCGACCGAGGTTAGCCTGCGCGGCGAGCATTTCCGTCTCCATCCGCTCAGCCGAAGCGAGGAACACTTCGCCTTCGGCAGTCAGCTCGCAGCCATTGGTGCGGCGGGTGAAGAGCCGAGACTTCAGTGCCCCCTCGAGCGACGTCACGCGCCGCGAGAGGGTGGCGTGGTTGAGCCCCAGCCGCTTGGAGGCGGCAAGGATCTGCCCCGTTCTGGCTACGGCGAGGAAGATGCGGACGTCGTCCCAGTTCATGTCCTTAAGTCCTTGCTGCCCGAGTCCCGAACCTACGTCGCCAAATGATCGCCGGTCTTACCGCGCAGAATGATGGGATCGACATCAATGAGTGACAGCGACGTGACCATGTGGGCGGTCGACGTCTTGTACCTGAGGAAATGCGGCGTCTGGAGATGCGCTTCGTAGTCCTCCTGGCTGGCATAGACTTCGAAGATGCAGATTTTTTCTGGACGATCCTTGATCGAGACCGCGTATAAGGTCAGCACGCCTTGTTCGGACGCGACCGCCGCCTCGATTTCTTCAGACAGGAGCGCACGATAGGCATCGAGCTGGGCGGGGTCTATCTCCAGTTCCGCCATTCTCACGACACGTTTGCCGCTCATCGATGGACGACCCTCCTCTTGAGTTCAGCCTCTTGCGCGCGGCTGTCCAGGGTTGCGCCTTGGAGAAGGCCTGCTGGAGGAGTGCTCGCACGTTAGGGCTTCGATTTTTGCACAACGGTTGCTTATCGCAATGCATTGATTTGTGCAAATTGAAGTGCGATTGTGGCGCTATCAAGGGAATTCAAGAGGAGGCACATCCATGTACGAGATCGGTCATTTCATTGGCGGCAAGCATGTTGCGGGCAAAAGCGGCCGCAGCAGCAACGTCTACAATCCGGCCACCGGCGAAGTTCAGGCATCCGTGGCGCTCGCAAGCGTCGAGGAAATCCGCGCCGCGGTCGAAAATGCCAAGGCGGCGCAGCCGAAGTGGGCCGCAACTAATCCGCAGCGTCGCGCCCGCGTTTTCTTCAAGTTCGTGGAACTCCTGAACAAGCATATGGACGAGCTTGCAGAACTGCTCTCCAAGGAGCATGGCAAGACCGTCGAAGACTCCAAGGGCGATATCGTCCGCGGTCTTGAAGTCTGTGAATTCGTCTGCGGCATTCCGCATCTGCTGAAGGGCGAATTCACCGAAGGCGCAGGCCCGGCGATCGACATGTACTCCATCCGCCAGGCCGTCGGCATCGGCGCCGGCATCACTCCGTTCAACTTCCCGGCCATGATCCCGATGTGGATGTTTGCCCCCGCAATTGCTTGCGGCAACGCCTTCATCCTCAAGCCCTCCGAACGTGATCCGTCCGTTCCGCTGCGTCTTGCCGAACTGATGATCGAAGCCGGACTTCCGGCAGGCATCCTGAACGTCGTCAACGGCGACAAGGCCGCCGTCGATGCGATCCTGATGGACCCGGATATCGGCGCCGTCACCTTCGTCGGTTCCACGCCGATCGCCCGTTATGTCTATGGTACGGCCGCCATGAACGGCAAGCGTGCCCAGTGCTTCGGCGGCGCCAAGAACCACATGATCATCATGCCGGATGCCGACATGGACCAAGCCGTCAACGCGTTGATGGGCGCAGGTTATGGTTCGGCGGGCGAGCGCTGCATGGCGATCTCGGTTGCCGTTCCGGTCGGCGAGGAAACCGCAAACCGCCTCGTCGAGAAGCTGACACCGAAGATCGAGTCGCTGCGCATCGGCCCCTACACCGATGAGAAGGCCGACATGGGGCCGCTTGTCACCAAGGAAGCCTATGCCCGCGTCAACAGCCTGATCGATCGCGGCGTCGAGCAGGGGGCGAAACTCGTCGTCGACGGCCGCGGCTTCAAGCTGCAGGGTTACGAAGACGGCTATTTCGTCGGCGGCTCGCTGTTCGACCACGTCACGCCGGACATGGACATCTACAAGACCGAAATCTTCGGACCTGTGCTTTCTGTCGTCCGCGCTCATAACTACGAAGAAGCCCTGTCGTTGCCGATGAAGCACGAGTATGGCAACGGCGTTGCGATCTATACCCGCGACGGCGATGCCGCCCGCGACTTCGCTTCGCGTATCAACATCGGCATGATCGGCATCAACGTCCCGATCCCGGTTCCGCTTGCCTACCACTCCTTCGGCGGCTGGAAGTCCTCGAGCTTCGGTGACCTCAACCAGCACGGCACGGACTCGATCAAGTTCTGGACCAAGACCAAGACCGTCACCGCCCGCTGGCCGTCAGGCATCAAGGACGGCGCCGAATTCGTCATGCCGACGATGAAGTAGGATCGAAAAGCAGATTGATACCGATTGGGGGCCACACGGCCCCCAATTTACGATGTTAAGTTGTTAAATTTGCAAACGCGTGCTTCTCGACTTGAGGAAGAATGGCGAGTTTTCGTCCAGACGCCCGATTGGCCCGAATGCCTTTGCGCTTCCGGACGGCAATATCGTCACGGACGAACTCGTGGAATTGGCAGGCGGCGACACTGAAATGACTGCTGCCGTTTTTGTCCATGAAATCGGCCATATCGAGCATAAGCCACAGCCTGTGCCAAACCTATCGCGCCGCCGGCGTCGCGGTCTGGTGATGCTGGTCCCTGGCGACGTCGGATCAGACCTTGACCCAACGGGGCGGATTGCTGGCGCTTTCCTACTCGCGATCCGCCGAAGGCGAAGCGGATCGCCGGTCCCTCGATCTCATGAGGAAGTCCGGCATGGACCCGGCCGCGATCGCGCTTTTTCGATACGATCGAGCCGAAGCTCGGTGACCACTCCAAACCAGAATGCTTTTCCACGCGTCCTGGTACGCCTGACAGGAAAGAAGCCATCCCGAAATAAGCAGGAGACGCCGACTGAAATCGGACGGCAGCGGCCAGCGGCACAAACGTGAATGCAAATTTCATATTTTGGAATTGTTCAAAACTAGGAAAGCCACTATATAGCTTCCATACGGGCATTGAGCCCACGCGATTCAGGAGAACGGCATGCGATTGACGAAGCAGACCAACTATGCGGTTCGCATGTTGATGTATTGCGCTGCCAATGAAGGGCGTCTGAGCCGGATTCCCGAAATTGCCAAGGCGTACGGGGTTTCTGAACTCTTCCTGTTCAAGATTCTCCAGCCGCTGAACAAGGCGGGCCTTGTCGAAACAGTTCGAGGCCGCAACGGTGGCGTGCGACTTGGCAAACCGGCTAAGGAGATCAGCCTTTTCGACGTCGTCAAAGTCACCGAAGACAGCTTTGCGATGGCCGAATGCTTTGAAGACAGCGCAGCCGAATGCCCGTTGGTCGACAGCTGCGGTCTGAACTCGGCGCTTCGCAAAGCGCTCAACGCCTTCTTCGACGTGCTGGCCGAATATTCGATCGACGATCTCGTGAGGGCGCGGCCGCAGATCAACTTCCTCCTCGGCCTGACCGGTGAGAATTACCGCAAGCCCGCAATTAGCGTTCCGGCTGCTTAACCTCCGGCACGTAATAGTCGAATATACGCAAGAACCGCAGTTGCAACATGCAACTGCGGTTCTTGCGTTTTCGGCCTGCCGAATTGAATGCGGAGAGGCTTTTTGCGTATCCAAAAAGCGCGAAATTATACCAAAAGCGACAAAAGTTCAGCCTCATTCGCCCGATTATTTCCAAATGAGGCCGATTTTTGACGGAAAATTTCTAAAGTTGTCCAACTGGAAAAATTTTCTGCGGATACCGTTGCTTTCAGCAAATAAATATCGTTCCATCGGCCCGCTGATCGGGAATATTTGTGCTCGATCTCCAAAGATCAAAAAAGAACAAACCTGGGAAACAAAATTATGAAAAAGCTCTCCGTCCTGCTGGCAGCGACGGCCCTGGCTTCGGTCATGGCGACGTCGGCCTGGTCAAAAACCCTTGTCTATTGCTCTGAAGGTTCGCCGGAAGGCTTCGATCCGGGCCTCTACACCGCAGGCACGACCTTCGATGCGACCTCGCGCACGGTCTACAACCGCCTCGTCGAATTCAAGCACGGCAGCACCGAGATCGAGCCGGGTCTCGCCGAAAGCTGGACCGTTTCCGATGATGGTACGGTTTACACCTTCAAGCTGCGGCCGGGCGTCAAGTTCCAGACCACTGAATTCTTCACGCCGACGCGCGATCTCAACGCCGACGACGTCATCTTCTCCTTCGAGCGTCAGCTAAAGGCCGACAATCCGTGGAACAAGTATGTCGAGGGCGGTTCTTATGAATACGCCGCCGGCATGGGCTTCCCGGAGCTCATCAAGTCCATCGAGAAGGTCGATGACCTGACGGTCAAGTTCACGCTGACGCACTCTGAAGCACCCTTCATGGCCGATCTTGCCATGGACTTTGCGTCGATCCTGTCGAAGGAATATGCCGACAAGCTCGCAGCCGACGGCAAGATGAACCAGATGAACCAGATGCCACTCGGCACCGGTCCGTTCACCTTCGTCGCCTACCAGCCGGATGCCGTCATCCGCTACAAGGCCAACGAGAGCTACTTCAAGGGCAAGGAAAAGATTGATGATCTCGTCTTTGCGATCACCTCCGACGCTGCCGTCCGCGCGCAGAAGCTGAAGGCCGGCGAATGCCACATCATGCCGTACCCGAATGCTGCAGATGTCGCCGAACTGAAAAAGGACGAGAACCTGACCGTGCTTGAAGAGGCCGGCCTCAACGTTTCCTACGTTGCCTACAACACGCTGGTCCCACCGTTCGACAAGGTTGAAGTCCGCAAGGCTCTCAACATGGCGATCAACAAACAGGCGATCATCGATGCCGTCTTCCAGGGCGCTGCAGCGGTTGCCAAGAACCCGATCCCGCCGACGATGTGGTCGTACAACGATGCCGTCGAAGACGACAAGTATGATCCGGATGCGGCAAAGAAGATGCTTGCCGATGCCGGCGTCAAGGATCTCAAGATGAAGCTCTGGGCGATGCCCGTCTCGCGTCCGTACATGTTGAACGCCCGCCGCGCGGCTGAACTGATGCAGGCTGACCTTGCGAAAATCGGCGTCGACGTCGAGATCGTCACCCATGAATGGGCCGAATATCTGAAGCTCTCGTCTGCCAAGGACCGTGACGGTGCCGTCATCCTCGGCTGGACCGGCGACAACGGCGATCCGGACAACTTCATGCACACCCTGCTTGGTTGCGATGCTGTCGGCGGTAACAACCGTGCGCAGTGGTGCAACAAGGAATTCGACGATCTGATGATCAAGGCCAAGACGACGGCCGACGTTGCAGAGCGCACCAAGTTCTACGAACAGGCCCAGCTGATCTTCAAGAAGGAAGCTCCCTGGGCAACGCTCGATCACTCGCTCGTCTTCATCCCCGTCAGCAAGAAGGTTTCCGGCTTCGTGCAGGATCCGCTCGGCTACCACCGCTTCGACGGCGTCGACATTTCCGAATAACAAGAACTATGCAAGAATGCCCGGTGAAAGCCGGGCTGGCCGGCGGTCAGGTTCCCTGACCGCCGGAAACTATTGGAACATCTGCCATGTTGCGATTTCTCATCGGGCGCCTCGCGGTCCTGATCCCAACATTCCTCGGCGTCACGCTCATCGCCTTCTCGTTCATCCGCATGCTTCCCGGCGATCCCGTCATGCTTCTGTCGGGTGAACGCGTGATGGCGCCTGAGCGTCATGCCCAGATCATGCACGATCTCGGTTTCGACCGGCCCATGTACATCCAGTACTTCGATTACCTCGGCAAGGTGCTACAGGGCGACTTCGGAACGTCGATCGTCACGAAGCGCCCGGTTCTCGGTGATTTTGGCGCTCTCTTCCCGGCAACGCTCGAGCTCTCGCTGTGTGCCATTCTTCTCGCGGTCTGTCTTGGCGTGCCCGCCGGCGTCTTTGCCGCCGTCAAGCGAGGCACGTGGTTCGACCAAAGCGTGATGGGGGTCGCCCTTGTCGGCTATTCGATGCCGATCTTCTGGTGGGGTCTGCTGCTCATCATCTTCTTCTCCGGCTATCTCGGCTGGACTCCTGTTTCGGGCCGCATCTCGCTCATGTATTTCTTCAAGCCGGTCACCGGCTTCATGCTGATCGACAGCCTGCTATCCGGTCAGGCGGGCGCTTTCCGCTCCGCTGTCAGCTATCTCATTCTACCCACGATCGTGCTTGCCACCATCCCGCTTGCTGTCATTGCGCGCCAGACGCGCTCGGCGATGCTCGAAGTGCTTGGCGAAGACTATGTGCGTACTGCCCGCTCCAAGGGCCTGAAGCCGCTTCGGGTCGTTGGCGTGCATGCGCTGCGCAACGCCATGATACCGGTTGTGACGACCATCGGTCTGCAGATCGGCGTCCTGCTCGCGGGCGCGATCCTGACCGAGACGATCTTCTCCTGGCCCGGTATCGGCAAGTGGATGGTCGATTCGGTGTTCAGGCGGGACTATGCAGTCGTCCAAGGTGGTCTTCTGTTGATTGCCGGCATCATCATGCTGGTCAATCTGATCGTCGACATCACCTACGGCTTCATCAACCCACGCATTCGGCACTAGGAGCGGTCCCGTGAGTACGACAAACATCCAAACCGGCACGGTCGCTGCAAAAATCACCCACCCATCCGCTCTTGCGGAATTCTGGTATTATTTCTCGCGAAACAAGGGCGCCGTCATCGGCCTCGCCGTTTTCATCGTCATTCTCGTCGTGGCGCTGCTTGCGCCGCTCGTTGCGCCGCATACGCCGAACGAGCAGAACCGGCAGATGCTGCTTCTCGCTCCTTTCTGGATGGAAGGCGGCAGCTCGTCCTTCCCGCTTGGGACGGACGCTGTCGGACGCGACATTCTCTCGCGCCTGATCTACGGCGCGCGCTTCTCGCTGTTCATCGGTGTTGTCGTCGTGACGATCTCGGTGATCGCAGGCGTTCTGATCGGCCTCGTGGCCGGCTATTTCCGCGGCCGCATTGATATCGCCATCATGCGCCTGATGGACATCATCCTGGCCTTCCCGTCGCTGCTTCTGGCCCTCGTGCTGGTCGCGGTCCTTGGACCCGGTCTCGTCAATGCGATGATTGCAATCTCCATCGTCAACCAGCCGCATTTCGTACGCCTGACACGCGCCTCGGTCATGGCCGAGCGTGAGAAGGAATATGTCATTGCCTCCCGCGTTGCCGGTGCCGGCACCTTGCGGCTGATGTTCAAGACCATCCTGCCGAACTGTCTCGGGCCGCTGATCGTTCAGGCGACGCTCGCCTTCTCGGCGGCGATCCTGGACGCGGCTGCCCTCGGCTTCCTCGGCATGGGCGCGCAGCCTCCCACACCCGAATGGGGCACGATGCTCGCCGAAGCGCGAGAATTCATCCAGCGCGCCTGGTGGGTCGTAACGTTCCCGGGTCTTGCCATCCTAGTCACCGTTCTCGCCATCAACCTGATGGGCGACGGGTTGCGCGATGCGCTCGATCCCAAGCTGAAGAGGTCATGATGCCACTTCTCGATATTCAGAATCTGACCGTCGAATTCCAGACGTCTTCCGGCCTCTTCCGCGCCGTCGACGGCGTATCGCTCAGCTGCGACAAGGGCGAGATCCTCTCGATCGTCGGCGAATCCGGCTCCGGCAAGTCCGTTGCCATGCTCGCCATGATGGGCCTTCTGCCCTGGACGGCGAAGATCACTGCCGACCGCATGACTTTCGACGGCAAGGAGCTCATCGGCATTTCCGGCCGCCAGCGCCGCAGGATCATCGGCAAGGACATGGCGATGATCTTCCAGGAGCCGATGTCGAGCCTGAACCCGTGCTTTACCGTCGGCTTCCAGCTTGGCGAGAGTCTGCGGGTGCACATGGGCCTCAACCGCAAGGAGCGCCGCGAGCGCTCGATCGAGCTCCTGAACCTCGTCGGCATCCCGGCGCCGGAAGATCGCCTGTCGAATTTCCCGCACCAGATGTCCGGCGGCATGAGCCAGCGCGTGATGATCGCCATGGCGCTCGCCTGCAATCCGAAGCTCTTGATCGCCGACGAGCCGACGACCGCACTTGACGTGACTATCCAGGCGCAGATCCTCGACCTGCTCGTGCGCCTGCAAAAGGAGCAGGGCATGGCGCTGGTGCTGATCACCCACGATATGGGTGTCGTCGCCGAAACCGCCGAGCGCGTGCAGGTTCAGTATGCCGGACAAAAGGTCGAGGAGCAGCCGGTCAAGGCGCTCTTCCGCGACCCGCATCATCCCTACACCGCCGCCTTGCTTTCCGCCCTGCCGGAGCGTGCCCAAGTCGGCCAGCATTTGCCGTCGATAGCCGGTGTCGTTCCCGGTCAGCATGACCGGCCGCGCGGCTGTCTGTTCGCACCGCGCTGCGGCTATGCCACGGTCGAGTGCGATCGCGGCGTTGTCCGCCAGGGGCCGGAGCTCGGCCTCGCACTCTGTAACTATCCTTTGAAAGACGGCAAGCCGCTCGGTCACCCCGGCGTGATGCCGAAGCAATCCGCTGGAGATTTCGTATGACCGGCGCCGTTCTCGAGGGCAAGGATCTTGCCCGTTTCTACACCGTCAATCGCGGCATGTTCAAACCGGAGGCGACCGTCAAGGCGCTGGACGGCGTGAGCTTCAGCCTCTATTCCGGCAAGACGCTCGCCGTTGTCGGCGAATCCGGTTGCGGCAAGTCGACGCTTGCGCGCCTCGTCACCATGATCGAAGACCCGACGGCCGGCGAACTGCTGATCGATGGCAAGCCTGCCCGCGTCGGCGACCGCACCCTGCGTAGCCAGGTTCAGATCGTTTTCCAGAATCCTTACGGATCGCTCAATCCGCGCCAGAAGGTCGGTGCAATCCTTGAAGAGCCGCTGAAGATCAACACCGACTTGGATGCCGCCAAGCGACGCCGGAAGGCGGAGGAAATGATGGCGCGCGTCGGTCTGCGGCCTGAGCACTATGACCGCTATCCGCATATGTTCTCCGGTGGCCAGCGCCAGCGTATCGCCATTGCTCGCGCACTCATGCTACGGCCGAAGGTGCTGGTGCTCGACGAGCCGGTTTCGGCGCTCGACCTCTCCATCCAGGCACAGGTGCTGAACCTGTTGATGGACCTGCAGAAGGAGATGGGCCTTGCCTATCTCTTCATCTCGCACGGCCTGTCGGTCGTCCGCCACATCGCCGACGATGTGATGGTCATGTATCTCGGCCGCCCGGTCGAAACCGGGCCCGCAGCGGAAGTCTTTGCGCATCCGCGTCATCCCTATACGGCGGCACTTCTGTCGGCGACGCCTGTCGCCGATCCCGATCGCGCTAAGAACCGTATCCGTCTCCAAGGCGAGCTTCCCTCGCCGCTGAAGCCGCCGAGCGGCTGTCACTTCAACCCGCGCTGCTGGAAGGCGCAGGACTATTGCCGCCGGGTAGAGCCTGAACTAAGTGGAGAGGGTGAACAAAAATACGCCTGTCATTTCCCGCTCGACTGAGCGGATGCAGGCGACGACGGAGGACTGAAATGCCGGAGCGGACGAACCAGGCCCACGCAATCATTGTCATGGGCGTCAGCGGCTCCGGAAAATCCTCGATCGGCGAGAAGCTGGCGGAGGCGCTGAGCCTCCGCTTCATCGAAGGCGACCAGCTTCATCCGGCATCCAACGTCGAGAAAATGTCGAAAGGCATTCCATTGAGCGATGCGGATCGCATGCCTTGGCTCGATCTCATTGGCGAAGCCATGAAGGACGCCCTAGCAAAAGGCGAGGGTGTCATCGTCACATGCTCGGCGCTGAAGCGCCTCTATCGTGAGCGCCTGCGCGCTGCGGCCGGCGGCAATCTATTTTTCGTCTATCTCGAAGGCTCGAGGGAACTGCTGGCCGAGCGGATGGGGCATCGCAAGGGGCACTTCATGCCGTCGTCCCTGCTTGAAAGCCAGCTCGAAACGCTGGAAGCGCCAACGGGCGAACCTGGTGTAGTGACCGTCGATATCGATGACACAGTCGAAGGCATTGCCGAAGAGGCTCGAAAGAAGCTCGCGCCGCTCGGCGTTTCCTGACTACGGCCGCCGCAGAAGCCAGAGCCGGAGGACTCGCGTTGAGCAAAGATGAACTTTCAGCGATCTATCGCGATTACCTCGCGTGTCTCAATGCGCAGGACTGGCATCGGCTGGGGCGCTTCGTCGGCGACCGCGTGCGCCACAATGGCCGGCAGCTCGGCCTGCCAGGCTATCAGGCGATGCTGGCGCGGGATTTCCAGGAGATCCCCGACCTTCGTTTCGACGTCCAACTGCTCACATCCGACCCGCCCCTTGTCGCTAGCCGGCTCGCTTTCGATTGCACGCCGCAGGGTACGTTCCTCGGCCTTCCAGTCAACGGAAAGCGCGTCACTTTCACCGAAAACGTCTTCTATCGCTTCGATCGGGAAAAGATCGACGAGGTATGGTCGATCATCGACAAGGCGGCGATCGAAGCACAGCTCCGATGAAATTCGCCACGTGTTGTCCTGCCGCTACGGATTGAAGCGCTGCGGCGAATAGGCGGAAATATTGATGAACGGCGTTTCTCCGGTGATCAGTTCCGCCAGCACGCGGCCGGTCACCGGACCGAGCGTCAGGCCGTGATGCGCATGACCGAAGGCGAACCACAGGCCGTTGTGCAGCGGCGCCTTGCCGATGATCGGCATCATGTCCGGCGTGCAGGGACGCGCACCCATCCATGGCTCGGGATCGAGCCGGCGTCCGAGCGGGAAGACGGCGCGGGCGACCTTTTCCGCGCGGTCGAGCTGAACCGGCGTCTTCGGCGCGTCGAGCGCGGCAAATTCCGCACCCGTGGTCAGCCGGATGCCGCGGTTCATAGGCGCGAGGAAATAACCGCGCTCGGCATCGAGCGTCCAGTTGTTGAGGACCGCATTGCCTTCCGCGGCATAATGCATGTGATAGCCGCGCTTGACGCCAAGCGGGAAGGAATAGCCGAGCCGCTTGGTGGCAACCGCAGCCCAGGGGCCGAGCGCCATCACCGCGTCGTCTGCCTCGAGCGAACCTTCGGACGTCATGATTTTCCAGCCGGAACCCGACTGGCCGAGCGAAGCGGCATCGCCGATGACAAAACGGCCGCCAAGGCTTTCGAAATAGGCGCGGTAGGCGGCAGTCAGCGCCTGCGGGTCAAGGACCGACCAGGGGTCGCGCCAGCGAATGCCGCCGGCGAAGGTCTGCATGAGGCTCGGCTCCATGCGTGCAATGTCCGCGGAAGACAGCGTTTCGTAGCTGACGCCGAATTCCTTCTGCCAGCTTCCGGCCTCGGCAAGCTCTTCGTCGCGCCTTACCTCGGTCCGGAAGATCTTCATCCAGCCGTCTTTCCGGATCAACTGCTCTGCATGGGACGCCTCGATCAGGTCCTTGTGTTCTAGGATCGAGTTCTCGATCAGCGGCGCATAGGCGCGGGTGATCATCTCGTGGCGTCGTTGATTGGAGTTCCACCAATAGCGGGCAAGGAAGGCGAGCTGGCCTGGGAGCGCCTTCAGGTGATAATGCGCGTCGATGCGGTTGTTCAGCGCATAGCGCAGCAGCAGCCCGATCTGCTGGGGAAAGCCGTAGGGCACGACACCTTCACGCTGGATCAATCCCGCATTGCCGTACGAGGTCTCGCTGCCGGGATCCTTGCGGTCGATCAGCGTTACCTGCCGCCCACGCCGTTGCAGATGAATTGCGGCCGAGACACCGATGATGCCGGCACCGAGCACGATTGCGTTCTTGGTCATTTGTTCTTGCAGCCCACTGAATTCCAAGGGTCGAAAATGCCCTTAGGATCGCGAAGGCGCAATTGAAAAATCGCATTTCATTTCAAAATCATTGCCGTTTTGAGTGCGGCATTTTCGGCCCGGATGCGAATGGCAAGCATGAGCGCGTTCAGGATCGTGAAAGCGGCTGCGTAGAGCGGCATGCCGAAGGCAAGCGGCAGAACCGCAATCTCGCCGGCGACCACCGCATAATTGGGATGCCGCATGAAGCGATAGGGTCCGCTGCGGATGAGCGGTGCCCCAGGCAGAACGATGATCCGCGTCGTCCACCGCTCCTTGAGAGTGGCAAGCACCCAGAGGCGGATGACTTGCAGCAACAGGAAGATGGCGAGCCAAAAAAAGTTCATCGGCCTGTCCGTGGCAAGCAGCCACAATCCGCCGATCCAGGTCGCGTGCAGTGCGACCATGTAGGGGTAATGTTCTGCCCCGGTCTCGTGTCCGCCTTTTGCAAAGAGCGCGGCCGTATTGCGCCTGGCAAGGACAAGCTCACTGAGGCGCTGGAGCGTGACGAAGGTCAGAAGCGCAATAGAGGCGGGCATCATGCAGTTCTCCGCAGCGTGACGCAGCTCGCGGAGAAACCTGGTCCCATGGCGATCATCGCCGCGCGTTCGGGCAGGCCCGCGCGGATCGCTCGTTCCAGCACGAAGAACATGGTCGGCGAGGACATGTTGCCATAATCGGAAACCACCGCGCGCTCGTGATCCAGCGAACCTGGCGCGAGCGAAAGCGCGCTTTCCATTGCCGCCAGCACCTTGGTCCCGCCCGGATGGCATATGAAGCGGCCGATGTCCGGGCGTGAAAGGCCATTGCGGGCGAGTATCCCGTCCACAGCGGGACCGAGCTCCGTCTCCACGAAGGGCGGCAGCGACTGCGCAAGCACGATGCCGAAGCCCGTGTCGTCGATCTTCCAACCCATGATGTCGAGCGTGTCGGGAAACAGATGTTCGCCGCTCGATTCCACTTCGGCTATGCCATCTCCGCCGTTTCGAAGCACGCATGCTGCGGCACCATCGCCGAAGAGCGCGGTTGCGACGATATTGGGCCGCGTCAGCTCGTCCAGCCGAAAGGCGAGGGTGCAAAGCTCGATCGTCACGAAGAGCACGGTCTTGCCCGGTTTGCCCTTCGCCAGGCGCGACGCGATGCCGAATCCCGAGACGCCGGCGGCGCAGCCGAGCCCGAATACCGGCACGCGCTCTATATCCGCCCGGAACCCTATCTTTTCTGCAAGCTGCGCATCCAGACTCGGCGTCATAAACCCGGTAGAGGAGACGGTGACGACGCAATCGACGTCGCTTGCCTTGAGATCGGCCTGGCGCAGCGCCTTGGTCGCGGCTTCGACGAAAAGGCGGCTCGAAACCTCGGCATAGGCCTCCATCCGGTCTTGCCAGCCATGCGGCTCATCGAACCATGAAAGCGGCCGCGCGGCATGCCGCTTGGCGATGCCGGCATTGTCGAAGACGCTCGCAAGATGCCGAAAATCCTCGAAGCGGCCGGCAAAGAGGCGGGCCGATGCCTCGGCTGCTTCCGTCTGCGTGATGATGTGTTCGGGCACGGCAACGGCGAGGCTCAGAAATTTGACCGTATCGTTCACGGCATTCTCCTTTTTGCCCCCCGACGGCAATACGAAGAACACTTCTGACGGCGATTTATTCCCGCGGCCGACGTCACAAAAATGTGATGGGAAATGCCTTGCGCCACCCGAATAAAATGCGGGGTAGGGGTGTTCTTTCGCGGCAACGTCATTTTCCCGGAGATATCCCATGACGACCACGATTGTCCGTATCGCTTCTCTCGTCCTCGGCGGCTGCATCGCCGCTTCCATGCTTCCCACCCCGGTCTTCGCCGTCGGCGGCGGTGGTGGCGGCGGCGCGGGCACACCCACCTGCAAGAAAGGTCAGATCTATGACAAGAGGTCGAAGCAGTGTGTGAGGCAGCAGAGCGCCAATGTGACGGATGAGAACCGTACCGACTATGCCTATTCGCTGGCGAAGGCTGGCCGATACGAAGAAGCGCTGGCCATGCTCGACACCGTCAAGGATCAGAACAATGCGGAAGTGCTGAATTATCGCGGCTATGCCACCCGCAAGCTCGGCCGCACAGATGAAGGCATCTCCTATTACCTTCAGTCGGTAAAGCTCGATCCGCAATATGCGAAGGTCCGTGAATATCTCGGCGAAGCCTACGTCGTCAAAGGCCGCGTCGATCTCGCCAAGGAGCAGCTGAACATGATCAAGGCGATCTGCGGCACGGGCTGCGAGGAATATCAGGATCTCAACGCCGTGATCCTCGATCCGTCGAAGATCTGAATCGAGGCGGCGCGGGGCGGCAAGGAGAGATAATCGAATGCCGGTCGCGCGCACCACATTTCCTGCCTATAGTCGTCTGGAAACGGGATCGCCGCTTCGGTTGGCGATCCCCGGAGGAGGAACTGGGGCGGAGGCGGCCATCGCGAGCGAAGCGGATATCAGGAAAGGCCTGACGGAGAACCTTGCCAGGCTCTGGCGCTATGGTCTCGTGCTCTCGCGGCAGCGCGATGTGGCCGACGACCTCGTGCAGCAGACCTGCGTCCGGGCGCTGGAACGCGGCGGGCAATTCGAACAGGGAACGCGGCTCGATCGCTGGCTGTTTTCGATCCTGCATTCGATCTGGCTGAACGAGATCCGCTCCCGCAAGGTTCGCCAAGGCGCGGGTTTCGCTGCTCCGGAGGAAGCGCTGGTCTTCGACGGAGCCCGCGACACCGAAACGCATGTCATGGCAAACCAGGTGCTGCGGCAGGTGCATGCGCTTCCGGAAGCACAGCGCAGCGCCGTCTTCCTCGCCTATGTGGAAGGGCTCTCCTATCGCGAGGTGGCGGATGTATTGGCTATACCGATCGGAACGGTGATGAGCCGGCTGGCGGCAGCGCGTGCGACGCTTTCCGGCGCCATTTCGGACGAGGGACGGCAATGAGCAACGACATCAACATACCCTCTGACGAAGAGCTGACTGCCTTCATCGACGGCGAACTTCCGCCGCAGGATGCCGCGCGCATCGAAGCGCTCCTTAATGCCGACGAACGCGTGGCCGCGCGGCTGGAATTCCTGTCTCGCAGCAACCTGCCGTTCAAGGATTCCTTTGCTCCGCTACTTGCTGCGGCACCCCAAGCCAGCCTGGAATCGATGCTTGCCGCGATCCTCTCGAAGCAGGAAGGCAAAGCGCCTAGCTTTATGAGCCGACGCGGCTTTCTCGGCGCTCTGGCCGCCTCGGTCGTCGCCGGCGTCATTGCAGACCGCGCCTATCTCGGCATCAGCCGCAACCTATCGAAGGACGAGGGGGCCGAATGGCGCGCTGTCGTTGCCGAATATATCTCGCTCTACACGCCGGACACGCTGGCAGGTCCCGTTCCGCCTGCCGATGTGCAGAGCATTCAGCTTGCCCAGATCGACCGAAAGCTCGGCCTTGCACTTTCTCCCGGTATGGTTGCATTGCAGGGGGTCGACTTCAAGCGCGTACTGCTCCTGGAATATGACGAAAAACCGCTTGCGCAGATTGCCTATCTTGATCCCGAGACCGGCCCGATGGCGCTCTGCATCATCCGCTCGGACAAGGGCGAAAAGACGCCAGACATTGAGGGCCGCAATGGCATGAACGTCATCTACTGGTCCAGCCGGAGCCATGCCTTCATGCTGATCGGCCATGCCCCGGCAGACCGCATGCAGGAAATCGTCGATAACCTCAGGTCAAAATTGACGGCATGAATGCCGTGCCGCCATCATGATGACGAGATTGCATGGTGTTGCCGATCATCTCGATGCGACAGGGACCGGCATTTCAGCATGGATTGGATCAATCGTTATATCGACGAGCCGCTGCTTTCCGGCGCGGCGCGCACGCTGCGGGTTTGGCATGTCTACACGGCACAGCATCCGGAGCGTTTGGAGCCGGTGTGGAACCTGGCGGCGCTTTCCTTCCTAGCAATCGCAAGCCGGTACCATCTCTCGAGTCAGCCCCTTGCCCTCAGCCTTGCAGCATTGTTCATGCTGGCTCTGCCGTCCATCTGGAAGCTGGCTTCCTCCGCATGCGTGGGAAGCGGCGGCTATGACGCGCGGCGCTACAAATCGCTCCGAGCCCGAGCGATCAGCAAGCGTGAGGCGGAATGGTCTCTGCGGATGACCGTTCTCTTCGCCTCGGCCGGGCTGCCGTTCGCAACACGCATCGACGATCCGGTCGGATCAGCCTTCATGACAGGCGCATGCATCTGGTTCGTGCTGACCGCGCCCGTGAAGTTCTACCTAGAAGCAGCCGAGCCGCCCGCCCCCGACCAAGGTGACGGCTCGCATCAGCGTCTCCTCCAGTTTGGCTGATGCCCCTGAAACCCGGCGTTCTGGAACCAATTGCCAAGGATACCCGTTGATAGGTCAGAATCGAAAGAGGAGTTCACCATGCTTTACTATGCTTTGGTATTTCTCGTCGTAGCCCTGATCGCCGGCGTTCTTGGATTTGGCGGCATCGCAGGCGCTTCGGCTTCCATAGCACAGGTTCTTTTCTTCATATTCCTGGTGCTGTTCGTCGTATCGCTCGTCATGCGCCTGATGCGCCGCGAATAGTGCGACGAAATGAGACGTTGAAAAAACCCGGTGCCGCGGCGCCGGGTTTTTTGTATCGATGAGGCGCGATGCCGCCATCCGGCATCTCAAACAGATTTTGATGCCGAAAGTTTGCGACAGACCCTGCAACCCGTGGCATAAGGCCTCCGAAAAACTTTTCTGGGTCCTTATCCGCATATGATTCGTATCGAAAACATCAGCAAGCAGAACAGCCACCGCATCCTCTTCATCGAGGCGACCGCAGCGCTCAACAGAGGCGAGAAGGTCGGTCTCGTCGGTCCGAACGGCGCCGGCAAGACGACCCTTTTCCGGATGATCACGCAGGAGGAGCAGCCTGATGAAGGGCAAGTTTCTGCCGATAAGGGCGTGACCATCGGCTACTTCAACCAGGATGTCGGCGAGATGGAGGGCCGCAGCGCCGTTTCCGAGGTGATGGACGGTGCCGGCCCCGTGAGCATCGTTGCGGCCGAATTGCGGGAGCTCGAGGCTGCCATGTCGGATCCCGAACAAGCCGACGACATGGATGTGATCATCGAGCGCTACGGCGAGGTGCAGGCGCGCTACGAGGAACTGGACGGCTACGCTCTCGAAGGACGCGCACGCGAAGTACTGGCCGGTCTGAGCTTCAGCCAGGAAATGATGGACGGTGATGTCGGTGCGCTGTCGGGCGGCTGGAAGATGCGTGTGGCGCTCGCCCGCATTCTTCTCATGCGCCCGGACGCCATGCTGCTCGACGAACCCAGCAACCATCTGGATCTGGAAAGTCTCATCTGGCTGGAGGAGTTCCTGAAAGGTTACGATGGTGCGCTGCTGATGACCTCGCACGACCGCGAGTTCATGAACCGCATCGTCACCAAGATCATCGAGATCGATGGCGGCAACTTGAACAGCTACTCGGGCGACTATGCTTTTTACGAGCAGCAGCGGGCGCAGAACGAGAAGCAGCAGCAGGCGCAGTTCGAGCGCCAGCAGGCGATGCTCGCCAAGGAAATCAAGTTCATCGAGCGCTTCAAGGCCCGCGCCTCGCATGCTTCGCAGGTGCAGAGCCGCGTGAAGAAGCTGGAGAAGATCGACCGGGTGGAACCGCCCAAGCGCCGCCAGGTCGTCTCGTTCGAGTTTCTGCCGGCACCGCGCTCGGGCGAGGATGTTATCAACCTGAAGAACGTGCACAAGAAATACGGCAGCCGAACCATCTATGAGGGGTTGGATTTCATGGTTCGCCGCCGCGAGCGCTGGTGCATCATGGGCATCAACGGTGCCGGAAAGTCGACGCTTCTGAAGCTGGTTGCGGGTTCGGCAGAGCCGGACGAGGGAAGCGTCGCGCTGGGCGCCAGCGTGAAGATGGGATATTTCGCGCAGCACGCCATGGACCTTCTGGAAGGCGAACGCACCGTACTGCAGTCGCTGGAAGATAAGTTCCCGCAGGCAGGGCAGGGCTCATTGCGGGCTCTGGCGGGCTGCTTCGGATTTTCCGGCGACGATGTCGAGAAGAAATGCCGGGTGCTCTCGGGCGGCGAGAAAGCGCGGCTCGTCATGGCGACGATGCTCTTCGATCCGCCGAACCTCCTCGTGCTGGACGAGCCCACGAACCACCTGGATCTGGACACCAAAGAAATGCTCATCAAGGCTCTCTCCGAGTACGAGGGCACGATGCTGTTCGTCTCGCACGACCGGCACTTCCTGGGCGCTCTGTCCAATCGGGTGCTGGAACTGACCCCAGAAGGCATTCACCAATTTGGCGGCGGCTACACGGAATACGTGGCGCGCACCGGCCATGAGGCGCCCGGCCTGCGCAGTTGAGTAAAGAGAGCAGTAAGAGTGCGATTAAGCGCGCTCTTCCCAGATTTTCGCCAGTTCGACGAGAGTCGCCACCGCCTTTTCCATGTCCTGCCGACTGACCCATTCGAGCGGCGAGTGGAAGGCGTGGCCGCCGGCGAAGATGTTGGGGCAGGGCAGGCCCATGAACGAAAGCCGCGAGCCGTCGGTGCCGCCCCGAATGCTGCCGCGTACCGGCTCCATGCCTGCGCGCCGAACGGCCTCGACGGCGTTCTCGACGATCTCCGGATGACGGTCGAGGATCACCTTCATATTACGGTACTGCTGCTTGACCTTGAAGCTGTAGGAGGAGCCGGGATAGTCCGCCATGATCTCCTTCACGATCGTCTCCAGCATGGCTTCCTTGGCCGCGAGGCCATCGTCATTGAAATCACGGACGATGAGGTTGAGGGCTGCCTTTTCCATTGAGCCCGTGACGCCCGTCGGGTGCACGAATCCCTCTCTGCCCGCCGTCGTCTCCGGTGCCAAATCCTTCGGCAGCCGGCTGATGATCGCGCCGGCGATCTTGATGGCGTTCTCCATCTTTCCCTTGGCGAAGCCGGGATGGATGGCCACGCCTTGAATGGCGATCTCGACGCCATCAGCAGAGAATGTCTCGTCCTCGACATGGCCGGCCGTCTCGCCATCCATGGTGTAGGCGAACCGGGCGCTGAGCTTTTCAAGATTGACCTTGTCGACGCCACGGCCGATTTCCTCGTCCGGCGTGAAGAGGATCTTGATCGTCCCGTGCTTGATATCCGGATTGTCGACCAGGATTTGCGCCGCCGTCATGATCTCGGCAATGCCGGCCTTGTCGTCGGCGCCGAGCAGCGTTGTACCGTCGGTGGTGATGATATCGCTGCCGATCTGGTCGTTGAGCGCGGGATTGTCGCTGACGCGAATGACCTGCTGCGGATCGCCTGAGAGCCTTATGTCGCCGCCGCGATACTTCCGCACGATCTGCGGGCTGACGTTGGTTCCGGTGAAGTCCGGCGCCGTGTCCATATGCGAGCAAAAGCAGATGACCGGCACCGGCTTGTCTACATTGGACGGAATGGTCGCGTAGACGTAGCCGTGCTCGTCGAGATGCGCATCTGCAAGACCAATTGCCAGCAGTTCATCGACCAGCATCCGGCCGAGGTTCTTCTGCTTTTCGGTGGAAGGCTGCGTCGACGATGCGGGATCCGATTGCGTGTCGATAACGACATAGCGGAGGAAGCGATCGGTAACAGTGTCGGTCATGGGCGAGGTCCAATGCATGATCGTCAGCGATGGATTGCTGTAACCTTCATCCGCGTCGTGGTGAAGGAATTTCTGATTTCCAGCGCGCTTTGCACGAGAAAGGAATAGCTTGTAAGTCTTTTCAAATTAAATCTTAGATTGTAGACTTACATAATACCCGTGCGAATATGAACTCAACCTTGGAGAGCCGGACGGCGATCTGCTCCGTACCGCGGTCAGGTATGGACTGAAGCTCAGACGCTTTCCGGAGAGACTGGAATATGCCGAGGCGCTTGCCAGCCTGCGGCTAGGCGGTCCACAGCTTGCAGAGGTGGTCAGGCAATTGCGGGAAGTAACCGGCACGAAATGATGACAAAGAAATACGGCCGGGCCGGTCGCCTCAGCACGAGCAAGTATTGCTGTGCTTCTGCCGCAATACTTGCTATTTGAAGAGAGCTGATTTGTCTTTGCGAATGCGCAGACGGCTTGGGGATGCTTGCTGCGCTCAATGAACATGACTTAGGCTCGGGGGGAAGCGTGAGCAGTCTACGCAGTGGTGGCATCCGCGTCACCGTATCATCGCCTCTCCGTTGTCTTCGGCGGCTGTCGGTTTGCGTTGCGCTCATCGTCCCTGCGGGATGTGGCGGGCATCCAAAGCACGTGTTGGCGCCCGTTGCCGACGCGTCGCCTGGTTCGAGCCGGGTCAGCATGCTGATCACCACCACGCGTGGCCGCTCGGAGCATGCCGGAGAGATGTTCACGGGCGAGCGGGCGCGCGCGCCTGCGTTCGCAGACATCACGGTGTCGATTCCTCCGATCCGCAAGGTGGGCGATGTCGCCTGGCCAAAGAGGCTTCCTTCCAATCCAGCGACTGATTTCGCGACGCTCAAGGCGGAAGAGATCAGCCAAGAGGAGGCAAAGACCTGGCTCAATGCCGCGGTGAAGAAGAGCCCCGATCGCAGCGTGCTCGTCTTCATCCACGGGTTCAACAACCGCTTCGAGGACTCCGTCTACCGCTTCGCGCAGATCGTTCATGACTCAGGCGTCAAGAGTGCGCCTGTGCTGGTGACGTGGCCATCGCGGGGTAGCTTGCTTGCATATGGCTACGACCGCGAAAGCACCAATTACACGCGCAACGCCCTGGAGAAATTGTTTCAGTATCTGGCCGCCGATCCGGAAGTGAAGGAGGTCTCTATCCTCGCGCATTCGATGGGCAACTGGCTGGCCCTCGAAGGGTTACGCCAAATGGCGATCCGCAACGGTGGTCTGCCCCCGAAGTTCAAGAATGTGATGCTTGCTGCTCCGGACGTCGATGTCGACGTGTTCCGCTCGCAGATCGAAGACATGGGCAAGCGGCAGCCACGATTCACATTGTTCGTATCCCGCGATGACCGCGCGCTGGCCTTTTCGCGCAGGGTCTGGGGCGACATCCCGCGGCTGGGCTCGATCGATCCTGAATCCGATCCGTACAAGCAGGAACTGGCCGACAACAGCATCACCGTCATCGATCTGACGAAGGTGGAGGCCGGCGACGGTCTCCACCACAGCAAGTTCGCAGAATCGCCGCAGGTGGTCCAGCTCATCGGCGCACGCATCTCCGAGGGCCAGACGCTGACCGACAGCCGGATGGGCCTTGGGGATCATCTCATTGCGGGAACGACGGGGGTAGCGACAGCGGCCGGCAACGCCGCAGGTCTGATCCTTGCCGCGCCGGTCGCCGCGGTGGATCCGGATACCCGAGACAACTACGCCCACCACGTACCCGGGATGGCTGGACACGTCGGTGGAGAGCAGAAGATTGCGGTGAACGATTGCACATCGAAGCAGGCAGCGACACGGGATCCGGCATGCCGCCCGGCGCGGAACTGAGGAAGCAACGGGGCAGCGGTGCCTTCCGACAGAAGGGATAGGACGATGACGAAGTGTTTGAAACTCGGGCACTGCGCGGCTGTCGCCGCCATGATTTGCGGCGGTGTCCAGGCGGCCGACATAGCGCCTCTCCTGACGCAGGAACCAAAGCCAGCCGAAGCCGCGGATGGCTGGACTTTTTCGATCGCTCCATATTTCTGGATGGCCGGCATCTCCGGCGATACGGCGCAATTCGGTCTCCCGGTACACATCGATGCCGATTTCGGGGATATCCTGAAGAATCTCGATTTCGCCTTCATGGCGGCAGGGGAAGCCCGATACGACCGGTTCAGCGTCATCGGCGACGTTATCTATACGAAGCTCTCCGCTGACGGCGAAACACCATTCGGAGTACTGGCGACCGATGTCGAGGTGACTTCGAAGACGTTCGCGGGCCTGCTCGGCGTGGGCTACGCCGTCCTTGACGGCCCGTCGGGACACCTGGACGTCGTCGGTGGCGTGAGGCTCTGGTCGGTCGACACAACACTCTCGTTCAGCGGCGGCTTCCTAGGCACCGGCGAGACAAGCGACAGCGCCACATGGGTGGATGGTATGGTCGGCTTGCGCGGGAAGTATTCCTTCACGCCGGAGGTCTATCTGACGGGATGGGGACTGGTCGGCGGCGGTGGAGCCGACATCGACTGGGATGTAGCCTTGGGCGTCGGCTACGATTTCAACGCCAGGATTTCAGCCATCGCCGGATATCGAGCGCTTGGAGTTGATTATAGCGATGACGGTTTCATTTTCGACGTCGTCCAGCAAGGACCGATCCTGGGGCTGGCCATAAAGTTTTAGCCCACCGGTCAAAGCGGAGCACCAATGAAAAAGGGTCCACAGATAAAGGGGAAGCAATGTCGATCACGTCCTTCAAGCACCTCGCCTCTGTGCCGGTATTCATCGCTTGGGCGGGTTCGCTTCATGCCCAGGATTCGAGTACTGAACTCGCAAAGAAGCTTTCAAACCCGATCGCATCGCTGATCAGCGTACCCTTTCAGTTCAACCGCGACCACGGCCATGGCCCCCTCGATGGCGATAAGGCGACGCTCAATATCCAGCCGGTCATTCCATATCGCTGAACGAGACTGGAACGTCATTTCGCGCACCATCCTTCCTTCATGTCCAAAATCCGTAGACGCGCTCGATCAACCAAAACGAAGCCACGCCACCGATGCAGTAGGCTCCGACAACCAGTGGCATAGAGTGCGACCAGCTTGCGTCCGGACGGACGACGCGAACCCAAGGCCGGCGCAGGATCGCGAACAGAGCCATCACGATCGCGATGAAGAGGAGCTGCCCAAGCTCCACTCCAACATTGAAAAATAGCAACGCGACCGGGATGGCGTGGTTCGGCAACCCGACCTCGCTCAGCGCGCCGGCGAAGCCAAGCCCGTGCAGCAGGCCAAAAGCAAAGGCGATGAGCCACGGAATGCGAGCAGCGAGGCTCTCCTGACCTCTGTTGACATTCACGATCTCGACGGCAACGAGAGCTATGCTGAGCGCGATCGCGGCCTCGACCGGCGGTCCCGGCACATTGAGGTAGCCGAGCGTCGCCGCGCCAAGCGTGATGCTGTGGGCGACGGTGAAGGCGGTCACAGTAAGACATATGTCCTTCCACCCCCGCACCAGCATGATCAGCGCCAGAACGAAAATAAGATGGTCGACGCCAAAGATGATGTGCTCGACCCCGAACCCGAGATAGGCGGCGGCCACCTTCCTCAACCCCATCGAAGCCGGAACCTCGAAGGAAGGGCTTGCCGGCGTCAGGCGCGCCGTACTGGTGTCTCCGTTCAGTCTCTCGATGCGCACCAGGACATCGGTTCGGCTCTCGGGAAGACCGTCGATCGTTATTATTTCGCCGGCGAAGCCGGTTGGGGCATGAACGGTCCACCGCTCGACGTAGGCATCGCTCAGGAAAGTACCATCGCGTTGCGTCGCTTCGACCGCGCTCTTGGGCAGCCGCGGATAGATCGCAAGCCGCCGCTCGCCTAGTGCCGGCGCCTTCCAGGTGACCGCATAGACATCAGGCGTGCTTTCGGTGATGGCGAGATAGGCTGGGCGCAGATCATGAGCTTGCGCCTGTCCGGAGATCGCGGCGGCCAAGAGAAGAAAGACGACTCCCAGCAGGCGGATCATTCCGCCACCCCAACAATTGTCTCTGTAGAGGCGCCTGGCATTTTCTCGACCTTGATGACGTAGCGAGACCGAAGTTTCTTGTAGAGGGCATCGTTGGCCGCGACCTTGCGGGCATGGAGCCATTCCCTGCGCGCGGCGTCGCGGACTTGCTCGAACGGGAGTTCGCGCGCTTCGACACGCTCGCTGACCCGTACCAGATGCGTGCCGTACCCCGAGATTACTGGGCCCTGCCAGGTACCTGGCGTGGCGCGGTCGATCCAAGCTGCGAAATCAGCCCCAAATGTCTGCGCCACTTCCGACTTCGTCAGGTCACGGAAATCGGAACCTGCGAGCAACGGGCTGCCGGCCGTCGAGGCGTCCGTTGTCCCTGCATCCAGGGCCAGGCGCAAACGTTCCACCTCTACTTCGTTTGCTGCTTGCGCGCCTGACGGGAAGTAGACCTGCGTGAAGGATACGCTTGGCTTGCCGCTGAACCGATCCGGATGATCGGCCACAAACGCCCTCAATTCGGCGTCGGTCGGTTGGACATCGGCGGCGAGGTCGGCGACGAACTCCATCTTCTGCCGTATCCGGCGGCGGACAATGGCGTCGTCGCGGTCGAGGCCCATGGCGATGCCCTCGCGATAGAAAACATCGTCGCGGATGTATTCATCCACCAGTGCTTCCGTTTCCTTGGCCGTGGGCCGCCGCTGCCAGGTCTGGCTGAAGATCGCCTGCAGACTGGCGATCTGGCCGGCGCTGACGACGATCTCGTCCGGAGCCGTCTCGTCACCGGTCGCCCATTGGTACACTCCGAAGAGGACCGCGCCGATGACGAGGAAATGCAGCAGCGGTTCGCGCAGCAGCTTCATGACATTCCTCATTTCTGCTCGACCGAAGGCAACGAGTACAGCCGGGCGGGTTCCCCCGCCTGCAGAATCAACACGTCGTGGTCGCCTGGTCCACAGTAGAGCGGGTCGGATTCCTCTGCCTGCAGCGCCGGCATGCCGTGATCGCCCAGCCGGCGTAACGCCGTCGGCGGGGCTGCAAGCGCCGCTCGGACCTGATCCTGGCCGTTCGCCGAACCATAGAACCGAACCAGGCCGTGTCTTTCTGCAGCGGCGGAATCGAACGATCCATCGACAAGCGCGCGGACGACCTTTTCGTCCGTTACGATGACAATATCGCCCTTCGCCGGCCCGTCGGCATGGACGTGGACGGAATAGCCCCCTTCCGTCGGCGTGTAAGTTGTCCACATCACGGCCGGTATCAGCACGACCGAGAAGCTCGGGCTCTTGCCGGTCGCCGAAGCGGCGGCGTTCATCCGCGCGCCGAGTCCGGTCATGCTCTCGGCGGCCCGGCGGAATCCGCTCCCGAACAGATCCCTTTTTGCTGGATTCTCTGGGCGCGGCGGCAGCATGCCGGCCTGCTCTGCCTGGGAGACCGCGGTGCGTACATAGAGCGACTTCGGAAAAACCCAGTTCAGCAGGCCGAGGGCTATATCGTTGGGGTTTTCATAGCCGCAAGCGGCAGCGGAGGGCGGGGCGACGGCGGCGAGAAGAGCCGCCGTCGCGAGCAGCCGGGACCACCGTCGGTGACGTGGGACCGTGCTTGCTGGAGCATTTTTCCACATGGCGTAGCCTCCGCAGTTATCGTTCAGGCGTGTACCAGATCGGCGAAGTGTAGGCCCGTTCCTGCCCGAACATCGGCACTTCGGCAGGCATCTTGATGCCGAAGCGCACCGCGTCATAAGCGGTCCAGCGCGGCGTCGGGATCTCAAGTACGCGGGCGTAATAGACCGCCCGCAGCGCGGCATCGAATTCCGGGTCGGTCCACGTCTTGATCAGTTCGGAAGCGCCGATGGTGTTCGTCCAGGTGGCCCTCGCCACGTCGACCGTATTGCCGACCGCAGGCAGCTTGCCGTCGGCGCCCGGTGCCCGATCATCGGACCAGACAACGTCGTACACCTTCTCCTGGCGTGCGCCGGCGTCGTCGATCCAGCCCTTGACGATCTGGATACGGTCGAGATTGCCGCCAAGCGGATCCTTAAGCGCCGCGACGAGGAAGGTCGGGGACTTGCCGGTCGGCGCCGCACTGAGGTCGCCGCCCATCGGCACGCCCTTGGTATAGCCTGCGAAGGCTGGGCTGCGCGATTGGGCGTCGGCATCGGTAAAGTCCCAGCCGCCGAAGAACCGCACCAGCATGCGCGGACCGGTGGTCGCGTAGACCTCCTTGCGGCGCATGGCGTCCCAGATCGCCTCGCGCGTGTTCTCCGTCGCCCAGACGCCGGCATAGCCGGACGCGACCTGCTGCCAACCCATCAGGAACACGTCGCCGTTGCGCATGAACTCGTGATGCGCGCGATCAGGGCTCGGTTCCGCGCCGGTGTGCTTGCCGAAGAAGTTGTCCTCCTCGGCGGTGGCGAGGGACGTGTGGCTGTCGGTCGAGCCGATCATGCCGAACTTGTAGGGGTTGACGCCAAGCTTCGCCTCGAGCTGAAGGCCGGTCTGCAGCGCCGTGCGCGCATACTCGCTCTGCAGCATTTCCGGCTTCTTCACTTCGCTGAGGTTCAGGTTGCCCTTGTCCCATAGCTCGTAGCCGGCGAATTCGTCGGTGGGCGAGAGATAGGGATGCGCCTCGCCGTCGCCCTTGATCTGCGTTACCTCGTAGAGCGGTTCCCAATGGGCGCGCTTCTCCGCATAGTCCGCCGACAGCGGCTGACCGGTGGCGGGATTGGTCTCCGTCGGGAACATCCAGCCGTTTGAGAGATTGCCGTTGTGCGAAATGGCAAGGATCCTCCCACCGGTCTTGTCTTCATAGGCCTGGAGATGTTTCCACAAATCCTCCGGGGTCGTACTGCCGAGCGGAGGATAGGTCGTAAAAGGAAGGGTCTGCGCCGCCTTGTCTCCACCGTCGCGGTAGATCACGACACGATGAAGATTGTTGCCAGGCGGCACCTGCGAGGTCCACTCATAACCGATGAAGGCGGTGAAACGACCCGGCTCGTTGTATTTTTCCGCCGCGGCGATGATCTGATCCCAGGTCGAGCGAAACCCCTCCGAGCCCGGCAAAAACTCCAGCGCCTTCGGAAACTTGCCGCGTGAGAAGCTGTCGATGATCTCGAGGGCGGCGGTAACGCCGTCCTGGCCGCCCGCTTGCACCAGGTCGTACCACCGCCGGCCCGTCGGGTCTGCGAGCATTTCGGGCTTCCCGGCGAAGAGAGCCGGAAAGAAGCCCATGTTGTCGGAGTGGTCGGTGATGGCCAGGAAGTCGAGGGGGCGCGACAGTTTCACCCGCTCGCCGCCGGAAGCGGTCAGCTCCTCGCCGCGGGCTAAGCGGTAGGCGTCCTCGAAGCCGAGCCGGGTGCCGAAGGCCCCTGCGTCCAGCGACGCGCTGGTGTGCAGATGCGTGTCTCCCCAGAACACGCGGCTCGGGAAATTGCGTTGCGCGTAGGGCGAATAGCCCGGCGCCTTACCCGGTGCGGCGGACGAAGGATCGAGGGTGCCGGCATCGGTGTTCGTCGTCTGCGCAGCCGCCGGTGAGACGACGAGGACGCTTGCGATAGTCAAAGCGCGATAGAGGCGCGATTGGTTACGGATAGGCCTCATGATGGTGTTCCTTCCCCTATTGAGACCGCGCATCGTCAATTCGCGCGCGGCAGTCACCCCGGCGAAACCACCGCCGACGATCACCGTATCAACTGTTGATCGTCTCAACGGCGGGCGAATGGATTACTCCGCCAGCTCGAAATCGCGCGGCTGCCAGGTCTTGTTGAACCGGTGGGGCCGCAAAATCGCATTCGGTCAGTCCACGTAGACAACGACGTAGCGGCCTCCATAGGACTGATAGTAGGTGCCGCCGCACCGCCAGACGGAGACACCGCTGATGCTCGTCCTAACGCAGGCGGCCGGCAGCGCGGCGACGTAGATCGCCGAGCGACGGACCGTGCGGCGCGTTGTGCGCCTTGCGACGCCCGCCACGCTGCCAGGAGTCGACGGCCGGCCGACCCGAGCCTCCGCCTCGGTGATGATGAAACTGACGTGGCCTGATTGTCCGGCCACCCAGCCGTCGGTCACCACGAGGGCGGCGACGATAGCCGCGGCCGAGACGTACTTTCGGAAGGTTCGCTGCGTGCTCATTCATGTGACTCCAGTACGAGGTCGCCGATCGCGTCGGAGTAGACTGCATCGAGCTTCTTGGCCTCCGCCGGCGGGGTGAAGGAGAACGTCTTGGCATCAACCTTGTTGGTGCTCCAGTCGCGCAGACGAAGCGTGTACTGCGGCGCGCCGGTCACCCATTTCGTGGTTATCACGTATTTCATCGGCAGCTTCTGATCGCCCTTGCTGATCCAGAGCTGCCAGTCGACCACGTCGTTGCGGAACGCCAGATGGTCGCATTCGACGCCTCCGACATAGGAGGTTCCAACAAGCGATCCCGATATTACCCCGTCGGTCAGGGCGGCATAGGGATCGGCAGCCAGCAGGTCGGCGCCGACGGCATCGAGGCCTGTCAGCATTCGGAACTCCTGAACAGCCTCGTCGATTGAAGGTCCGGGGCTGTCAAATTGCGCGTAGACGTTCAAACCTTTCCCATAGAGCGACACGACCTTGCCGTCGAAGGTGACCTGAACGTCTGCATATGGTCCCTTCCGCGTCATCGACAGGCCGCTGGGACGCGAGATGGCCATGGATCCGGAGGCGCTGTACTGGATCTTCTGGCCCTGCCTGTCGACGATCTCGTGATCGGTGTCGTATTCGACATTGAGCTCCTTGAGCGCCTTCAACTGGTCGGCCATGGCACGCAGGACGGAATCCGCGTCGGGATCGATGACGCTCTGGCTCCAGGCCGGCGCAGCCGCCAGGCCCGCAGTGATCACCGCAGCCGCCAGGCCGACGGCTCGACGCCGTGATCGGACACAGACACTGGCACTGATGTTCTCTTGCTTCATGTCATTCAACCTCCGTTTCAGGGTATGTTCACTGACTTGCCCTAGAACTTCCCACGCGTCGGGTGTCGGTTTTCCAGCGCCTCGCCTATGGCGGCATCGGCGGTCATCCTGTCGGGCGCGGCCCCCGACCTTCGCTTTCTCCTATCGCTTCGGCGACTTCGTTGACGAGATGGTCGATCAGCTCCTGCCATTCACGCCGTCGCTCTTCGCAAAGTGCGGCCGTTGTCTCCACGACATTGGCGAGCGCCCGTTCGGCCTCGGCCAGATCCGCGCAGAGATCGCAGAAGTCCTCGCTCCTGCCCATCAGTCTTCGGATCGACAGTTCCGCCTGCGGAAACCGTCGGGCCGCAGCCGAGAATGCCTGCTCTTTGCGAGTCACTTCGTCATTCGTCGCCATCGCGCCACCGTTGAAGGGAGACTAGGCGCGATTTTGCTGCCAGCGTAGAGAACTGCTGTAGTTTACGTGGTGTATCGGGAGCAGACTCCCCAATCCGGGTCGATGCCCGGCCTCATGAAACCGAACATTAGCTATCGCTATTTGGACCATGCGCGTAGTATATAGCTTGCAATTGGACGATGCGGGCGAACCATCGTGCACGCACTGGGGGGTGCCGTGACTCATGCAGGGGCATTAGAACCGGGTGACATGCGGCCCGCCGAAGGGGCCTGCCGCGAGCAGCTTTCGCGTATCCAGCAAAGCACCGATTTCCGCGCGACGGAACGAGAACATCGATTTCTTGACTATGTGGTCGATGAGAGCCTGTCCGGTCGAGGAGAACGGATAAAGGCATATTCAGTCGCCGTGGAAGTATTCGGGCGGAACAGCACGTTCGACCCCCAAAATGATCCGATCGTACGCATCGCTGCCAGTCACATTCGCCGGTCCTTGGAGCACTACTACCTGACTGGCGGGAGGGCAGATCCTGTTGTCCTCAGCATTCCGAAAGGTAGTTATATACCCGTGTTCTCTGTTCGGGCGCCGACGGAAGACACTGCTTCAGCCATGGCGGTGGACGTGTATAAACCGATGCGGCCATCAACAAGCGAGCAAGCTGGATCGAACATTCCGGCGGGCGCCGTCCCCAGTTCGCAAGACGTCCTCGCTCAGCTTCAGCGGATCGTCTCAAGCCCTGAATTTCGCAGGGTAGGACGCACAGGCGTCTTCCTTAGTTACCTCGTCGAGGAGGCCCTCGCCGGACGTGGACACCGGATCAAGGGCTATTCGATTGCGATCGAGGTGTTCAAGCGACCCGAGAGCTTCACCCAGGACGATCCTGTCGTGCGGATCGAGGCAGGCACGCTGCGCCGGGAACTCGAACGCTACTATCTGGTGGCTGGCCGGAACGATCCAGTCAGGATCGGCCTTCCCAAGGGCGGATACGTTCCGACGTTTGCTTGGAACGAACCTGCCGAACCCATCATCGCCGAGGCTGTGCCACGGCCCAGGCCATTGGATCAGATCGCCGCTCCTTGGTGGCGCATGAGATGGCCGATCCCGACGGCTCTCGCCGTCGTCGCCGGTCTTGTCGGATCTGCCTATTGGATCAACGTCCGACCTATGATTGATTCCGTGAGGATGACCGGCATACCGGTTCGTCCAACCTTGGTGGTCGCACCGTTCGCGAATCTTGGGGATGGACCTAGTGCCGAGCTTTATGCGCGGGGGTTGGCCGAAGAACTCCTTACTGCCCTTCCACGCTTCAAGGAGATCAAGGTGTTCGGACGTGAAACGTCGGCATCTCTCTCGCCAGGCGTTGGTGTGTCGCAAATCCGGAATGAACTCGGCGCGCGCTATCTGCTGGATGGTAGCGTGAGGACGTCTGGCAGCCGCATTCGAGTGACGGTGCGGCTTCTCGACACCTCGGACGGCTCCATCCTATGGTCCGAGGACTACGAGAACGACCTGCAGACACGTGATCTGTTCGCCATCCAGATGGCGGTCGCAAACAAGGTCGCGGCAACTGTCGCCCAACCATACGGCGTCATGGCGCAGGTCGATTCCGCAAAGCCTCCTCCCGACGATCGCGGTGCTTACGAATGCACGCTGAGCTTCTATGCCTATCGTGCCGAGCTGAGCGTCGAGCGTCATGCGGACGTCGGGGTGTGTCTCGAGAAGGCGGTGACACAGTACCCGAGCTATGCAACCGCATGGGCGATGTTGTCCATCGTCTATCTGGATGAGGAGCGGTTCAAGTTCAATTCGCGATCCGAGATGCCTCCGCCTATGCAGCGGGCGCTTCAGGCGGCGCGACGCGCAATCCAGCTCGATCCCGACAACACCCGCGGTCTTCAGGCGTTGATGACCGCATTGTTCTTCAATCAGCAATTTGCCGAGTCCATGCGCATCGGAGAGCTGGCGCTTGCGACGAACCCCAACGACACCGAACTCATGGCGGAGTTCGGAACCCGACTGGCCATGGGTGGGCAATGGCAGCGCGGCGCGGCGCTTCTGGATCAGGCCCTTCCCCTCAATCCAGGTGCTGCCGGTTACTACCATGGAACCCGCGCGCTCGCCGCCTTCATGCTGGGAGATTATCCGGCTGCGGTCGCCGGGATCAGACAGGCGGATCTGCAGAAATTCCCGCTTTTCCATGTGGTGGCGGCGATCATCTACGCCGAGGCTGGGATGCCGGAGGACGCCCGCCGGGAGGGGGAGACGTTCATGCAGATGCGGCCCGACTTCGTTCCGAACATTGCGGCCGAACTCAAGATCAGAAACATCCAGCCGGGGGATCAACTGCGCTTGATCACGGGAATACGCAAGGCGGGAATGCCGGTTCCGGATGGCGTGGAAGCCGCCATCACGGATTCGACCGTGGTGTCGGACGGCCACTGATGCTCGAGCATGGGTTTCGCTGGCCGCTTTGATGCCCAGTCGCGACTGCGGGCGCGCGGGTCGGCAGGGGAAACGCGGCAAGCCACCCCGTAACCTACAGGATGTTACGGGCGTGCGGCTTCGTCGTCGCGTAGTGTTTCAGAGCCCGGCATCGGAACGGGGCGCGGGACAGACACCGCGCGATCACTACGGGGGTGCTGGGTGAACAGCAAAAATAGCCGCACGATGACGTCGGCACCTGCCCGACATCTTCAACGGATATTCGTATGCGGGATGCTCATCGTTCTGTCGGGTTGCAGATGGCATCCGAAGGGTGTCCTGACGCCGGTCGCAGACACGTCTTTCAAATTGAGTCGCGTCGATATGCTGATCACGACGACGCGCAGCCGGTCTGCGATCCCCGGCGAGATGTTTAGCGGCGAACGCGCCCGCGCTCCGGCCTTCGCCGACATCACCGTGTCCATCCCTCCAGCGAGCGCCCGAAAGGTCGGGGACGTCGCCTGGCCAAACAAGCTGCCTTCCAATCCGGCGACAGATTTCGCGGTGCTGAAGGCGGAAGAGGTGGACGTGAACGCCGCCAAGGCCAGGCTCAGTGCCTCTGTCAGCTCGACGCGCTCGGCGGTAAAAATACTTCGCGGCCGAAGCGGCCGCCAGACTGTCGGCTCGGGTCGGATCCGCACTGCAGGAAATAGACGACAGGCGCAATCGGTCTGACTTGAGGCAAATGCCCGAAAATAGAGAAACACGATGGAAATGTTGCTTTCAAAGGGAATGTTCGCGTTCATCCGAATGGCCGTTGCCGGCGTTGTCATTGCGGTCGGCGTTCTTCTGGTTTCTCCGTCGGCCTTCGCGCAGGCGGTGGCTCCGGACGCGGCGCAGGCGGAGAAAGTTCGGCGCTTTCTCGAACTGGTCGACGATCCGCAGGTGCGATCCTGGTTGCTGAGCGCCAATCCTGCCGCCACGGCTTCGTCCCCTGCAGCAATACCGGAGGGGCCGAGCGTCTCGTATGCCGAATTCGCGACGAGGTTCCGCGCCCACGCCGCCGACCTGCTGGAGGGTGTCCGCTCGTTTCCGTCGGAAACCGGAGGTGCGGCCGCCGTCCTGCAACGCGAGCTCGACGCGAGCCAGAGCGCGCGACCGATCTTCTTCGTTCTTGCTTTCGTCGCTGCCGGTTTGGCGGCTCAATGGAGCTTCCGGTGGATCAGCAGGGGCTGGCGCGCATGGATCGCATCGGGTCAGCTTCTGACCGTGCGCGACAGGCTCGCCGCAATCTCCGCAAGACTGCTGTGGTCGACATGCTATGTGCTGGCCTTCGCCCTCGGCAGCATCGGCTTCTTCCTCGCCTTCGAATGGCCGCCGCTCGTCCGTGAGATCGTCGTCGGCTACCTGTTCGCGGTGATGATCTTCCGGCTCGCTGGCGTCGCTTTCGATTTCCTGCTTGCGCCGTCCGGATCGGGTAATTTCGCCGATGCGCAGCGTTTCCGCGTCGTCCCCATCACCGACCAGGCCGCGGCCCATTGGACGAGGCGGCTCGGCTATGCGGTGGGATGGTTCGCCTTCGGTTCGGTGACGGTGCATCTTCTCGTAACTCTCGGCTTTTCGGAACCCGCCCGGCAGGTGGCGGCATACGCGCTCGGGATTGTTCTCCTCATTCTCAGCATCGAGGCGGTTTGGCGGCGTCCGGTGACGCTCCAACCGACGGATCAGGCAAGTCGCTTCGGCCGCATCGGCCAACATGCGCGCAACTGGCTGTGGACGGTTTACTTCACCGCGCTCTGGCTTCTGTGGGTGGCAGGGGCCATGAAGCTGTTCTGGATCGCCGTCGCCGCCGCGGCACTACCCGGCGCGATTGCCCTGACACGGGCGGCGGTCGACAATTTTCTGCAGGGCAGCATCCCCGATTCGGAGGAGAAGACCAGGCCGGGTGTCGTCTCGGTCATGGTTGAACGGGGAATTCGCGCGGCGCTCATCGTCGGTGCTATCATTCTGCTGGCGGACGTCCTCGACATTAATCTGACCTCGATCGCCGCCCAGGATACCGGGGCCTTGCGGCTGATGCGCGGAGCGCTGAGTGCCGGCATTATCCTGCTTGTGCTTGACCTTATCTGGAATGTCGTGAAGGTACTGATCGACAGGAAGCTTGGTGAGACGGAATCAGCGCACGAAGCCGGCAGCGAGCGGGAGCGGCGGCGGGCCCGGATCAGAACGCTCCTGCCGATCCTGAAGAATGTCCTGATGATCCTGTTCGTCGCAGTCGCGATCATGATGGCGTTGTCGTCGCTCGGCGTCGAGATCGCGCCCCTGATCGCCGGGGCAGGGGTCGTCGGCGTCGCCATCGGCTTCGGCGCGCAGACCGTTGTCAAGGACATCATCAGCGGCATGTTCTACCTGCTCGATGATGCCTTCCGGGTTGGAGAATACATATCAAGCGGCAGCTACAAGGGCACCGTCGAGTCGTTCAGCCTAAGGTCGGTGAAGTTGCGCCATCATCGCGGCGCGATCTACATCGTTCCGTTCAGCGAGCTTGGCGCGGTCCAGAACCTCAGCCGCGACTGGGTCGTCGAAAAGCTCACGGTCACGGTCGGTTACGATACCGACGTCGACAAGGCGCGCAAGATTATCAAGAAGATCGGACAGGAACTGCTCGTCGATCCGGAACTGGCTCCGATCACCATCGAGCCCCTCAAGATGCAGGGCATCGACAGTCTCGGCGACTCGGGCCTGATCCTGCGGATGAAGTTCACGACTGTTCCTGGCGAGCAGTTCACCCTGAAGCGGCGGGCGCTGATGATGATCAACAAGGCCTTTCACGACAATGATATCAAGCCGGCCTTTCCGACGGTTCAAGTTGCAGGCGACAGGGGACAGGACGTCGCCGCGGCGGCCCAGCAGGCCTTGGCCAAACACAATGAGGCAATCGCGGCTGCGTCGACCTGAGCGCAGGGCGACAGGCGAAGGGTCTGCCATAGGAGGCGCGAAAATCTTTGGGAGTCAGCATTTGGGCGCATTCCGAAAGCGGTTTCGGATGCTCAGGATCGGATCCCCAGCCATCATTTTGTGTGATCGCAGATTGCTACGAACTAGAATGACGTTCCCGCCAGCGCCGCGTGGGAAAATCCAACCAAATAGCTGAAAAAACTGCAGAATTACTGGGAATACTTAGTACAGCGAGAAGAAGCGTTACAGGCCTAAATTGCGCCTGCCTGGGATCTTGGATCCTCACATGATTTCAATGGCCTATCAAAATCGCCTTGAAATTCCCTCTGTTTTCCCATCGCGAGCGACCGTGGATCCCAGCTTTGTGCCTGGCTTTGGGCCTCAGTCAACAGGAGGGATCTTGCGGCAATTATTTTCGCTTTTGGGGTCCCAACTTTCCCTCTAGCGATCACCGCGCGTTTCTCCGCCTTGCGTCCCAATCTGCCGTTGCCATGCGATGTTTCATCTCGAGAAGCAGACGTTGTCTTTGTGCGACCAATCCATGCAACCTTCCAGCTTCGCGGTGCGCGCGCCGGCAACCGCGAACGGGGCATTGGAAATGCGGCCTGAAATATTCTGCGTGGAGGTCCGTGCTCGGAAGCCGATCATGGCAAGGCTTTGAAATCCGACCTTTGATAGCCATTAACTGGGGTCTGCAGTCCCTTGGGCGCGATCACCTCAACCTTGTCGCCCCATTGATAGAGATGCCAGTCATCTCGAGCCATCCCGATCCCTTGAACCAGCTTGCCCTGCCGCGCCATCGTTCGCCAGGTGGACAAGTGGTTTGGGTTCAAACCATGCCGCTCTGCCACTTCTTTCACCATCGCACCAGGCCGAAGGCTCTCCGAAACGATCTGCGCCTTGACCTCGTCCGGCCATTGCCGGTGAACCTCACGTCCAGAATTTCTGGTCGTGAGAACCTCCAATGTAGTCTCCATGGAGAATCCCCGTCGCTTGTCCATGGAAAGGCGATCACAGATTAGGGCGGCGAGGACAACGTGGGAGCAGAACATGCTCGAAGAGTTTTCGAAGCTGATCCTTCGTCGACATGACTTCCTTCGGATCTGTCTTCAGTTCGGCCAGGCGCAGGTTGAGTTTTCGGCCAATCATCTGCGCCTTTTTATGATCGGAACAATGAAGGCTCAGTGAAAGCCGGCCGCCTGGACGGCACCTGACAAATGAAGTGGGAACACGTGCGCGCCAGTAAAGGATATTGCCGCGGCGAATAAGGTTCTCGACGTCGTGGCGGACCGCCATGGGAAAGTTGCCCTTGCCTGCCACCTGCGACGCCGCTACGCAGTTTTCGCGTCGGCATCACCTGTGGGCTACAGTTCTGGGCATCAGGTCGCCAATGATGCCAAAACGATATCCGGCACGACTGGAAAATCAAGGAATTAAAGGGATTTAGAGAGAATTGGCTGGGGAACCTGGATTCGAACCAAGATCGACGGAGTCAGAGTCCGCTGTTCTACCATTGAACTATTCCCCAGCAGCGTGCGGCCGGCAAAGCGGCTCCGCTGGTGTGCGGCGCTTATAAACAAAAGCCGGAGGAATGCAAATACCTGTTTGGAAAAATTTCCACACCCTGATCGGGTGAGGTTGAGCAGGTCTCTATTTTTGAATCCAAAAAGAATTTGGCGATTTTGCATCGCGCTGGTATTCTCGCGGCAACGCAAAAATCTAATGAGCGCCTGCTGCATACCGTCATGGACTTGCGCGGCGCGTGGAAAACGAAACGTGGAAGACCCCGAAGGCGGCGCAAAGCCGCAATTTGACGGGGCGTCAGCGGCAGTGCGCAGGGACGGCAAGAAATCCCGGCGCCGCAAGGGCAAACGGGGCGACCAGTCCCGCAACGCGCCTCATGCCGCTTCGCATGCCTCCTCCGAGACATCCGGAGAGGCAGCGCGCCCGATGGAAGCTGCGGCCGGGAACCCGGCCCGCAAGCGCAAACGCCGCCGCCGCAGTAACGGCGGCCAGCGCCCTGACGGCGCATCCCCAGCGATCCAGCAGCATGAAAAGCCGGCTCCAGTCGCGCGGACAGATGGTGAGGCTTCGTCCAGCCGCCGCAACCGGCGCAAGCACCGCGGAAAACGCGGCCTGCAGGGACGACCACTGGCGCCCGGCAAGGCCGTCGATCAGCCAGCGATCGCGGCCGAGCTTACTGCCACTGCCAAGAATTCCGCCATTGCGAGAGCTCCAGCGATCGCGAAAGCCCCAGTGATCGCAAAAGCCAATGGGCATTCCGAGCCTCGAGACGATGGCTTCAATCGCAGCGGCCGGCCGCCTGAACGCGAGCGCCGCGATCGCGCCGGCGAGCATCCCTGGCCGGACGAACTCTATGCCGCGCTTGACCTCGGCACGAACAACTGCCGCCTGCTCATTGCCCAACCCACCCGGCCGGGCCAGTTCCGCGTCGTCGATGCCTTTTCGCGAATCGTCCGCCTCGGCGAGGGGCTTGCTGCCAGTGGCCGCCTTTCCAGCGAGGCGATGGACCGCGCCGTCGATGCGCTGCGTGTCTGCGCCTCAAAGCTCAAGAGCCGCGAGATCCGCCGCATGCGGCTGATCGCTACCGAAGCCTGCCGTCAGGCCGCAAACGGCGACATCTTCCTGGAGCGCGTCGTGGCGGAAACCGGCCTCGAACTCGAAATCATCGACCGCGAAACCGAAGCGCGCCTTGCCGTATCCGGCTGCTCGTCACTGGTCGGCCGCGAAACACGTTCAGTCGTGCTATTCGATATCGGCGGCGGTTCCTCGGAAATCGCTGTGATCCGTATCGGCGAGAGCCGCTTCAGCCGCCTTGCCAATCACATCACCCACTGGACCTCGCTGCCGGTCGGCGTCGTCACGCTGTCCGAGCGCCATGGCGGGCAACATGTAACACCCGAGAGCTTCGAGACCATGGTGTCGGAAGTGGGCGGCATGCTTGCGCGCTTCGACTGCCCAGAAATTGAGATCGCACATTCGGGCGACTTTCACCTGATCGGCACGTCCGGCACGGTAACGACGCTGGCTGGGGTCCACCTCGACCTGCCGCGCTACGACCGCCGCAAGGTGGATGGCATCTGGCTTTCGGATGACGAGGTCTCGGCCATGCAGGCGAAGCTCCTCTCCTGGGATTTCGAAAGCCGCGCCGCCAATCCCTGCATCGGGCCGGACCGCGCCGATCTGGTGCTCGCCGGCTGCGCCATTCTGGAGGCGATCCGCCGCCGCTGGCCGAGCCCGCGCATGCGCGTTGCCGATCGCGGCTTGAGGGAAGGCCTCTTGACCGACATGATGGCGGACGACGGCGTCTGGCGGCGTCATCGAAACCGCCGCGGCCAGCGCGCAAGGTAGGAATGAATGACAAAGGCACCGATCGCGGGCAACCGCACCGGCCGCAAGCTCGGCCAGCGCGTCAAGAAAAAGAAGCTCAAGGCCTCATCGCGCCAGTGGCTGCAGCGCCATATCAACGATCCTTACGTGCAGCGCGCGCAGCTCGAAGGCTATCGGGCCCGCGCTGCCTTCAAGCTGCTGGAGATCGACGAGAAGCACAATATCCTCAAAGGCGCCCGCCGCATCATCGATCTCGGGGCCGCACCGGGCAGCTGGTCGCAGATCGCCGCCAAGGTGACCGGCTCGACCGACGAGGATATCCGCGTTGCGGCCATCGATTTCCTGGAAATGGCGCCGCTTCCCGGCGTGAAGATCCTGCAGCTCGATTTTCTTGATCCGGAAGCGCCGGCGAAACTGATGGAAGCGGTCGGCGGCACGCCGGACCTGGTGATGTCCGACATGGCGGCCCCCACCACCGGCCACCACCGCACCGACCATTTGCGCACGATGCATCTCTGCGAAGTGGCGGCGCACTTTGCCGTTGAGGTTCTGGGCGAGGGCGGCCATTTCCTCGCCAAGACCTTTCAGGGCGGCACGGAGCGCGAATTGCTGAACATGCTGAAACAGCATTTCCGCCAGGTTGTGCACGTCAAGCCCGCTTCCTCGCGCGCCGAATCGGTCGAGATGTTCCTGCTGGCGAAGGGCTTTAAAGGCCGCAAGTCGGCCACCGACGTTGCGGAAGCTTGATCTTTGGTATCGTCTATGGCGATGATGACGGCTTACAGGATTGGAATGCCGCGACCTCATGCTTCTCTATGTCACTCTCGGAACCAACGACATCGAACGCGCCCGGCGCTTCTATGACGCCGTGCTGCCGGTGCTCGGTTACAAGCTACAACGTCTCTCTGACGAGGAAATCGGTTACTCCGCCGACGGCGACACGCGGTCGCGCCTGTGGATCGTCACGCCATTCAATCGCCGCCGCGCCACCGGCGGCAATGGTTCCATGGTGGCACTCAGCGCCGAAACTCGCGCGGATGTCGATGCATTCTATGCGGCAGCACTTGCGGAAGGCGGTACTGATGACGGTAAGCCCGGCTTGCGCTCCTACCACGCGAATTTCTACGCCGCCTATGTCCGCGATCCCGACGGCAACAAGCTTGCCGCCGTCTGCGAAAGTCCGGAATAGCCGCTACCTCACGGCCTGCTGCTCGGCCTCGATGGCCGGCCCGACCCGCTTGGCGCCATGGCCGGAAACCAGTGCTCCTGCATTCCTGTCCATGAGGATGAAGGGGATCATCGCCACGACCGTCAGTCCGGCGATGACGTAGAAGGCCAGGTGGAAGTCGGCGACTTGCAGCGCCTCGCCGCGGAAATAGATGGACGTCTCGAGGATCGCTGCTGCCAGGGCAACGCCGAGTGCGAGGCTGATCTGCTGCATCGCCGAACTCATCGAGGTTGCCTGGCTTGCCTCCTTGTCGTCAATATCCGCAAAGGCGAGCGCGTTCACGCCGGTGAACATGAAGGAGCGTGAGAAGCCGCCAACGAGCAGCACCGCGATGATGACGAGATGCGGCGTTGCGGGCGTGAAGAAGCCTGTCGCGATTGTAACGATAGTCGTGACCGCGGCTGCCGAAAGAAGCGTTGTACGGAAGCCGGTAGCGGCGAAAACGCGCCGCGCCATGAATTTGGTGGTGATTGCGCCGATTGCGCCGGAAAAAGTGATGAGGCCGGACTGGAACGGTGTCAGGCCAAAGCCGAGCTGCAGCATGAGCGGAGTCAGGAATGGCATGGCGCCGATGCAGATGCGAAACAGGTTGCCGCCCGTCGTCGCAGTGCGGAAGGTCGGGTTACGGAAGAGGTTCAAGTTCAGGATCGGGGCCGGATGGCGCTTGGCGTGACGCACATAGAGATAGCCGCAAAGGAAGCCGATCAAGGTGGACGTGACGCCGATCGCCGGCGGTAGTGCCGGAAGGCTGACGACCGAAAGGCCGAAAACGACACCAGCGGCGGAAAGCGCGGTCAGCATGAAGCCGGTGAAATCCAGTTTCGGCGGCATCGTTGCTTCAACCTCCGGCAGAAAGATTGTCGCGAGCCAGACACCGATGATGCCGACCGGCACGTTGATCAGGAAGATCCAGTGCCAGCTGAAATAAGTGGTGATAAAGCCGCCGAGCGGCGGACCGGCGAGCGGACCGACAAGGGCAGGAATCGTCAGCAGCGCCATGGCGGAAACCAGTTCGCTCCGCTGGGTGGTACGCAGGAGAACGAGGCGGCCGACCGGCGTCATCATCGCACCGCCCATGCCTTGCAGGAAGCGGGCGAAGACGAATTCGACCAGGTTTGAGGATGCCGCGCAGAAGATCGAACCGATGACGAAGACGCAAATCGCAAGCCGGAAGATGCGCTTGGCGCCGAACCTGTCCGCCATCCAGCCGCTGACCGGAATGAAGACCGCAAGCGACACCATGTAGGAGGTCAGCGCCAGCTTCAGCGTAATCGGCCCGACATGCAGGTCGTTGGCGATCGCGGGCAGGGCGGTCGAAATGACGGTGGAATCCATCTGCTCCATGAAGAGCGCGACGGCGAGTATCAGCGGAACGATGCGGTTCATAGGCAAAAGCCTTGACGACTCGGAGGTGGCGGGGAGCATGTGCTGTTTAGTCCCGGTTGCCGCCTCTGCCAATCCCCGAAACTGCTGGAGTTACACGTTCGTATCACTAGTGCGTGAGACGGCTTGCCGGACAACTTCTCCTTTCAAAATTGACATATGTTTGAGCCGCCGGGGCGAGAATCCCGGTTGCAAGAATCATCAGCGTCGGTGCGGCGACGCACCGCACACTATTGGAGGATGGATAAATGGCAGCTTCTTTGGGGATGAAGCGGCGCACGCTTTTTGCCGCAGGCATCGGCCTGCTCGCTGCGCCGGTTATTTTAAGAGCAACGGCTTCAGCGGCCGTAAGCGGAGAACAAAGCAATATGAATGCAATGGCGCTGCCCGAGATCAACCAGTTCAAGCTCGGCTCCTTCAAGATCGTTGCGATCAGAGACGGCAGCAATGTTCTGGACAAGCCCTTCGAAACTTTCGGGACAAACCAGGATCCCGAAGTGGTCAGGAAGTTGCTCGGCGACAATTTCCTGCCGGCGGAGAAATTCGTGAACAGCTATGCGCCGGCGCTCATCGATACCGGCTCGGACGTCGTTCTGGTCGACACTGGCTTCGGTGCCGCCGGCCGCGAGCGGGGCCTCGGCAAGCTGCAGGACAGCCTCAAGGCTGCGGGCTATTCGGCCGACGACGTTACCGTCGTCGCGCTGACCCATATGCACGGCGATCACATCGGCGGCCTCATGGAAAACGGCGCTCCGGCCTTCAAGAATGCGCGCTATGTGGCAGGTCAGGCGGAATACGATTTCTGGTCCAGCAAGGCGCGTGAGGGAACGCCGGCCGAAGGCGGTCACAAGGCTGTTCTATCCAATGTCGTTCCGCTCGCCGAAAAGACCACCTTCATCAAGGAAGGCGATTCGATCGTGAGCGGCGTGACCGCGATGCTGGCGCCAGGCCATACGCCGGGCCACATGATTTTCCATGCCGAATCGGATGGCAAGCGGATCGTCTTTGCCGGCGACACCGCCAACCACTACATCCTGTCGCTCCTCTATCCCGAATGGGAGGTTCGCTTCGACATGGACAAGGCGCAGGCCGCTGCCTCGCGCAAGAAGGTCTTCGATATGATCGCGACCGACAAGGCGGCCTTCCTCGGCTACCATATGCCGTTCCCTGCCGTCGGCTTCGCGGTGAAGGAGGGAACGGGCTACCGTTTCGTGCCGAAAACCTACCAGTTCGACATCTGATCCCAGGCGCATGGCAGCCATTACACGCCCGGTGCATGCGCCGGGCGTTTTGCTATTCCCTTCCTCTCACAGACGTGTTACGAGCCCTCGCCAACTTCCAAAGCAACCCTTGCACACCACCGGTGCGGACGATTCGTTCCGGGTGGGTCGCATTTTTCTCGATTGAAGGAAATTGGCCATGGCTCGCATCATAGAAACGGCAACCGGAGCGGACGCGCTCACCTTCGACGACGTGCTCCTGCAGCCCGGTCACTCCGAGGTCATGCCCGGTCAGACGAACATTGCAACGCGCATCGCAACCGATTTCGACCTGAACATCCCGATCCTCTCCTCGGCGATGGACACCGTCACTGAGAGCCGATTGGCGATCGCCATGGCGCAGGCCGGCGGTCTCGGCGTCATTCATCGCAATCTGACCCCGATCGAGCAGGCCGAGCAGGTCCGGCAGGTCAAGAAGTTCGAAAGCGGCATGGTTATCAATCCGGTGACGATCGGCCCGGATGCGACGCTCGCCGAAGCTCTGTCGCTGATGAAGACGCACGGTATTTCCGGCATTCCGGTCGTTGAAAAGTCCGGCCGCCTCGTCGGCATCTTGACGAACCGCGACGTCCGCTTTGCTTCCGAACCGGCGCAGAAGATCCACGAGCTGATGACGCGGGACCTCATCACGGTGAAGGAGAATGTCGACCAGCAGGAGGCCAAGCGCCTGCTGCATTCGCACCGCATCGAAAAGCTGCTCGTCGTGGATCCGGAAGGCCGCTGCGTTGGCCTCATCACCGTCAAGGATATCGAAAAGTCGCAGCTGAACCCGAATGCTTCCAAGGATGCGCAGGGCCGTCTTCGCGCTGCTGCCGCCATCAGCGTCGGCGATGATGGCTTTGAGCGCGCCGAGCGCCTGATCGAAGCCGGTGTCGATCTGCTCGTGGTCGATACCGCGCACGGCCATTCGCAGCGTGTTCTCGACGCCGTCACCCGCGTCAAGAAACTGTCCAACTCGGTCCGCGTCATGGCCGGCAACGTCGCGACCTCGGATGGCACCAAGGCGCTGATCGATGCCGGCGCGGATGCCGTCAAGGTCGGCATCGGCCCGGGCTCCATCTGCACGACGCGCATTGTCGCCGGTGTCGGCGTGCCGCAGCTCGCGGCCATCATGTCGGCTGTCGAAGCCGCACGTGCCCAAGATATTCCGGTGATCGCCGACGGCGGCATCAAGTTCTCCGGCGACCTTGCCAAGGCGATCGCTTGCGGCGCGTCGGCTGTCATGGTCGGCTCGCTGCTCGCCGGCACCGATGAAAGCCCGGGCGAAGTTTACCTCTATCAGGGCCGCTCTTTCAAAGCCTATCGCGGCATGGGTTCCGTCGGTGCCATGGCGCGCGGTTCGGCGGACCGCTATTTCCAGGCGGAAGTCCGCGACACGCTGAAGCTTGTGCCGGAAGGCATCGAAGGCCAAGTGCCGTATAAGGGGCCTGTATCGGGCGTCCTGCACCAGCTCACAGGAGGACTGAGGGCGGCCATGGGTTATGTCGGCGGCAGGGATATCAAGGAGTTCCAGGAACGCGCGACCTTTGTGCGCATCTCCGGCGCCGGCCTTCGCGAAAGCCATGCCCACGATGTGACGATCACCCGCGAGAGCCCAAACTATCCGGGCGTAGGCGCCTGATCATGACTGCGGGTAGCCGGATACCATCTTGGATGATCGGGCTGCTCGCCATTCTCTGCCTTGCAGTATTGGCATGGACGACCTTCGGCTTCGTCCTGCCTTTCCAGCATGAAACCGGCGAAGCGGTTCTCGATACCTATTTCACCGGCTATGATCAGCCCACGGTTGCCGCCATGCAGAAGCTGCTGAGCGAGAACGACGTCGCGCAGGCGCTGCTGCGCGGCATGTATCTCGGCCCGGAGCTCGTCCTTCCTGCGCTGGTGACGATGCTGCTCTTCGCGATTGTCCTGAAGCTCCAGCCAGGCGGCAGCTATTTCGGCAAGCCGATGCATCCAGCGTTGATCAAGGCGATCTATGCCCTGCCGTTCATCTACGGCCTTGCCGATTATGCCGAGAATATCTCCAGCCTGATTGCCTTCGGCGACGACAACGCCGCTTCATCCGCCGCGGCGTTGCTGCCTTGGATGACAAAGCTGAAATTCGCAGCACTCGTCGTCTCGGCAATCGTCATCCTTCGCTTCCTTCTGATCCGTCTCTCACCCGGCGATATCGACCGGCGATAGGCTGGCAAGTGCCGGGATTTTCCTCTACTGCTTTGAAAAATATGAGAGAAGCCGCGAAGGAGACACCATGGCCGGCTACGAGATGTTCTGGCCCATCATCGCCCATGTCGCGCTGGTCTATGGCCTCTTCATACTGCTCAGCGTCCGCCGCCGGAAGGCGGTGCAGGCGGGCAAGGCGCGGCTTTCGGACTATCGCGAAAACCGCAGCGAGCCGCCGGAAAGCCTCTTCGTCAAGAACAGCATCGCCAATCAGTTCGAGCTGCCGGTTCTCTTTTATGTCTGCTGCATCCTGCTTTACATCACCGAGGCCGACAATCTGGCTGCCCTCGTGCTCGCCTGGAGTTTTGTCGCTTTGCGGTACGCCCACGCGTTCGTACATGTGACAAGCAATCGCATGCGTTTCCGAAGTCCACTCTTTGCTGCGGGCTATGTGGTGCTTGCCGTCATGTGGGCGTGGCTCGCCGGCTGGATGGCGTTCAGCGGGTAACGCAGTTTTGTTCCTCGCGTTACCAGGCCCTGACCTATCTTCCCTCACTTGGCACTGAGCTGCGCAGGGAACAGGAGGTTCAAATGGACAAGCCGGAAATCACGCAGGCGATGATAAACGCCTACGATGAATATACGCATCTGACGCTCGATCGCCGCAGTTTCATGGACAAGCTGACGAAGCTTGCAGGATCGGCGGGTGCTGCCGCCGTCATCGCGCCGATGCTGGCGGCGAACAAGGCGAGCGCCGAAATGGTCCCGGCCAACGACGAGCGGCTGAAGGCTGAGGACGTCGTCTATCCCGGCGGCAGCGGCGAGATGAAAGGCTATCTGGTCGAGCCGAAGGACGCCTCCGGAAAGCTCGGCAGCGTCATCGTCATTCACGAAAATCGCGGCCTCAACCCGCATATCCGCGACGTCGCCCGCCGCATGGCGCTGGAAGGCTTCGTAGCGCTGGCGCCGGATCTCCTTTCGCCGCTCGGCGGCACACCGGAAAACGAAGATCAGGCGCGGGAAATGTTCAGCAAGCTTGAGGCTGCCGCGACTGTCGCGAATGCCGAAGCGAGCCTCAAATACCTGAAGACACTCTCGGTTTCGAACGGCAACGTCGGCGTTGTCGGCTTTTGCTGGGGCGGCGGGGTGGCCAACAATTTTGCGACGAAATCACCGGAGCTGAAGGCGGCCGTCGCCTATTACGGCCCGCAGCCGAAAGCGGAAGAGGTGCCGAACATCAAGGCGGCGCTGATGCTGCATTATGCCGGTCTCGACGACCGCATCAACGCCGGCATCGACGCCTACAAGAAGGCGTTGGAGGCAAATGGCAAGAGCGTCCAGATCTTCATCTACGACGGCGCCAACCATGCCTTCAACAACGACACGTCTTCAGCACGCTATGACAAGAAAGCGGCCGATCTTGCCTGGGGCCGCACCGTCGAGTTCCTGAAGAAGAACCTTGCCTGATCAGGCGGCGGCATCGCGCGCAACGGGCGAGGCGGCAATGATCGCCTCCGCCAGCGCGTCCATCTCCTTGGCGCGGTGGCTGCTGCGCCGCCAGGCAAGTCCGATCTCGCGCGAGGGCTGAGGCTCGGCGAAAGGCACGATACGGATCGAGTTGCGGCTGGTCTCCGTGGCGATCGCCATTTCCGGGATCAGTGTCATGCCCATGTCGTGCGACACCATCTGCAGCAGCGTCGCCATGGAGGTCGCACCGAAATTGACCAGGCTCCGCTTGCTGGCGCTGCAGACGGCAAGCGCCTGATCGCGCAGGCAATGGCCCTCTTCCAGAAGCAGCAACCGGTCGACATTCACCTCGTTCTCGGTGAGCGGCGACAGCAACACGTTTTCGCCGTTCTCGGCGACCGCCATATAGAAGCGGTCGGTGAAGAGCGGCCGCGTATTGATGCCTTCGATGTCGAGGGGCAGGGCGGCGATGACGGCATCTAGCCTGCCTGCCGAAAGATCGGCCATGAGCCGGTCGGTCACTGCTTCCTTGAGCTCCACGTCGACGGACGGATAGGTCCGGCGCAGATGCGGAATGAACTGAGGCACGAGATAGGGTGCCACCGTCGGAATGATGCCAATTCGGATCAGCCCCTCCAGCGGGCCGCCGCCCTTCCTGGCCGTCTGCTCTAGCAGATCGACCTGTTGGAGGATTGCGCGCACATGCAGCAGAACCTCCTCGCCCTTTTGGGTAAGCATAGTGTTGGTGCGCATCCGCTCTATCAGCTTGGCGCCGAGATATTCCTCCATTTCCATGATCTGCACCGAAAGCGCCGGCTGGCTGATGTGAACCATCTCGGCGGCCCGCCCGAAATGCCGGGCGGTCGCAAGGGCATCGAAATAGCGCATCTGGCGAAGCGTCAACATGATAAGTTTTTCCGATTGATACCTTCATTAAATACGAATTGGAAATTATCGAATGTCAATGGGAGAACAATGCCGTTGGAACTCGCAGAGGGTTTCAAAACTCATTTCCGTAAGGAGGATTTCATGTCCGATGGCCGGCTGCCGAATAACTGATTCACAGCTTTGACTGACCAAATCGGGGCAAATCGCCCCGATTTTCACATGCTTCCGGCATCCGTTAAAATGCAAGCTTTTCGATTTACGGCGCATGAATGCCTGCGTGCCATATCGCTCGGATGCGTCGGCTTGAGTCATCTGCCGCCGCTCAACGATAAATTGTGGGAGCGATATGAGCGCGCAGGGTATGGATCGCATCGGCCTCCGCCGGAAGCCGAAGCAGGAACGCAGCATCCAGAGACTCGATCTGATCCTTGCCGCTGCCGCAGAGCTGATCGCCCAAAAGGGCGTCAGCGCCATGCGCATGACCGAGCTTGCCGCCGCCGCCAAGGTTCCGATCGGTTCAGTCTACCAGTACTTCCCGGAAAAGGCGGCGATCGTCAAAGCGCTCTTCGACCGGCATGCGGCCGCAGTCCAGGCGAAAACGGCTGCCATGTTTGCCAACGTCCAGTCCCTCGATGAAGCACTGGATCTGATCTCGGTGATGATCGACTGGTACTATGATGAATACCGCAACGATCCCACCTATCTCGGTGTCTGGATGGGAACGGAGACCGACCAGGACCTTCTGCAGCTCAATATCGACCACAGCAATCGCGTGGCCGATATCTTCCTCGCGGCGATAAAACGCATCGCCCCGGAGATGCCGGAGGTCGACATGCAGGCGCGCACTTACCTCTTCAGCCACCTGATCGGCGCGTCGATCCGCCTCGCGGTCAAGAGCGAAGAAAAGCTGGCAAAAAGGATGCTGGACGAATGGAAGCGCGTCATCCGCGCTTCGCTTTTTGCCGAGGCAGCCTGAAGCCTACCAGCTCGGCACCATATTGGCGGCCTTGAGGCGCGGATACTGCCGCGCATAACCCGTCTTCACATCCGGCTCCAGATTGTCGTCGACCACCGCAGGCGTGATGTTGTCGAGGCAGGCGGTGATATGCGCCGTGATCGCATTCATCAGCGAGATAGAAACTCCCGGGCGCTTCATGATGCCGATCTGCACCGGCGGTAGGGCAGGGAAGCCATCAGCCTGGCTCAGCACCTTCATGCCGGTCCGTAATGCCGATTCTGGCATCACCGAAACCGCCATGCCGGCAAGCACGGCAGCGGCAACCACTGTGCATGACCAGCTTGTGAAGAGAATCTGGTGCTCGCGGCCCACGGCATCGAGCGCCGAGCAGGCGAGCTGCCGCCACTGGCAATCGCGGCGGCCGACAGCGAGCGGCACCGGCGCGTCGTCGCGGATCGGGTGGTTGGCGGAGCCGACCCAGCAGAGCGGTTCGGTTCTGACGACATCGGACATGCGTTCCCGCGGGTTATGCGTTACCAGCGCGATGTCGAGCTCGCCCTTGTGCATGCGCTCGGCCAGATCCACCGAAGGCTCGCAGACGATGTAAAGCTCGACATTCGGATGGGTCTTGGCGAAACGGCCGATGATCTCCGGCATATAGCGGTCGGCGTAGTCGTCCGGCGTACCGATGCGCAGCATGCCTTCGAGGCGGTTGTCGTCGAAAGCAGCGATCGCCTCGTTGTTGAGGCGGATGATACGGCGAGCGTAATTCAGAAGCTTCTCGCCCTCGACCGTCAGCCGGTTGCCGCGGCCGTCCTTGATGAAGAGCTGCTTGCCGAGCCGCTCTTCCAGGCGGCGCATCTGCATCGAGACGGCGGATTGCGTCTTGTAGACGCGATCCGCGGCCTTGGTAAAGCTGCCGGAATCTATGATGGCAATGAAAGTCTGCAACTGGTCAGTATCAAGAGGCGCGGACATGGGCTCACCTATAACGATCTCTGATAATAATCATTAGAAACATTCGTTGGACTGATCAATAGGTCTTTGGCATCTTCGGGATGCAAATCAAGCAAAGTGACGGACAGACACCCTGCTGTCCCGCCTAGGTTTCAGCCCTCCTTCTTCCCGCTCAGACCTCGCGGGAGGGGCGGGCTGTTGCGCCCGAAAGAAAGGAGAGTTCGATGCGCATGATTGACCAGACAGTAGAACTCGACTGTGCCAGGCAGCCTGCGACGTTTTCCCAACGTCTCGGCGGAACCCTTGCGCCGCTGACGGCTCTCTTTCGCTCATTCCGCAATCGCAGAGCGATCAATGGCCTGAATGATCTCGATGACAATCAGTTGCGGGATATCGGCCTGACACGGGCCGACGTCACCGCCGCACTGTTGACGTCGACCTTCGTCGAGGACCCGTCGGCACATCTGACGAACTCGGCGCGCCGCCGCTGGCGCCTCGCGATATTCCGCTCCTGCGTCGATTAGGAGCGGCCAGTTTTCCCCGCAGGGTGATAGCCAATAGCCCTGCCCCTTGACCCGGTGACCGGCTTTCCCAAGCCGTCTCCGGGTTTTTTTATGTTTTGGGGGAAGGTTGGCCCTTCTTAGGTAGATAGGAGTCGAAAATAGCTTCCATGCTTTTCTGATAATTCTTCTGCACTTCCAGGCCGCTGTCGAACATGGTGTTGAGCATATTCACATAGTTCTCCGCCTGTTCCTTGGCCTCTTCCCTCGGCGGCTCCGACGCCTTTTGCGCCGCCGGCTGGTTGAGGCCGCCCATCATGTCCTGAAAGGCCTTGGCGAAAGGATTGTCGAGGAACGGATTGGCGGGAGCCTTCTTGGATTCCGGCCGCTGCGTGCTGAACATCAGCTGCATGGCCTGCGTGAACGGATTGTCGAAGATGCTCGGCTCGGGTGCCGTTTTCGGTTTCGGCGCAAAACCGGTGCTTTCCAGCCATTTCTGGATCGTCTCGCCCATCGCGGTATTGACGAAGGGGTTGACGGGCGAGGCCATCTGTCCGGTTGTTTGCTTGAAGATCCCGCCCATCAGCGTATCAGCTATCACCGGCAGCATCTGCTTGTAGATCTCCTGGCCGATGCCGGTCATCTGCGCGGCTTGTGCGGCGACGGCGCGCGAGACCTCCTTGGAGCCGAAAAGCTGGCCGAGGACATTGTTACCGTCGGAGATGCCCTCCGGCGTGAAGGCCTTCGTCATATCTTCGAAATATTTGGCATAGTTGCCGGACGCGACCGCCTGCATCAGGCCCATGAAGTCATAGGGATTGCTCGTGCTGCGTTTCAGCCCGGCGGAAAAGGCGGGCATGAGCGCCGCCATCGCCTTGGTTGCCTGTTCTTGGGCAAGATTGAACTGCTTGGAGATGGCATCCATCGCCGCGCCATTCTGTGCCTGCATCATCATGTCGAAGAGTGGCAGCATGACAGTCCTCCCCCGCTTGGTAGTGCTTGTGAATCGCCACTATAAACGGAAATGGGAATGCGCAAACGGCTTTTTGCCGAAGGCTTCAGTACTGATATTCCTCGAAGACCGTCTCGACGGAGTGCTGCCAGCGGCCGTTGTAACGCGCCAGCAGGTCCTCCGCGAGCGTGGCTTTCTTCGCCATCACCTCATCGAGCGGCGACAGGAAGATGCTCTCGTCCTGGCCTTCCTTGTTCAGCCGGTTGCGCGACTTCAGACCTGCCTTCGAAATGCCGATGACCTCGCGGGCGGTCTCATAAAGGGCATGGCCGCGGAATTCGGCCCTCAGGCCCGCTGCCGGAACGGCCTCGCGAAGCACATTGACTTCGGCAAAAGTCCAGTCCCTCGTCAGTTGGTCGGCCGCATCGAGCGCCGCTTCGTCGTAAAGCAGGCCCACCCAGAAGGCCGGCAGGGCACAGATGCGGCGCCACGGGCCGCCGTCTGCACCGCGCATCTCGAGGAAGCGCTTCAGGCGAACATCGGGGAAGAGCGTCGAAAGGTGGTTCGTCCAGTCGCCCATCGTCGGCTCCCAAGCGGCAACCTCGCCCTTCAGCGCGCCGTTCATGAACTGGCGGAACGTGACGTGAGTACAGTCGTGATAGTGGCCGTCGCGGACAATGAAATACATCGGCACGTCGAGCGCCCATTCCATATAGTGATGGAAGCCGAAGTCGTCGCGGAAGGTGAAATCGAGTAGACCGGAGCGCTGGTTGTCGGTGTCTCGCCAAATGTCGCCGCGCCAGGAAAGCAGCCCGTTCGGCTTGCCTTCTGTGAAGGGCGAGGAGGCAAAGAGCGCGGTTGCCAACGACTGAAGCTTCATCGACACGCGCATCTTCTTCTGCATGTCGGCTTCGGAGGAGAAGTCGAGGTTCACCTGGATCGTGCAAGTGCGGTACATCATGTCGAGACCCTTGGTGCCAACCTTCGGCATGTAGCGGGTCATGATATCGTAGCGGGATTTTGGCATGCGCGGCGTTTCGGCGAGCGTCCATTTCGGGCTGCCGCCGATGCCCAGGAAGCGGATGCCCATCGGTTCGGCGATTTCGCGCAGCGTCGCGAGGTGCGAATTGGATTCCCTGCAGGTCTCGTGGATCGTTTCCAGCGGCGCGCCGGAAAGCTCGAACTGGCCGCCCGGCTCGATCGAGATCGCGCCCATGCCGTGCTGCTCGGAAAGGCCGATGATATTGTCGCCGTCCATGATCGGCTCCCAGCCGTTCTTCGCCTGCAGGCCCTTCAAAAGAGCTGAGATACTGGCTTCGCCGGCATAGGGAACCGGGTTGTTGCCCGCCCGAAAGAAGGCGAACTTCTCATGCTCGGTGCCGATGCGGAATTTCTCGCTCGGCTTGTTCCCCGCGGCGATATAATCGGTCAGCTCCTGCACCGAAGAAATCGGCGTCTGGTCTGTAGTATCGCGAGCCATTCAACGTAACCTGTATTCTGGGGAACGCCCGGTAGCCCGGACAATTGGAAGGGTGATTAGTGCCGCTCTCACGTATGTTGCAAGTGAAATTCTTTCAACGACGCATCAAAAAAATAGCAGGCTGTTTCAACGGAGCCTGATTTGAAGGTTAATTCCAGTCGCCGACCGCCGCCTGGATCACCGCCATGGCCGCGACCGCAGCCGTGTCGGCGCGCAGGATACGCGGCCCGAGCGGGATGGCCGTCACGAAATCCAAACCGCGCAGCCGGTTACGCTCCTCCTCCGAGAAGCCGCCTTCCGGCCCGACGAGAAGCGCAAGCTGCCGTTCTTTGATCTTTGAAAGCAGCGGCAGCGGGTTCTGCCCGGTATCGCCCTCGTCGCAGTAGACGATCCGCCGCTCCCTCGGCCAGTTGTCGAGCAGGTCGAAGAGCTTCACCGGCTCGGTGATTTCCGGGATGGCGAGGATGCCGCATTGCTCTGCGGCCTCGACGGCGTTGGCCTTCAGCTTGTCGAGATTGGTGATCTTGCCCTGAACATGTTGCGTCATGACCGGCCGCAGCACGCCTGCGCCCATCTCGACCGCCTTCTGCACGAGGTAATCCAGGCGGCCGACCTTCAGCGGCGCAAAGAGGTAGTGCAGGTCGGACGGTGCCGGCTGCGGCCGGGTCTGCTCGGTCGGCATCAGCACGATGCGCTTGCGGGTCGGAAAGGAAAGGCTTGCCTTCCACTCTCCGTCTCGGCCGTTGAACACCAGAATTTCGGCGCCGTCCGTCATGCGCAGCACATTGGCGAGATAATTGTACTGGTCGGAACTAGCCTCCACAGCGGCGCCCGGCGACAAGGAAGCATCGACGAAAAGCCGCTGCATGCGGAAATTGGCGCGCATCTCAAATAATCCCGATCAAACGAAAAGGGCGAACATAACCCAATAGAGCAACGCCGCAAGCGCGCCCGAAGCCGGAACAGTGATGATCCAGGCGGCAATAATGGTCATGAAATGCGAACGCCGCACCAGATAGCGGCGGCGCGCCTCATGAACGTTCGGATCTTCCGGTTCATCGATCGCCCAGGCCTCAGCCTTGCGGTGCATGTATTCGATACGGCGCTTGGAATTGCGCGTGTACCATTCGCGGAAGAAACCGACGCCGAAGACCGCGCCGACCGCGATATGCGTCGTGCTGACCGGCAGCCCGAACCAAGAAGCGACGATGACGGTAAAGGCCGTCGAGAGCGCGACACAATAGGCCCGCATCGGATTGAGCTTGGTGATCTGCTCGCCAACGAGATGGATGAGGCGAGGGCCGAAAAGCAGCAGGCCGACGGAAATACCAAGGGCACCGATCAGCATCACCCAGAGCGGCGCGCTGCTTTCCCCGATCACCGAAAGATCGCTCGTTGCGCGCACGATCGCCGAAAGGGGGCCGATGGCGTTCGAAACGTCGTTGGCGCCGTGCGCGAAGGAAAGCAGCGCCGCAGAGCCGATCAGCGGGAATTTGAAGAGAATGCGCAGCGAACTGTTGCGGTTTTCGAGGCCTTGCGATTGCCGTGCGACGATCGGCATTGCTGCAATCCAGGCAACGAAACAAACAAGTAGCCCCAATGCAAGGATAGTTAGCGCCGAAAATCGGCCCGGAGATGCAAGCTGCAATACCATGTAGGCTGTGAAACCGCCTGCCATCATGGCGATCAGCACTGGAACCCAGCGCCGCGCTGCGGCGACCTTGTCGTCCTGGTAGATAATAAAGGTCTTGACGAGGAAAAGCAGGCCGGCGGCGATCACACCGCCGATCAGGGGCGAGGTCATCCAGCTGGAGGAAATCTCTATCATGACCTGCCAGTTGACGGGCTGAGGCCCGACAGCGGCAATTCCGGCGCCGATCACTGCGCCGACGATCGCATGCGTGGTAGAGACCGGCGCATTCAGCCATGTCGCAAGATTGATCCAGAGCGCGGCGGCCATCAATGCCGCCATCATGATCCAGGCAAGCCGCCCTTCCGGCACCTGCACGGCATCGACGATGCTCGACGAGATCGTCCTGACCACCGCTCCACCGGCAATCGTCGCGCCGAGGACTTCGAAGATGGCCGCAATGACAAGCGCCTGCGCCATCGTCATGGCACGCGCGCCGACGGCAGCGCCGACATTGTTCGTCACGTCGTTCGCGCCGATGTTCATGGCCATGTAGGCCCCGAGCGCGGCGGCTGCAATGATGAGAACGGCACCTGGCCGGTCGAAGACGTAAACGCCCGCAAAAAGCATGGCCAAGCCAAGGAAGATTAGGCCGAGGCCCGGCGCCACCAGCTTCCGCGAGACGAACTTCGCCGCATCCTCGGCATGGGTGATCTTGTCGAGGTCCTTGTCGAGCGTTCGTTTCGTTAAAACGGGAGTGCGGCTGGGCATGCTGTTCCTTGGTCGAAGCCTGCATTAGCGCCGTTATTTCTAGCAGCGCAAGATGGCAGGAATCATTCCGCCGGAATCTGCTTGGGTAAGCTTGCCTGAAGCCGCTCAGCCATTTTACTCTTGAAGAGCAGGAAGAGATCTCGAAGCTCGGGCTCGTTGACGCGCTTGACTGCCTCGTCGCAGGAGACCCACTCGATCTTGCGCTCGCCTTTTTCCTTGAAGTTTTTGGCGATATCGGCGACTTCGAGCACATAGACCTGAACCTTGCAGGTCACCTTCAGCCCGTCCTTCAGTACCTTCGGATAGGTGTAGGAGCCGAGCGGCTCGTGCTCGACAGCGCCGCGGACGCCCCCTTCTTCAAAGGCCTCCCGGGCTGCGACCTCATAGGAGCACTTGCCGCTCATCGGCCAGCCCTTGGGAATGACCCAGCGGCCCGTATCGCGGCTCGTCATCAACAGGACCTCGACGGCATTGACCTTCTTCTTTACCCGGTAGCAGAGCGCGGCATATTGCAGGCGCGGCGGGCGCCGGAACATCAGCTGCACATCGGAAGCCAGTCGGGCTAGGATCGTCAATTGTCGGGTCACCTTTTTTGAGTCTACCTCATGAATCACTAATATAATCATCGCATGGAAAACTTGCGCGATCCATACGCCGTTCGACGGTGCGGAACACGATTGATTTCCAAATAAGGAAATTCATGACCGCTACGCTTTGGAATCCCGCCGAATCATGTCCTGATTCCGTCGTTGCACAGGTGTTCAATATGCTCCCGGCTGACGTCTCATTCAATGCCGGGGGCAATTGTTCCTCCGGATTCTTTCAAGATATGGTGGCTATGCGTCTTCCACTGCTCAACTCTCATCTGTTGCCTAAAGTTCCCAGTAGGGAACCGGGCCATAGAGCTCGGCCAGATAGTCGATGAAGAGGCGAACCTTGGCCGGCAAAAACTGCCGGCTGGGATAGACCGCAGACAGCGCCACGTTGCGCGATCCTTCATAGGGCGGCAGCACCTGCACGAGCTTGCCGCTCTTGAGTTCCTCGCCGATATCCCAGGTGGAGCGCAGCGCGATGCCCAGCCCGGCAATCACCGCCTCGCGGATCACCTCGCTCGAATTGGTAACAAGCATGCCCTCCGGCCGCAGGGTCATCGCGCCGCCTGGACCTTCGAGCCGCCAGGCATCGTTGTTATGTGCGGGCAGGCAGCGATGGTTCTTCAGGTCCTCAATGCTTTGCAGCATCCCATGCGCTTCGAGATAGGAGGGTGCAGCACAGAGTAGGCGCCGGACCGGCGCAAGCCGTCTGGCGACGAGGCTCGAATCGGTAAGCTCGGCAATGCGGATTGCAAGGTCGAAACCGCCGCCGACGATATCGCTGAATTCATCCGTCAACACGAGGTTGATCGAAAGCTCCGGATGCGCGTCCATGAATGTCTTGAGATGCGGCGCGATATGCATGCGGCCGAACGAGGTTGGTGCCGAGATCTTCAATGTGCCGTGCATCAGCGCCGAGCGGCCGGAGATGTAATATTCCGCTTCCTCCAGACCGGCGAGGATGCCGAGCACGCGATCATAGAAACCCTGGCCGGCCTCCGTCAGCGAAATCTGCCGGGTGGTGCGTTGCAAGAGCCGTGTGCCGAGCCTGTCTTCCAGCCGTTTGATACGCTTCGACACAACGGCCGGCGAAAAGCCGAGCACACGCCCGGCAAGCGACATGCTGCCGGTCGAAACGACCTTGGCAAATATCTCGAGATCACCCAGATTTGTCATATTGGTTTTAGACTTTTTCCCTTTTGGCATAAATGCCTAGCATTTGCGCCAGTTTCGGGAAAGTGCTAAGCCGAACGGGCCGGTTGTCGTGGAGGACGCGCCGGTTTCGCCGCCATTCGTCCGAAGGAAGCGCGCCATGTCCGACGCCATCTCTTTTCTCGCTCCACGTGCCGATGTGCTCGCTCGCCGCCGCCAGATCGTCGGCGATCTCGTCGACCTGCTGCCGCCCGAATGTCTCGTTCATGAAGCGCGCGAACTCGTGCCCTTCGAAACCGACGCATTCGTTGCCTATCGCCGTATGCCGCTTGCCGTCGCCTTGCCGCGCACCACCGCCGAAGTCGCGGCCGTGATGAAATATTGCCATCGCTACGGCATTCCGGTCGTGCCGCGCGGGGCAGGCACGTCGCTCTCGGGCGGCGCCATCCCGCAGGAGGATGCGGTCGTGATAGGCCTTTCGAAGATGAATCGCATTCTGGAGGTCGATTATCAAAACCGCGCGGCCGTCGTCCAAGCAGGTGTCACCAACCTCAACATCTCAGAATCCGTCTCCGCGGACGGCTTCTTCTATGCACCCGATCCCAGTTCGCAATTGGCCTGTACCATCGGCGGCAACATTGGCATGAACTCCGGCGGCGCGCACTGCCTGAAATACGGCGTCACGACCAACAACCTGCTCGGCGTGAAGATGGTGCTGACGGATGGAACCGTCATCGAGCTCGGTGGCAAGGCGCTGGATGCCGGAGGTTACGACCTGCTGGGGTTGGTCTGCGGCCACGAGGGCCAACTCGGCATCGTCACCGAAGCGACGGTCCGTCTGATCGCCAAGCCCGAGGGCGCACGGCCGGTGCTCTTCGGTTTCGATACGTCCGAGGAGGCAGGCTCCTGTGTTGCCGATATCATCGCGGCGGGCATCATCCCCGTGGCGATCGAGTTCATGGATAAGCCGGCGATCGAGATATGCGAGGCCTTTGCCCATGCGGGGTACCCACTCGATGCCGGCGCGCTGCTGATCGTCGAGGTCGAGGGCTCGGAGGCGGAAATGGACGACACGCTGAAAAGCATCGTCGAGATTGCCCGCCGCCATGGCGTAAAGACCATCCGCGAAAGCCAGTCAGCGACGGAGGCGGCGCAGATATGGAAGGGCCGCAAGTCCGCATTCGGGGCCACGGGCCGGGTCGCGGACTATATCTGCATGGATGGCACGGTGCCGCTCAGTCAGCTTTCCTACGTGCTGAAAAAGACGTCGGAGATTGTCGATTCCTACGGCCTGCGCGTCGCAAACGTCTTTCACGCCGGCGATGGCAACATGCACCCTTTGATCCTTTTCAATGCCAACGATCCGGAAGACGCAGCGCGCGCGGAGGCCGCGGGCAACGACATCCTGAAGCTCTGCGTCGATGCCGGCGGCTGTCTCACGGGCGAACATGGCGTCGGTATAGAGAAGCGCGATCTGATGCGGCATCAATTCTCCGACGTGGATCTCTCCCAGCAGATGGCGGTGCGCGCCGCCTTCGATCCCGGCTGGCTGCTCAATCCATCCAAGGTCTTTCCGCTAGACGGACGCGGCGCCACATGACCGATTTTCTGCCGGAGACGGAAGAGGACGCAGCCTCGATCATCCGTGAACACGCGACCGCGGGCAGGGCGCTTGCCGTATGTGGCGGCAACACGCGCTCGGGCTTCGGCAATGCCGTGAAGGCGGAGGACCGGTTGTGCTCGACTGGTCTGACCGGGATCGTCTCATACAATCCCGGCGAGATGGTCATGACCGCGCGTGCCGGAACGCGCCTTGCGGAGGTCGAGGCGGCGCTTGCGGGAAACGGCCAGATGCTGGCTTTCGAGGCGATGGACCACCGCCCAGTCATGGGCACGTCCGGTGAGCCGACCATCGGCGGCGTCTTTGCCGCCAACGTCTCCGGTCCTCGCCGCTTCGTCGCGGGCGCCGCACGCGACAGCCTGCTCGGCATCCGCTTCGTCAACGGCAAGGGCGAGATCGTCAAGGCGGGAGGACGGGTGATGAAGAACGTCACCGGCCTCGATCTCGTCAAGCTTCTCACCGGCTCGCACGGCACGCTCGGTCTATTGACGGAAGTCACCTTCCGCGTGCCGCCGCGGCCGAAAACAGAAGAGACGATCGTCATCTCCAGCCTCAACGACGCGGAAGCGGCGGGGGCGATGGCCGCGGCGATGGCGCAGCCAGTCGAGGTCTCAGGGGCTGCTCACCTTCCCTTGACCGTTACCTGGAAATTCCTTGGCGGCAAGCTGCCGGAGGGCGAGGCGACCGTTCTCAGGATCGAAGGTCTGCCTGGCTCCGTCGAAGCGCGGGCTGAAAAGCTGGCCTCGGCGATGTCGGCCTTCGGCACGGTCGCGAGATTGGGTGAGTTCGCCAGCCGCCAGCTCTGGCGCGAAATCCGCGATGTGCTTCCTTATGCTGATGGAACGATGCGTCCGGTCTGGCGCGCGTCCGTCGCCCCGACTATCGGCCATCAGCTCGTCGCCGCCCTCCGCCTCGAAGTCGGCGTCGATGCGTTTTACGACTGGCAGGGCGGCTTGGTCTGGATGCGAATGGAGGCCGATCCGGAGGCGGAGCTGAGCCGCCGCTTCGTCAAGGTGCTCGGAGGCGGCCATGTCACGCTGATCCGGGCAAGTGACACGGCGCGCGCTGCCGTGTCGGCGTTCCAGCCGCAGCCTGAAGCCGTCGCGCAGCTTTCGGCGCGGGTGAAGGAGAAATTCGATCCCGCGGGAATACTCAATCCGGGAAAGATGGGGTGATATGATGGCCGTTATCCGATCGTGGCAGCACCCCCCTCTGTCCCTATGGGACATCTCCCCCACAAGGGGGGAGATCGGCACAAGACGGGTTGCCCCACTTCCGCACCCGCGTGCCCTGAAAGACAATGAGCCCGCCTCATCCGATCTCCCCCCTTGTGGGGGAGATGTCCGGCAGGACAGAGGGCGGTACGCCTCCCTACGGCCGGGAGTTGCCTGATGCAAACCAACTTCACCGCCGAGCAGCTAACCGATCCGCACGTTGCCGAATCCGAGAAGATCCTGCGCAAATGCGTGCATTGCGGCTTCTGTACCGCGACTTGTCCCACCTATGTGACGCTCGGCAACGAGCTCGACAGCCCGCGTGGCCGCATCTATCTCATTAAGGACATGCTGGAGAACGGCCGGGCTGCGGATGCCGAAGTGGTCATGCATATCGACCGCTGTCTTTCCTGCCTTGCCTGTGTGACGACCTGTCCATCCGGCGTCGACTACATGCATCTCGTCGATCATGCCCGCGCGCATATCGAGAAGACCTATAAACGTCCGTTCATGAACCGGGTCACGCGCGGCATTCTGGCGGCGGTGCTGCCCTATCCGGGCCGCTTCCGCTTGGCATTGAAGCTTGCGCAGGTCGGTAGACCGCTCAAGGGTCTGATGCGTGCGCCGGCCTTGAAGCCCTTTGCCGCGATGCTGGCGCTTGCGCCGCGGCATATTCCAGCGCCGTCGCCCTTCTCACGGCCGGCGGTCCATGCTCCGAAGGTGGAAATGCGCGGCCGGGTCGCGATCCTGACCGGCTGCGCCCAGCCGGTCCTCGATCCCGCCATCAACGAAGCGGCGATCAGGCTTTTGACGCGCTTCGGCATCGAGGTCGTGACGCCTCTTGGTGAGGTCTGCTGCGGCTCGCTGGTGCATCACATGGGCCGCGAGGAGCAGGCGCTTGCAAGCGCAAGAGAGAATGTCGACGTCTGGATGCGCGAGATCGAAAAGGGCGGTCTGGACGCAATCATCATCACCGCCTCCGGCTGCGGCACGACGATTAAGGACTACGGCCATATGCTCCGCCTCGATCCCGCCTATGCAGAAAAGGCGGCGCGCATCTCGGCACTGGCGAAGGACGTCACGGAATACCTGGCCTCGCTGGACCTGCCTGCCACTATGCCGAAGGGCCTGACGGTCGCCTATCATTCTGCCTGCTCCATGCAGCACGGCCAGAAGATCACCATGGCGCCGAAACAGCTTCTGAAAGCGGCCGGCTTCACGGTGCGCGATCCGGCGGAAGGTCATCTCTGTTGCGGCTCAGCCGGAACCTATAACATCATGCAGCCGGATATCTCTGAGGTACTGAAGGCGCGCAAGGTGAAGAATATCGAGGTAACGAAGCCGGATGTGATCGCGACCGGCAATATCGGCTGCATCACGCAGATCGCCACCGGTACGGCGATCCCAATTCTGCATACGGTTGAATTGCTTGATTGGGCCTATGGTGGCGATATACCGCAAAAATTAAGAGGTTTTCCGCTAGCGTGAGACCGGCCGGTTTTCGGCCGGTCACGGAGTTCGGCGCTATGCGGCGTACAATCACTTTGCTTGCAGGTTTGCTTGGCGCGGCAGGTGCCGCTCACGCCGACAGCCGCTTCTTTTGCTCGACGGACGATAATAGCGCCCGGTTCACGATCGAAAGCGGCTTCCAGGACGAGGCAGGCCATAAGCTTAATCATTTCCGCGGCGCGCTGATGGTCAAGAACGCCTCGGTTCCCGGGGCTTTCAGGAAACGCGTGTTCGATTCCAGCAAACTGACGAACCGCTGGTCGCATGACGGTGAACTCCGCCTCGAGATTTTCGATGATGGCGGCGAAGACGCCAAAGACCAGTCGCTGAGCCTCGTCATTCTGGCCGCAGGCCGCGGGAAGAACTTTTCAGGTACCTACGGACTGATGATCAGCGGGGACGGAAAGCCGTTCACCGCCAGCGGCAAGGTCAGCTGCGGGTCCAAGTGAGCCGCGCTGGATTGAACAGGCCGTAACAATTTCACCTGACGTCGATATGAAAGGGCGGCGCAAAGCCGCCCTCGTCATCAGGTCATCAGCGACGTATCAGCCGCCACCGAAGACGGTGCGCAGCACGTCGATGCCCCTGTCCTGGAACGCGACGTTGCCCTGCTTGTTGCCGGGGCCGATGACGATCACCTTCGTGCCGACCGGAGCGCGTGAATAAAGGTGCATGACGTCGTTGTTCATCATGCGGATGCAGCCGGAAGACATATTGAGGCCGATCGTCCAGGGCTGATTGGTGCCGTGGATGCGAAAAATGGTGTCGCGGCCGCCCTTATAGAGATACATGGCGCGTGCACCGAGCGGATTGTCCTCGCCGCCCTCCTGGAAGGCCGGAATGATGTGGCCCTTGCGGGCTTCGCGGACACGCATCTCGGCTGGCGGCGTCCAGCTCGGCCATTCTGCCTTGCGGCCGACCTTGACGACGCCCGACCAGCCGAAGCCGTCGCGGCCGACCCCAATGCCGTAGCGCGTGGCGCGGTTCTTCGACTCGACGAAGTAGAGATACTTGTTGTTGGTATCGACGATGATCGTCCCGGGTGCTTCGTCGGTTACGAGCCGCACGAGCTTGCGCTTATATTGCGGCTTGACGAACTTCGATTGCGCGACGCGGACGACCGGCGCTGCATCGCGCGCCGGTTGGGCAACGGCGGGCGTTATTGCAACGGAAAACGCAATGCCGGCGGCCATGAGGCCGGAGGCGACTTTCAGCATGATTGATTCCCCTCAAAAGCAAGATCGGGCTGAAGCTACCTGAACTTCAGCCCGATTCAAGATCAGTTGCCGCCACTGTAGCAATTTTTGAGTGTGCCGGCCGGCTGTTCTTGCAGAGCGGAATTAAATTCCGGCCGTTACATGACGATAACGCGCGTACCCACGGTGACGCGTTCGTAAAGGTCGACAACGTCTTCATTGCGCAGGCGGATGCAGCCGGAGGAAACGGCGCTGCCGATCGTCCAGGGCGCGTTGGTGCCGTGGATACGGTAGAGCGTCGAGCCGAGATACATGGCGCGGGAGCCGAGCGGGTTCTCCGGGCCGCCATCCATGCGTGCGGGCAGGTAATGCCCTTTCGCGGCTTCGCGGCTGATCATGTCGGAAGGTGGCGTCCAAATCGGCCATTCCGATTTGCGGGTGATCTTGTGCACGCCGGCCCACTCGAAGCCCGGCTTGCCGACGCCGACGCCATAACGTCGCGCCTTGCCGTTCGCCATCACGAGATAGAGAAAGCGGTTGTTGGTGTCGATGACGATCGTCCCCGGTCTTTCCTTGGTCTGGTAATCGACCATCTGCGGTAGATATTGCGGCTCGATCTGATGGCGGATCACCGGTACTCCGGGATGAACGGACGCGACCTGCTGCGCGGCCGGTGCGCGGCGGAAGAACCGGCGCTGGAAGAAGCCGAAGCCACGCTGCTGTACGGCAGGGCGCTGATAGACGACAGGGCGGACGCTACCGCCGCCGAGTTGGTTGAGCCACGGCGCGGTGAGATCGGGGCTGAGAACGACGGGCGGGCGGCTCGCATAACGATCGTCGCCGAGCGTCGGTGAGGCAAGAAGGCCAATCAGGCCGGCGGCAATCAAGATGGATTTCATCATCGGACGGGCTCTCTACAAAATGGCCGAAAATGCATGAAGGCGGCATTTCCCGCCTGCTGGGATGCTGCCACCATCCCGCGAGCGAATGGTAAAGATCGATTCATTGGAAGCCGGCCGGCGGAATAAACTTTTCGTCAGGGTTACTGTTCGGTTTGGAAAGAAGGTTGGCAAATGGTAAAGCCCGATTTTCGAGTGCAGGAGCTGCGGAGAAGAATGAGCGAATCGGGCACTATCACCGGCGAAGACGGCAAGAGCCGCTGCCATTGGCACGCCAATCTCCCCGACTACATGCGTTATCATGATGAGGAATGGGGCCGTCCCGTGACCGATGATATCCGGCTCTTCGAGAAAATCTGCCTCGAGGGTTTTCAGTCCGGTCTCTCCTGGCTGACGATTCTGCGCAAGCGCGAGAATTTCCGCGCCGCCTTCGCAGACTTCGATTTCGAAAAGATCGCGCTCTTCGACGAGCGGGATATCGAGCGCTGCCTCGCCGACCCCGGAATCGTCCGCCACCGCGGCAAGATTGTGTCAACGATCAACAATGCCAGGCGCGCGATCGCGCTACGGACCGAATTCGGCTCGCTCGCGCATTACTTCTGGAGCTATGAGCCGCAACTTCACGAACGTCCGACCCGTGTTGACCGCCAGCATGTGGCGGCCAATCCAACGACGCCGGTTTCTATCAGGATATCGAAGGATTTGAAGAAGCGCGGCTGGACCTTTGTCGGTCCGACCACAGTTTATGCCTTCATGCAGGCAATGGGTCTCGTCAACGATCATATCGAAGGCTGCTTCTGCCGAGCCGAGGTGGAGGCGATGCGCGCGGCATTGCTGCGCCCATGAAAGCTTGGATCGGAACCGTTGCGGCAGTCCTTTTGTCCGCTACGGCGGCATTTGCCCAGGCGCCGCAGCTCGATCCCGGCGAGAAGCTGGAGAAGCTCCAGTTTCCGGCCGTTACCATGCAGATCAAAGGCTGGACCAAATTCGGCAACAGCCATGTCTATACCCTGCCGGTGCGCGCCGGCCAGCACGTGAAGATCAGTTTCACGACCAAGAGCCAGTTCGCCTTTCTTGCGATCTTCGACCTTTCGAAGCCGGATGACGAAGCCTTCTTCGGCACCGACGAGGACGGCACGACGCTTGATGTGACCGTAAAGGAAAACACCACGTGGTTTCTGCGGCCTTATTATTCCAAGGCCTCGCCGCGCCGTGGCCTTGGAGCGCCCTATACCCTGCTCGTCGAGCCTCAGCCAGCCGGCGAGCCGCAGCCCGCCACCCCGCAAGAGCCTGAGCGCCCTTCGCTTTTTCCGCCCGCCCCTTCGAAATCCGGCACCGGCGAATAGGTCAGGGTAATCCGTCGAGCAGGCCGCGAAGCTCGCCGAGATGGGCGATCTTGCGAAAGCGCGGCGCATCCTTCGGTTCGTCGACGTGCTCGAGAACCCAGGTCAGCTCATGTGGCACGAAGACGCCGTAACTGCCGGCGGCAATTGCCGGCACGATGTCGGATTTCAGTGAATTGCCGACCATCATCGCCCGTTCCGGTCCATCGCCGACCTTCGAGAAAATCCGGCGATAGGTGACCGCGGTCTTCTCTGAGACGATCTCGACGGCATCGAAGAAATCGCCGAGGCCGGATTGGGCGAGCTTGCGTTCCTGGTCGAACAGGTCGCCTTTGGTGATCAGTACCAGCAAATAATTTCCGGCCAGCGCTTCCAGCGTCTCGCGCACATGCGGCATGGTCTCGACCGGATGGGACAGAAGATCGCGGCCCGTATCCAGAATTTGCGCGATCACGCTCGTCGGCACTTTGCCTTCGGTGATTTCGATCGCCGTCTCGATCATCGACAGCGTGAAGCCTTTTATGCCAAAGCCATAGTGGCTGAGGTTGCGCTTTTCGGATTCCAGCAGGCGTTCCGAAATCTTCGGACCCTCGGCGAAATCGGCGAGCAATTCCCTGAAGTGCTCTTCGGTCAGCCGGTAGTATTGTTCGTTCTGCCAGAGCGTGTCATCGGCATCGAAGCCAATCGTCGTCAGCGCATGCTTGCTCATCTCAGGCTCCTGCAACCCATGAAGCCGCAATCTATTGAGCGGCCGCGTCGAGACAAGGGCTTTTGCTTTTTCGTCGCAGCACGCTGCGGCGGCGTTGAAAAGCAAACAATCGGGATTAGGTAAATAATGCCTACCCTGCAGCCAGCCCCGGCTGTGCCTGATACGTGCAGGCCAATAACCAAAAAATATCGTTCAGCAGTCCGCAAGCGCCCCCCTGCGGCCGACACAAGGAAATTTCTCCATGCGATACAACCAACTCGGAAATACGGGGCTTTTCGTCTCGGAAATCTGCCTCGGCACCATGACATTCGGCGAAGCGGTCGGCGGCACAATGTGGGCCTCCATTGCCGACGTCGACCAGAAGGCGGCGGATCAGATCGTCGCGCGCTCGCTTCAAGCCGGTGTCAATTTCATCGATACCGCTGACGTATACTCCTCTGGCGAGTCCGAAAGGTTGCTCGGCCAAGCGCTGAAGAACCTCGACGTCCCACGCAAGGACGTCGTCATCGCCACCAAGGTTTACGGCGTGATGGGCGACAAGCCGAACGACCGCGGCGCGTCGCGTGGCCACATCATGGATTCCGTCGAAGCCAGCCTGAAGCGGTTGCAGACGGATCACATCGATCTCTATCAGATCCATGCAACCGATCCCGTGACGCCGATCGACGAGACGTTGCGTGCTCTCGACGATCTCATCTCACGCGGTCTGGTGCGCTATATCGGCGTCTCCAACTGGCAGGCATGGCGGATCGCCAAGGCGCTCGGCATTTCCGAACGCCGCGGCTTTGCCCGCTTTGAGACCGTCCAGGCCTACTACTCCATCGCCGGCCGCGATCTCGAACGCGAAATCGTGCCGCTGATGAATGAGGAGAAGATCGGGCTGATGGTCTGGTCGCCGCTCGCCGGCGGACTGCTCTCCGGGAAGTTTGGCCCGGGCGCGCCTGGGAACGGCGAAGGCCGCCGCGCCAGTTTCGATTTCCCGCCGGTGGACAAGGACAGAGCCTGGGCCTGTGTTGCCGTCATGCGCGAGATCGCCGAAAAACACGGCAGCAGCGTTGCGACCGTCGCACTCGCCTATGTTCTCGCCAAGCCCTTCGTCACCAGCGTCATCATCGGCGCCAGACGCATCAATCAGCTCGACCAGAACCTTGCCGCCGTCAAGCTGAAGCTCGATGCCGGCGACATGCAAAAGCTCGATGAGGTCAGCGCGCTAGCACCGGAATATCCAGGCTGGATGCTGACCCGCCAAGGTGCCGCCCGCCGTCCGGAACCCTTCGAGCCGAACACCTGAGAATAGAAAACGGAAACGCCGATGCGTGAAGCATCGGCGTTTCCGTTGCCTTCGGCGGTTAGCTTATTTCGCATGGGCCTTAAGCCAGGCGTTCATGTCTGCGATCTCCGCTTCCTGGGCCTTGATCACCGCTTCGGCGAGTTTGCGGATGTTCGGATCCTTGCCGTACTGCAGCTCGATCTTTGCCATGTCGATCGCACCCTGATGATGCGGGATCATGCTGCGAACGAAATCGGCATCGGCATCGCCGGTCATTTCAATCGCCATATCCTCGTGCATCTTGGCGTTCGCCTCGGCAAAGGCCTGGCTTGAAGGCCCCTGGTCGCCCGTCGGCTTGCTCATGTTCATCTGCATATTCATATGCATCGGCTTATCCTGGGCAAGCGCCGAGGCGGCGAAGGCGAAGGCTGCAGTAAAGGCTATAATTTTCAAAGACATGGGACTTCCTTCCTCTGTCTGACAGGAGTGCTGATGCGCGGCAGATACCGCGCTTCGGTACACGGAACGTATTGTCAGACGAGGCGGGGAGGCGGCGCGTGCGGGGCAGGACGAAGATCGGCGAGCGCATGCGCAACGCCCGGTGAAGGATAGGCGAAAACAGGTTTCGCGCTGGTATCGATCATGAGCGGCGGCGGTACGATAAGACATACAGCGCAAAAGGCCATATGCGCTGCGTCGCCTGTTGTGCAGGGATCCTCGCTCGTGTCAGTCTTTTGATGAGCGGCCATGTCCATACCGCCCATATCGCGATGAGTTTCGGCCACGATAGGCTGTTGCATCGACGCGCACATGGGGCAGCCCGCCAGGGCGGACATCGCGCTGTAGAACAGCCAGCCGAAAAGCATCGTCGTGATGGCGAAGACACGCATGCCACCAAGATAGGCACGCCCGGCAGGGAAGCCAAGCGGCCCATGTGTGAATTTCAAAGCTTGGCCGCCTTGCGCAGTGCCTCGTTGATGCGGCCCTGCCAGCCCTTGCCGGTCGTCTTGAAGGCATCGATCATATCCGGATCGAGCCGCAGCGAGATCTGCCGCTTCGGTTTTTTCGACCCCCGGCCGCCCGCGCGAACGGCGGATGCCCTCGGCAAGCTCAGGGAAGACTTCGGCAAACGGGCGAGCCTTCTTGAAGTCCTCGTCAGTCCATTCGGATTGTCGGAGACCTCGTCCCGGTGCTGCTTGGAATAGCCTCTGCCCACCATCAAGATCGGCAAAATCGAGAGCATGCTTGTCGATATTTGCCAGCCGTTTTGGCTCATCCCAGACAATTCTCATCCGCAGAATATACGATAAATCATGATTGTATCGACGGTGGCCTGCAATTCAGTAGGCGGCAATGACCTTGTGGATGATCTGGTAGTCGGCGCTTTCTTCGCCGAGCGGTGCGACCGGCCATGACCAGTTGGCCCGGGCTGCAGGCGGCGCAATGCGATGCAAGAGGTCGGCTTCTTCGTGGGTTTTGCCGTTGCGGTCGATGACGGCATAGGAGACGTCGGTGAGGAGGCAAGTTCGGCAGGGTAGGGCAGCCAAGCCGGATAGATGAGCGCCGAGCAGTCGCGCGACGGTGTCGTCCGGCATCCCGTTCGGCTGCTCCGCCTCGATACGCTGCTTCACGCCGCGGCCGATCTGCGAGAGCAGGTTCGCAGAGACGACGAAATCGAGATAGGGCACAGTCCGCAGGAAGCCGAGCGGGTCGGCGTTCTGCCCTGCCGCAACTTCGTCATAACCGGAGAGATCGCGCTCGATCAGCCGGACATTGCGGTAGCCCTTCGCGTGCAGCCAAAGGCGCACCGAAGCAACGTGCAGGAGATCGACAAGAACGACCGTATCGAAACTCTTCGAAAGTGCGTCAATCGGCACGTCGCGGAGCAGGCCGGAGCCGAGCACGAGGGCGGTGCGTTTCTGACGAAGGCCGTCCATCGCGGAGAGGATAGCTGTACGGCTGTTCTCCTCATGCGTCGCCCATTCGCGGCTGCAGCGCCGGGCGCGGGACCATAGATTGATAGAATAGCGGATGAACCTGCGGTTCGCCTTGCCGGTAACGGGCAGCGTCGCGAGATAGTGAAGCGCTTCAGTGATCATGGTCGGTCCCGCAATTCGGTGGGCTGCCCTTCGATCTTCGATTCCGGCTCACGCTTCAAGTCCCTTCGCCCTTGCCGCACCCCGCCCAATCCGCTAGGAAACCGCCACTGTCACGATTGAGCGGAATGCGTTGGAAATGAACGACAAGCAGAAGAAACCACAAAAGCTCAAGGCTCGCCTGCCGCGCGGCTTCATCGACCGTTCGGCCGCCGATATCCGCGCCGTCAACGAGATGACCGCGAAGATCCGCGAAGTCTACGAGCATTATGGTTTCGATCCCGTCGAAACGCCGCTCTTCGAATATACCGATGCGCTCGGCAAGTTCCTGCCGGACAGCGACCGCCCGAACGAGGGCGTCTTCTCACTGCAGGACGACGACGACCAGTGGATGAGCCTGCGCTACGACCTGACGGCGCCGCTCGCCCGCCACGTCGCGGAGAATTTCAACGAGATCCAGCTTCCCTACCGCACCTACCGCGCCGGCTACGTCTTCCGCAACGAAAAGCCGGGCCCCGGCCGCTTCCGCCAGTTCATGCAGTTCGACGCCGACACCGTCGGTGCCCCGGGCGTCCAGGCCGATGCCGAAATGTGCATGATGATGGCCGATACGCTGGAAGCGCTTGGCATCAAGCGCGGGGATTATGTGATCCGGGTGAATAACCGCAAGGTTCTTGACGGTCTGATGGAAAAGATCGAAGTGTCGGACCCCCTTCAGAAGCTTGCCGTTCTTCGCGCTCTGGATAAGCACGATAAGTTTGGTGCAGACGGCGTAATCCAGCTGTTGGGGACTGGCCGCAAAGATGAAAGTGGTGATTTCACTAAAGGTGCAGGTCTTGCTCAGACCCAAATCGGCCTGATCATTCCTTTTTTATCCGGCTCTGGCCTCACACCCGCAGATCAGTCTCGAAGCCGGGTCCGTCCGTTGATAGGACGCCCTTCCAAAGAAGACGACATCCTTTGGGTCGACAATTCTTGGAACTCCATCGAGGCTGCTAGGGGGACTGTGGGTGAAACGCCAAGCGGGAACGCCGGGATTGAGGAACTTGAGCTGATGTTGGCGCTGTTCGAACAGGCAGGATACGGGCCAGATCGAATAGCTATCAACACGACGATTATTCGCGGCCTCGAATACTACACCGGCCCGGTCTACGAAGCCGAACTCCTTTTCGACGTCACCAACGAAAAAGGCGAAAAGATCGTGTTCGGCTCCGTCGGCGGCGGCGGGCGTTACGACGGCCTCGTCTCCCGCTTCATGGGCCAGCCGGTTCCGGCGACGGGTTTCTCCATCGGCGTCTCGCGCCTGATGACGGCGCTGAAGAACCTCGGCAAGCTCGGCCAGAGCGAGGTCATCGAGCCCGTGCTTGTCACCGTCATGGATGGCGATGTCGAAAGCATGGGCCGCTATCAGCGCATGACGCAAGAGCTGCGCGCCGCCGGCATCCGCGCCGAGATGTACCAGGGCAACTGGAAGAAATTCGGCAACCAACTGAAATATGCCGACCGCCGCGGCTGCCCGATCGCCATCATCCAGGGCGGCGACGAGCGTGCTGAGGGCGTCGTGCAGATCAAGGATCTGATCGAAGGCAAGCGCCTGTCCGGCGAGATCGAGGACAATGCCAGTTGGCGCGAGGCGCGTGTGGCGCAGGAAACCGCCGCCGAGGCAGATCTGGTGGCCAAGGTGAAAGAGATTTTGGCGGCGCAGACGGAGGATCGCGCGAGGGCGGGGTCGAATGCGTAGTTTTCCCCTCCCCAACCCTCCCCACAAGGGGCAGGGGGCATGTTGGCGGTTGGCGCTTACCGTTCCATCCTTCTTGCGTTGCGGTCTGTTCCGCAGCGGCGCGGCAGTTCTAACCTTCCCCCTTGTGGGGAGGGTCGGAGCGAGGCGGAGGGGAGGGGTTTTCTCTTTCGGCGACCGCCAGGGGTTAGTCCCTGCCCCTTGTGGGGAGGGGTCGGGGAGGGGACTTTATTTCGGAGCCACCCCATGTCCCTAATCAACCTGCCCGACTTCGCCGGTGATCTCCTGGATGAATTTGCCGCCCGCAAGACGGAGCGGATCGATACGCCGGTCATCCAGCGGGCCGAGCCCTTCCTTGACATCGCCGGCGAAGATCTCCGCCGCCGCATCTTCATGACGGAGAGCGAGACCGGCGCTAGCCTCTGCCTGCGCCCGGAATTCACCATTCCCGTTTGCATTCGCCACATCGAGGCGGCGACCGGTACGCCGAAGCGCTATTCCTATCTCGGCGAGGTTTTCCGCCAGCGCCGCGAGGGCGGAAACGAATTCTATCAGGCAGGCATCGAAGACCTCGGCGACATCAATATCGCCAGCGCCGACGCCCGCGCAATCAGCGATGCGACCGATATTCTCGCACGGCTTCTTCCCGGCAAGCGCTTGTCAGTCACGCTTGGCGATCAAGCCGTTTTCGAAGCCGTGGTCCAGGCGCTCGGCCTGCCGCTCGGCTGGCAGAAGCGGCTGATCCACGCCTTCGGCAACATGGGCCAGCTTGAAGCGCTGCTCGCAAGCCTCGTCAGCCCGCAATTCGTGACCGGCCTAGATGACGATGTCGCCCGGCTGGTTGCCGCCGACGACGAGGCGGCACTCATCGCCTACATTGACGCGACGATGCAGAGGACGGGTTATTCCTCGAACGCCAGCCGCTCGCCGGCAGAGATCGCCCGCCGCCTGAAGGAGAAACTGGTCCTTTCCGAAACGCGCCTCAATGACGCGGCCTTCCGCGTGCTGGAAGAGTTCCTGTCCCTCAGGGTGCCGCTTGTCAACGCGTCGGCTGCCCTGGCGGGCTTTGCCGATACTGCCGGCCTGAAGCTCGGCAACGCGCTCTCCCGCTTCGATGGCCGGGTGGCCGCCCTCGGCAATGCCGGAATCGACCTTGCCTCCATCGGCTATCGCGCCGCCTTCGGTCGCCCGCTCGATTATTACACCGGCCTTGTCTTCGAGGTGGGCATCCAAGGATCGTCCGCCGTGCTCGCAGGCGGCGGCCGCTTTGACAGGCTGTTGACGCTGCTGGGCGCCAGGGACCGCATTCCGGCCGTCGGCTTCTCGCTCTGGCTCGACCGCATCGAAACGGAAAGGGCGGCCCCATGACTATCACCATCGCGCTGCCCTCCAAGGGTCGGATGAAGGACGATGCCTCGGCGCTCTTCGAACGCGCCGGGATGACGATCGCCTCGGTCGGCAATGACCGCTCCTATCGCGGCCGTGTCGAGGGCTGGGACGACGTCGAGATCGCCTTCCTCTCCGCCTCTGAAATCTCCCGCGAACTCGGCAACGGTACGGTGGACTTCGGCGTGACCGGTGAAGACCTCGTGCGGGAAGGCCTGGCGGAAGCCGACAAACGGGTGGAGATCTGCGCCCGCCTCGGTTTCGGCCGCGCCGACGTGGTGGTGGCCGTTCCGGAGATTTGGCTCGATGTCGATACGATGGCCGATCTCGGCGACGTTGCGGCCGATTTCCGCGCCCGCCATGGCCGGCGTTTGGCGATCGCGACCAAGTACTGGCGGCTGACGCAGCAGTTCTTCTCCAGCCAGCATGGCATCCAGCTTTATCGTATCGTCGAAAGCCTTGGCGCGACGGAGGGGGCTCCCGCCTCCGGCTCGGCCGACATCATCGTCGACATCACCACGACGGGCTCCACCTTGAGGGCAAACCACTTGCGGGTGCTGAACGACGGCGTGATCCTGCGCTCGGAAGCCTGCCTTGTCCGCGCCCGCAAGGACAGTCACGCCAACGAGCCGTCTGTGGCAAGGATTGTCGACGCGGTCCGCAGCGCCCTTTAATTTCAGCGCAGACCAAATGAAAAACCCGCCGTCTTCCGACAGCGGGTTGTCTTATGTTTGGGAGGTGTTGCGCGCTTAGGCGGCGACGGCATATGCGCCGCGGCGTGCGTCGAGCGAATAGGTGCCTGGGCCGAAGGTGGCGAGGAGGATATAGGCGCCAGCCAGTGTCAGGTTCTTCATCAGCATGATCTGGTTGAGCAGGTTGATCCAGCCATTGGCTGCAGCCGGAAAATCCGGAAGGTTGATCGTGCCGCTGTGGAAGACGAACGCAGTGAAGGCGCAGAAGACGGCGAGCGCCCAGCCGGCGATGCGGGTCTGGAAGCCAACGAGGACAGCAAGGCCCGCAACAAGCTCAAAGAGGCCAGCGGCAAAGGCCAGAAGCGTCGCGGCAGGAAGGCCGGCGCCGGCAATCATGCCGGCCGTACCGGCCGGATCGGCAAGCTTGCCGAAGCCGGACATGATGAACATGAACGAAAGCAGGATGCGGGCAACGAGAAGGACGATGTTATTGGTATTCGACATGGACGTGATCTCCGTTTGAATTGCTCTGGAGGTCCCCGTGCCCCGGCACCGCTTGAACCCCGATTGGCCGTTGTTGTCGCCTTTTTTACCTGCAGTGAAAAGATAAACAAAAGAGGATGGTTTGTTCACTAATCTGAAACGATCACTCCCGTTGAACGGCTTGTCTTTTGCTCCGCCGGTCTTCTATGTTCGGCCTCCAACCCCCAGGAGAAACCGCATGGCAGACCTTTCCGCATTTCCGATCACCAAGCGCTGGCCGGCGCAGAACCCGAATGTGGTTCAGCTTTATTCGCTGCAAACGCCGAACGGCGTGAAGGTATCGATCGCCCTGGAAGAACTTGGCCTGCCTTACGAGCCTCATTACATCTCCTTCGGAACCAACGATCAGAAGTCCGCCGAATTCCTCTCGCTCAATCCGAACGGCCGCATCCCGGCGATCATCGATCCGAACGGGCCGGGCGGAAAGCCGATCGGCCTTTTCGAATCCGGTGCGATTCTCGTCTATCTCGCGGAAAAGACCGGCCAACTCCTACCGCCGGATGCTGCGGGTCGCTACGAGACCACCCAGTGGGTATTCTTCCAGATGGCGAGCATCGGCCCGATGCTCGGCCAGTTCGGCCACTTCTACAAATTCGCGGCCGACAAGGTCGCCAACAATTCCTATCCGATGGAGCGTTACCGCGACGAAGCCAAGCGGCTGCTGAGCGTGCTGGAAGCTCGCCTGAAGGGACGGCAGTGGATCATGGGCGACGCCTACACCATCGCGGACATCACCACATTCCCATGGATTCGCGGCGCCGATGTCTTCTACGGCGGCCGGGAAGTCCTGGACTACGCGAAGTTCCCGTCCGTCATGGCCTGGCTCGATCGCTGCATCGCGCGCCCGGCCAGCGCCAACGGCCTGAACATCCCCGTGAAGCCGGAGGAGTAGTCCGGCCCAAAGGAAGAGGCCGGCCGCGGGACCGGTCTCTAAAATTTGCGGCTTTGCTTGACACGTAATCTTTTCGTAGCGGTTGTTCTTTATTTGTTCCGCCTCTCGTGCAATGTTCGCCTCTCCGAGGCGAGTCTGGGAGGTAGCAGATGGAAGACAAGCGCAATGCATTTCGCAAACTGCATGAAGCGCCGGGGGCGTTCATCATTCCAAATCCCTGGGATATCGGCACAGCCCGGATTTTAGCTGCCTTGGGTTTTCCCGCGCTCGCCACCACCAGCGCCGGCATGGCGTTTTCTCTGGGCGTCGCGGAGGGAGCCGTCTCACGAGAAGACACCTTGGACCATTGCCGATCCATCGTGGCCGCAACGCTGCTCCCCGTCTCAGCCGACCTCGAAAAAGGCTTCGGCGACAGTCCGGAGAGTGCTGCCGAGACAATACAAGCCGCTGCCAACGTCGGCCTCGCCGGATGTTCGCTTGAAGATCATACTGGCCGGCTCGATGATCCGATCTATGATTTCACACAGGCGGGCGGTAGAGCGCATAGAGGCCGCCGTCGAGGCCCGCCGTTCTCTGTCTCACGATTTCGTGCTAACGGCGCGCTGCGAGAATTTTCTATGGGGCCGCGCCGATCTCGATGACACGATCCGGCGACTGCACGCGTTCGAGAAAGCCGGAGCCGACGTGCTCTACGCACCCGGCCTTCATGACCTAGGCACGATCCGATTGGTTTGCGAGGCCGTGACGAAACCCGTCAACGTTGTGATGGGAATGCCCGGCGCAACATTCTGCGTAGCTGAGTTGGCGGAAGCGGGCGTTAAACGGATCAGCGTCGGTTCGGGGCTGGCGAGGCTCGCCTTCGGCACGTTCGTGAATGCGGCGCGGGAAATGCGATCGGCAGGTACCTTCCATTTCTCAGACCAGGCTGTGGGCTTTGCGGAGTTGGAGGGGTTTTTCACCGGAGCGACCAAGGCATGAGAATGTCGCAGAACTCCCTGACATTCGCTTCCAATTCCGTTGTCGCTGAAAAGCCTCCTGCATTCTAGTTAAGGCCGGCCACAGGAGCGGCCGTTTCTATTCCTAGGAAGCGTGGCGGCCTGCGGTCTGGTTGGCGCCTTCCAGCTTGAAGCGTGGGAAGAGGAAGACTCCCGCCATGCTACCGCTGAATTTTTCCTCCACTCCGCTCGACTCGCCCATGCAGAAAACCGGCTGGAGCAGGCCGTTCGGCATGATGATCGTGGTGGAAAAACAGAAGGACGATGAAAGCGTTGCAGCTTGCTCGAAAAGCGCGAGGATATGGGCGCGATCTTTCGGATCGTAGCAGCGCAGCAGGCTCAGAAGGCCGCATTCCTGCATCGAAAAGCCATGCAGCATGCTGCTCCAATCGCCGAGGCGGATGATGCCGCTCGAAAATTCTCCGGTCCAGGACTCGGAAACCGAAAACTGCGCAAGCATTTCCTGGTTGTGATGGGCTAATTCCAGCGAGCCAGGCATCAAGGGGGCGGCAACAGTTGCTTTGGCGATCTTAAACAAGGGGTTCCCCGGTTCGGGCGCAGTCTTCGCTGCGCTGTAGTCTGAGCGAAACAGGGTCATACGGCGCCAGGCATCATGCCTGCGGTCTGGAACCTCGATCGCCGGCGGGGGCACTGAGGCTTGCTCTTGCTTATCGCGGAGACGTTCGTGGCCGAATGTTCGCGCATGTTACAATCGCGTTGCTGCGTCGCTGGCGGGCGAAAAACGTTCCTCGAACGCGCATCAATTGCAGCGCGGATTTATAGGAGCTTTTCGCCAAACGGCAACGGCTTTTTCAAGGCCAATTCCCTAGCGCGCCAAGGCCGTGCGGCCGGCAACGCGTCCTGAAACAGCCGACAGAAGGTGAAAAATCATCAATTTCTGATCGATTATGATGAATTTCACATCTCAAAGATGCAGTTTCTGCCTAGGCGAATGCGTCTCGGATCGGAATTTGAGCGCTTACCGAAAATCTGGCGGCGCAAGCTTGGCGCAAGCTCCAGACTGGTGGCGGCAGGAGAGCAGGCCAAGTTAAACGTTTTACCAAGTCGGCGGCTTTGCCCCTGCACATGCGCAGCTGTGGGTCGCGCTCAAAACAAAAAGGGCGGCCCGAAGACCGCCCCTCCTGAACTGAACCGGATGGCTCAGATGCGAGACCTCAGTCTCACATCATGTCCATACCGCCCATGCCGCCCATGCCGCCCGGCATGCCAGCCGGAGCGTCCTTCTTCGGCAGCTCGGCGATCATGGCTTCCGTGGTGATCAGCAGCGAAGCAACCGAAGCTGCGTTCTGCAGAGCCGTGCGGACGACCTTGACCGGGTCGACGATACCCATGGCGATCATATCGCCATATTCGCTCGTCTGGGCGTTGTAGCCGTAGTTGTCGTCATTTTTGTCGAGGATCTTGCCAACGACGATCGAAGCTTCGTCACCAGCGTTGTCAGCGATCTGGCGAACCAGCGACTGCAGCGACTTGCGAACGATGTTGATGCCGGCTTCCTGGTCGTCGTTCACACCCTTGGACGTGATCTTGACGGAGGAGCGGAGCAGGGCAACGCCGCCGCCGGGGACGATACCTTCCTGAACAGCAGCGCGCGTCGCATTGAGGGCGTCGTCGATGCGGTCCTTCTTTTCCTTCACTTCGACTTCCGTCGAGCCGCCGACGCGGATGACGGCAACACCACCGGCGAGCTTGGCAAGACGTTCCTGCAGCTTTTCGCGGTCGTAGTCGGAGGTGGTTTCTTCGATCTGCGCCTTGATCTGGGCAACGCGGCCTTCGATGTCCGACTTGGCGCCGGCGCCGTCGACGATCGTGGTGTTTTCCTTGGAGATCGAAACCTTCTTGGTGCGACCGAGCATGTCGAGGGTAACGGACTCGAGCTTGATGCCGAGGTCTTCGGAGATCACCGTGCCGCCCGTCAGGATGGCGATGTCCTCGAGCATGGCTTTGCGGCGGTCGCCGAAGCCCGGAGCCTTGACGGCAGCGATCTTCAGGCCGCCGCGCAGCTTGTTGACGACGAGTGTTGCAAGCGCTTCGCCTTCGACGTCTTCAGCGATGATGAGCAGCGGCTTGCCGGTCTGGACGACGGCTTCGAGAACCGGGAGCATCGACTGCAGGTTCGAGAGCTTCTTCTCGTGCAGAAGGATGTAGGCGTCGTCGAGGTCAGCAACCATCTTTTCCGGGTTAGTCACGAAGTACGGGCTGAGGTAGCCACGGTCGAACTGCATGCCTTCGACGACTTCGAGTTCGGTTTCGGCAGTCTTGGCTTCTTCGACCGTGATGACGCCTTCATTGCCAACCTTCTGCATCGCTTCGGCAATGTCGAGACCGACCTGCCTGTCGCCGTTCGCAGAGATCGTGCCGACCTGCGCAACTTCTTCCGAAGTCGAGATCTTCTTGGCCTTGGCCTGGAGATCCTTGACGACTTCAGCAACGGCAAGATCGATGCCGCGCTTGAGGTCCATCGGGTTCATGCCGGCGGCAACCGCCTTGTTGCCTTCGCGGATGATCGACGCAGCCAGAACGGTCGCGGTCGTGGTACCGTCGCCGGCGATGTCGTTGGTCTTCGAAGCAACTTCGCGGACCATCTGGGCGCCCATGTTCTCGAACTTGTCGTCAAGTTCGATTTCCTTGGCGACCGAGACGCCGTCCTTGGTGATGCGCGGAGCGCCAAAGGACTTATCGATGATGACGTTACGGCCCTTGGGGCCGAGCGTTACCTTGACTGCGTCAGCGAGGATATCGACGCCGCGCAGCATCTTTTCGCGCGCGGTGCGGCCGAATTTAATTTCTTTAGCTGCCATTTTGAAAACTCCAGAATAGGGTTGTCAGCAATTTCGGGAAAAAGCGATCGGCTGGATCAGCCGATGATGCCCATGATGTCGGCTTCCTTCATGATCAGCAGATCTTCGCCGTTGATCTTGACTTCGGTGCCGGACCACTTGCCGAACAGAACGCGGTCGCCAGCCTTGACGTCGAGAGCGACGACCTTGCCGGACTCGTCGCGAGCGCCGGAACCGACGGCGACGATTTCGCCTTCCTGCGGCTTTTCCTTGGCGGTGTCGGGAATGATGATGCCGCCTTTAGTCTTTTCTTCGGATTCAACGCGGCGAACGACGACGCGGTCGTGAAGGGGGCGGAAGTTGGTGCTTGCCATTGTCTAATCCCTCGATCAAATGACATTCGCAGGCCGGGCGGCCCACATGGATGAGTGCTAGCACTCTCCGTTGAGGAGTGCTAACGCCGAGCATTTAGGGATGGCTCCAGAAGGAGTCAAGAAGACCCATCACGGAATTTTGTGCCGGAATTGTGAAGAGCGTGGGAATTGTCTGAAGCATTGGCCGATTCGATGCCTTTGACTGCCTGAGCTTCGGCGGGCTTGCGGAAGCCGTCGCGTTTCTCTGGCAATCCTCCCGCGGTTTTTGCCGGCGATCGTCTGAAAATCCCTTGCCATCGCCGCATGCCTTTGCAATGTCACGCCTGACTGAAAGCAAATCGGGAAATCGGATGGCCAAGCGGATTGGAAGTTTTGCGGAGATCACCAGTCAGTATGATGCGGTGTTCTGCGATGTCTGGGGTGTGCTTCACAATGGCGTCGATCCTTTCCCGAAGGCCGCCGCCGCACTGGAGGCCGCACGCGGCGAGGGGCTAGCTGTCATCCTCATCACCAATTCCCCGCGCATCGCCCCGCAGGTGGTCGCCCAGCTTCGCCAGATCGGCATCCAAGACGGTGCCTATGACCGGATCGTCACCTCCGGCGATGTTACCCGGCGCCTGATTGCCGAAGGCCCGAAAAAGGTCTTCCTGCTCGGCCCTGACCGCGATCTGGCCCTCATCGAAGGCCTCGGTGTTGAGCGCGTCGATGCGAAGGAGGCTGAAGCCGTGGTCTGCACTGGCTTCTTCGACGACGAGACGGAAAAGCCGGAAGACTATACGGAGATGCTCAAGTATTTTCAGGCGCGCAACGTGCCGATGATCTGCGCCAATCCCGATCTCGTCGTCGAGCGCGGCCATCGCATCATACCTTGCGCCGGCGCCATGGCTGCCTACTACCACCAGCTTGGCGGCGAGATCCGCATTGCAGGCAAGCCGCACGCGCCGATCTACGACGCCGTGCTGGCAACCGCGCACGAACTCCATGGCGATTTCCCGAAGACCCGCATTCTCGCCATCGGCGACGGCATGCCGACGGATGTGCGCGGCGCTCTCGATTACGGCCTCGATCTTCTCTATATCAGCGGCGGTATCCACGCGAAAGAATACACGTTGAACGGCGAGACCGACGAGGCGATCCTGCATGCCTATCTAGAACGCGAGAGGGCCGCGCCCAAGTGGTGGATGCCGCGCCTCGCATAAGAAGAAGCCCGCCGATGACCGTTTTCCACCGCAATGAAACCCGCGAACCCTTGCCCGCTCATCTGAAGGGCGGGGTGATTGCCATCGGCAATTTCGACGGCGTGCATCGCGGCCATCAATCGGTGCTGAACCGCGCACTGGAAATCGCCAAGGAGCGTGGCATCCCGGCGCTAGTGCTGACCTTCGAGCCGCATCCCCGCACCGTCTTCAGGCCGGAAACGCCGGTTTTCCGTCTTACGCCGGCGCCGTTGAAAGCTCGCATCCTGGAGACGCTCGGCTTCAACGCCGTCATCGAATATCCCTTCGACCGCGAATTCTCGCAGCGCTCGCCGGACGATTTCATCCACGGCATCCTGAAGGATTGGCTCGGCGCCTCCGAAGTCGTCACCGGCTTCGATTTCCATTTCGGCAAGAACCGCGAGGGCGGCCCGGCCTTCCTCATGGATGCCGGTCACAAATACGGCTTCGGCGTCACGCTGATCGACGCCTTCCGCGACGAGAATGCCGAGGTCGTCTCCTCAAGCTATATCCGCACGCTCCTGAAGGATGGCAATGTCAGCGAAGCCGCAGCGGAGCTTGGCTACCGCTACACAGTGGAGGCGGAGGTGATCGGCGGCGAAAAGCTTGGCCGCCAGCTTGGTTTCCCAACCGCCAACATGCAGCTTCCGCCGGAGGCCGAACTTGCCGCCGGCATCTATGCAGTCCGCTTCCGCCTGGACGACGGCAGGCTTTACGATGGGGTTGCGAGCTACGGCCGCCGCCCGACGGTGATCGAAAACGGAACGCCGCTACTGGAGACCTACCTCTTCGATTTCGGTGGCGACCTCTACGGCCGGACCTGTTCCGTCTCCTTCTTCGGCTACCTGCGGCCCGAACTGAAGTTCGAGGGGTTGGAGCCGCTCGTTGAGCAGATCAAGCGCGACGAGCAGGAGGCGAGGGCGCTGCTTGCGGGTGTCCGGCCGCTTGGCGAACTCGACCTCAAGCTTTGTTTCGTCTGATGCCGCGACGCTGGTTCGCGCGGGCTCAAATCCCTCTTCCTTTTCCCGGTAAAAACGCCTATGAACCGGCGCTATGAATAACGTCCGGCTGCCGAGTGCGATGCGAATTATCGGCCCGGCCTTCCGCGCGCGCTAAGCCGCCGGAAGGTCCGGGTTTTTGGCGCTTGGGCAAACGAGCGCTTCCGTCACCAGACATTTTTGAAGCCGTCGCGCCTTGAAGGCGCCTAGAAACGATTGCTGAACATGACCGACACAGCCGAAAAGATCGACTACTCGAAGACTCTCTACCTGCCCGAAACCGACTTCCCGATGCGTGCCGGCCTGCCGCAGAAGGAGCCGGAAATCGTCGCCCGCTGGCAGCAGATGGGCCTCTACAAGAAGCTGCGCGCATCTGCCGCCGGGCGCGAAAAATTCGTCCTCCACGACGGCCCGCCCTATGCCAACGGCAACATCCATATCGGCCACGCGCTGAACAAGATCCTCAAGGACGTCATTAACCGCTCGTTCCAGATGCGCGGCTTTGACGCCAACTATGTTCCCGGCTGGGACTGCCACGGCCTTCCGATCGAATGGAAGATCGAGGAGAAGTACCGCGAGAGGGGCAAGAACAAGGACGAGGTCCCGGTCAACGAATTCCGCAAGGAATGCCGCGACTTCGCCGCCGGCTGGATCAAGGTGCAGTCCGAGGAGTTCAAGCGCCTCGGAATCGAAGGCGACTTCGACAATCCCTATACGACGATGAACTTCCACGCGGAGTCCCGCATCGCCGGCGAGCTTCTGAAGATCGCGAGAAGCGGCCAGCTCTACCGCGGCTCCAAGCCCGTCATGTGGTCAGTCGTCGAGCGCACGGCGCTGGCGGAAGCCGAGGTCGAATATGCCGATGTCGAAAGCGACATGATCTGGGTGAAGTTTCCGGTCGCGGAAGGCCCTGCCGCCCTGGCCGGCGCCTTCGTGGTCATCTGGACGACGACTCCCTGGACGATCCCCGGGAACCGCGCGATCGCGTTCTCGTCGCGCTACCCCTACGGTCTCTATGAAGTTGCGACCGCCGAGAACGACTTCGGTCCGCAGCCGGGCGAGAAGCTGATCTTTGCCAAGCGCTTGGCTGAGGAATCCGCAGCCAAGGCGAAGGTGACCTTCAATTTCGTTCGCGATATCAAAGCGGATGAACTTGCCGCCGTAACCTGCGCGCACCCGCTGCATGGCCTGGGCGGCGGCTATGATTTCCATGTGCCGCTGCTTGATGGCGAGCATGTGACCGATGATGCCGGCACCGGTTTCGTCCATACGGCCCCCAGCCACGGCCGCGAAGACTTCGATGCCTGGATGGACAATGTACGGGAGCTCGAAGCACGCGGCATCTCCTCCACGATCCCGTTCCCGGTCGACGACGCGGGCTTCTTCACCGTCGATGCGCCAGGATTTGGTCCGGATGCGGAAGGCGGCGCGGCCCGCGTCATCGACGACAGCGGCAAGAAGGGCGATGCCAACGAGCGCGTCATCAAGGCGTTGATCGCCCGTCACGCGCTCTTCGCGCGCGGCCGCCTCAAACATTCCTATCCGCATTCGTGGCGCTCGAAGAAGCCGGTCATCTTCCGCAACACGCCGCAGTGGTTCGTCTATATGGACAAGGAACTCGGCGACGGCACGACGCTGCGCTCCCGCGCGCTGAACGCGATCGACGAAACCCGCTTCGTGCCGGCCGCCGGCCAGAACCGCCTGCGCGCCATGATCGAACAGCGCCCCGACTGGGTGCTTTCGCGTCAGCGCGCCTGGGGCGTGCCGATCTGCGTCTTCGTCGATGAGCAGGGCCAGATCCTGCAGGACGACGAGGTCAACGCCCGCATCCTCGAAGCCTTCGAAAAGGAAGGTGCCGACGCCTGGTTCGCCGAAGGCGCGCGTGAGCGCTTCCTCGGAAAGAAGGCGAACGAGCCGTGGAAGCAGGTCATGGATATCCTCGACGTCTGGTTCGACTCGGGCTCGACGCATACCTTCACGCTGGAAGACCGACCGGACCTCAAGTGGCCGGCCGACCTCTACCTTGAAGGCTCGGACCAGCATCGCGGCTGGTTCCACTCCTCACTCTTGGAATCGGCCGCCACCCGCGGCCGCGCGCCCTACAATGCCGTCCTCACCCATGGCTTCACCATGGACGAGAAGGGCGAGAAGATGTCGAAGTCCAAGGGCAACGTGACTGCGCCGCAGGAAGTCATGAAGGATGCAGGTGCGGATATCCTCCGCCTCTGGGTCATGACCTCCGACTATGCGGACGACCTGCGCGTCGGCAAGACGATCATCCAGACGAACGTCGATGCCTACCGCAAGCTCCGCAACACGATCCGCTGGATGCTCGGCACGCTTGCCCACGACAAGGGCGAGGTGATCGCGCTCGCCGACCTGCCGGAGCTGGAGCAGCTAATGCTCCACCGCCTGGCGGAACTCGACGAGCTCGTCCGCGAAAATTACGATGCCTTCGACTTCAAGAAGATCGCCCGCGCGCTGATCGACTTCGCCAATGTCGAACTCTCGGCCTTCTACTTCGACATCCGCAAGGACGCGCTCTACTGCGACGCGCCGTCGAGCCTGCGCCGCCGTGCGGCCCTCCATGTCATCCGCAACATCTTCGATTGCATGGTGACCTGGATGGCGCCGATGCTGCCCTTCACGATGGAAGAGGCATGGCTATCGCGCGATCCATCGGCGGTCTCGGTTCATCTCGAACAGTTCCCGGCAATCCCGGCGGAATGGAGGAACGAGGCGCTGGCTGCCAAGTGGAAGAAGGTCCGTGCGATCCGTTCGGTTGTCACCGGCGCTCTGGAGATCGAGCGCAAGGACAAGCGGATAGGCTCGTCGCTGGAAGCGGCACCCGTCGTGCATGTCACTGACGGCGCGCTTCGTGCCGCTCTCGGCGGCCTGGATTTCTCGGAAATCTGCATCACCTCGGACATCGGCGTTGACGGCGGCGAAGGTCCGGTTGAAGCCTTCCGGCTACCGGAAGTTCCAGGCGTCAGTGTCGAGCCAAAGCTTGCCGAGGGCACCAAATGCGCCCGTTCCTGGCGTATCACCAAGGATGTCGGCTCCGATCCGCAGTATCCGGATGTATCGGCACGCGATGCTGCTGCATTGCGTGAACTCGGATTGTGATACGGAAGAAAATTGCCGGATGAATTGCTCTTTTGCAGTTCATCCGGTAGAAGCTGCCTGAAAATGGCCGGATTTTTACGTCAGGGGGACGATTATCCGGTAGGGCGATGATTGCACCGGCATGGCTGGAAGGGTTTTCATGTTAGCAACGCGTTGGTTCCGTGTAGGCGCTTGCCTGACTGTTGTTGTGGCGGCTGGCTCGATAGCGTCCGGCTGCAGCCCGACCTACGGCACCGGCACGACGGCGATGTCGCAGCTCGGCGACGATCTCGGCCAGTCCGTGTCCTTGGCTCCCCGGGAGCCGAAGAACAAGGGCGTCAAGTACACGCCGCGCCCGACGCTGGTCCTGCCGGCCCAAGCGTCGAAGGAAACGCTGGTCGAGCCGCAGCAGACGATCGCCAGCAAGGAAAATCCTCAGTGGGTGGAGTCGCCGGAAGAAACCCGTGCGCGCCTCGTTAAGGAAGCGGACGACAACGAGGACAAGTACACCTACGTCTCGCCGCTCGCCAAGAACGGTGTGGAAGGCGGCCGCCAGACGACGGAAGCGCAGACCAAGGCCTATCGCGAAGCCCGCGCCCTGCAGAAGGGTGCCTATCTCGATCAGCGCCGCTACATTTCCGATCCGCCGACGGCCTATCGTCAGGTTGACGATCCCGCCAAGCTGGAAGATCTCGGCGAGCCCGAACTCAAGAAGGCGAAGCAGCGCAAGAAGGATGCCGCCGTCGCCGGTACCGGCAAGAAGTGGTGGAACTTCCTTCAGTAAGTTCAGGCCATCTCAGGCTTGCCGCGCCGCGGACCAGCGGCGCACGAGTACGATGTGCAGCAACTGACATCCGAAGAGAATGCAGGCGGGGATCAGAAGTGCATTTGCGCCGATCAGGCCGCTCGCAGTTATTGGGATGCTAATGGCGATGGCGAGCACCGGCACAAAGCCGAAAGCGATAAGCCGCGGCGCCGACCAATTCACATTGCCCCGCAAAGACCATTGCATCGGGATTTTTCGGCACCCGGCGCGACGCCCCAGTAAGCCCAGGCAGCGGGCGCAATCATGGCGGCGAGGACAAGGATGGCCGGTGTCATGGCAGCTGCCTCTTTTCGGCGAAGAACGTCCTGAGAATATCTGCTGATTCCGTTTCGTTCAAACCGGAATAGACCTCCGGCGCATGATGGCATGTTGGCTGTGCGTAGAACCGCACGCCGTTGTCGACCGCCCCGCCCTTCGGATCTTCTGCGCCGTAGTAAAGCCTGCGGATGCGCGCGAACGAGATGGCCGCCGCGCACATGGTGCAAGGTTCCAGCGACACATAGAGATCGGCTCCAACCAGACGCTCCTGCCCTAGGGCCTCGCAGGCCATCCGGATCGCAACGACCTCGGCATGCGCCGTGACATCGTTGAGTTCCCGCGTCCGGTTGCCCGCGCGCGCGACGACGGCGCCATCAAGCACCACCACGGCGCCGATAGGCACTTCGCCGCGTTCGCCCGCCGCCCGCGCTTCGTCGAGCGCCATCTCCATAAACCAATTTGTCTTCACGATCCGGCAAATTCCCACTTAACCGCAGGGGCGCGACCTGATAGACAGGCCCCAAAAGGCAGGCAAACAACAAATGACATTCAAAGACAAGCCAAAACGGCCGGGCGGCAAGCCCTTCGAGCGCGATGCGCGGCCGAAAACCGAAGGCAAACCGGCAAGAAGCGTGCCCACGAAGGCTGCAGCCGTAGAGGCCGAAGGCGAGACCAAGGCGGAACGCATCTCCAAGGTCATGGCGCGCGCAGGCGTTGCCTCGCGCCGCGACATCGAGCGCATGATCATGGAAGGCCGCGTCACGCTGAATGGCAAGACGCTCGACACGCCAGTCGTCAACGTGACGCTCGCCGACAAGATCGAAGTGGACGGCGTTCCGATCCGCGGCATCGAGCGCACGCGCCTCTGGCTCTACCACAAGCCGGCCGGCCTCGTGACCACCAATTCCGACCCGGAAGGCCGTCCGACGGTTTTCGACAATCTTCCGGAAGAGCTGCCGCGCGTCATGTCGATCGGCCGGCTCGACATCAATACCGAAGGTTTGCTGCTGCTGACCAATGACGGCGGTCTTGCCCGCGCGCTCGAACTGCCGACCACCGGCTGGCTGCGCCGCTACCGCGTCCGTGCCCACGGTGAGATCGATCAGGAGGCGCTCGACAAGCTGAAGGACGGCATTGCCGTCGACGGTGTGCTTTACGGCGCGATCGAAGCGACGCTCGACCGTACGCAAGGTTCGAATGTCTGGCTGACGATGGGCCTGCGCGAAGGCAAGAATCGCGAAATCAAGAACGTTCTCGGTGCGCTCGGCCTCGACGTAAACCGCCTCATTCGCATTTCCTACGGCCCGTTCCAGCTCGGCGACCTGCCGGAGCGCGAGGTTGTCGAAGTGCGCGGACGCACCCTCCGCGACCAGCTTGGTCCGCGCCTGATCGAGGACGCCAAGGCGAATTTCGACGCGCCGATCTACAATAGCCCCGCTGTTGCTGCCGAAGAAGAGGCCGAAGCAAGACCGGAGCGCCGCGAACGTTCGTGGAAGCCGGAAGACAAGCGCGAGCGTGCACTGAGCCGCCTCGACACCAAGCGTGACGATCGGCGCGACGATCGCCGGGATGACCGTCGTGAAGGCGGCCGCGATGGTGGCAGAAAGGAAGACGACCGGCCCAAGCGCCCCCCAGTTGGCAGCCGCAGGAACGCCAACGTGTGGATGGCACCCGGCGCCCGTCCGCTCGGCGAAAAGGCGGCCGCCAAGGCTGCGAAGAATGCCGAGACCGCCCGCAAGCGTGGCGAGAAGCCGGGCGGCAGTAAGCCGCAGCCCTCCAGCTACGGCGACGACCGGCCACGTGTGCAGATCAACCGCGCCCGCGACGAAGAAGGCGAGTGGATCCGCTCCAGCGAAGTTTCGCCGAAGTCCAAGGATGACGGGGAGGGTTTTGGCCGCAAGCGCTCATTCGGCGATCGTCCTGCACGCCCGGATCGCGGTTTTGGCGACCGCCCGGCTCGTGGCGACCGCCCGTCCGGTGACCGTCCTCCGCGTGGGGCTCGGCCTTTCGGCGACAAGCCTCGCGGCGATCGCCGACCACGTGCTGAGGGTGACGAACGTCCCCGTTCTTTCGGTGACCGTCCCGCGCGTGGTGACCGTCCTTTTGGCGACAAGCCCCGTGTTGACCGCAGACCACGCGAAGAGGGTGAGGAGCGTCCCCGTTCCTTCGGCGATCGTCCGCGCACTGCCCGCAGCGCTCCCGGCGAGGGTCGCTCCGAACGTCCGCGCGGCGAAAGGCCGTTTGGCGATAAACCTGCGGGCGACAAACCGCGTGGCAAGAGCTTCGGCGGCAAGCCGGGCGGCGGCTCCAAGAATTTCTCCGGCAAGCCCAAGGGCGATCGGCCGGGCGGTGGCGGCAAGCCTTCGGGTGGGCCTTCGCGGGGTGGACCAAAAGGAAAGGGAATGACGCGCGGTGCGGATCGTCGGCGGTGAGTTTCGCGGACGGTCGCTCGCCGTACCGAAGTCGAATGATATCAGGCCGACTGCCGACCGGACGCGGGAGAGCCTATTCAACATCCTGAGTCACGCCTATCCGGAATGCATCGACGGCACCCGGATTCTCGATCTTTTTGCCGGCACCGGCGCCGTTGGCCTTGAAGCCGTCTCGCGCGGCTGCCGTCATGCGCTCTTCGTCGAAAACAGCGTAGAGGGAAGGGGGCTTCTCTGGGAGAATATCGACGCCCTCGGTCTTCACGGCCGCACCCGCATCCTGCGGCGTGACGCCACGGATCTGGGCTCCGTTGGCAATCTCGAGCCGTTCAACATGCTTTTCGCCGATCCGCCCTATGGCAAGGGTCTTGGCGAAAAGGCGATGGCCGCTGCCGCCAAGGGCGGCTGGCTCGCGCCGGGCGCAATCGCCATTCTGGAAGAGCGTTCGGATGTTGCCGTTTCCGCCGATCCTTCCTATCTCTTTCTGGAAGACCGTGTCTTCGGCGATACAAGGGTACATTTCTTCCGCTACCAGCCTCTGTAGGCGGCGGGTCATCCGGAGTTGAGTTCGTGCGGCAGGCGGTTATTGCGAGTAACGACATGCCTGTTCCAAGCGGCATGCCGACCGTGGCCATCGCCTTCGGCGGCGGCGGCGCCCGTGGGCTTGCCCATATACACGTGATTGAGGCGCTGGATGAGCTCGGTATCCGCCCTGTCGCGATTTCCGGCGCGTCGATCGGCGCGATCATGGGTGTCGGCATGGCGGCCGGCATGACGGGCGAAGCGATCCGCGAGCACGCGCTGATGACGGTCGGCAACAAGACAGCTGTCGTCAGCCGCATCTGGGGTCTTCGGCCGCAGACGGTCCGGGATGCCGTCGCAAAGGGCATCCGTATCGGCCAGTTCAATCTCGAGCGCATCCTCAAGGCCTTCTTGCCGGCCGGCCTGCCCGATCGCTTCGAAGATTTGCCTATTCCGATGAACGTCATCACGACCGATTACTACGGCCAGAGCGAAGTCATCATCGGCGAAGGAGCGCTGTTTCCGGCGCTCGCCGCATCGTCTTCCATCCCAGCAGTCTTCATGCCCGTGCGCCTCCACGGCCGGGTGATGATCGATGGCGGCATCAGCAATCCGGTTCCCTACGAGTGCCTGATGGATATCGCCGATATCATCATCGGCGTCGATGTCGTCGGCGCGCCGGAAGGCGACGGTACGCATATTCCAAACCGCATGGAAAGCATTTTCGGTTCCGGCCAGCTGATGATGCAGACGGCAATCACGCTGAAACTCAAGCTTCAGTCGCCGCATATCTTCCTGCGCCCCGCCGTCGGCCGCACCGGCGTCATGGATTTTCTCAAGGCGCGCGAAGTGCTGGCGATGTCGGCGGGCGTCAAGGACGAACTGAAGCGCGCACTCGATCAGGAATTCGAAGCCCGCCTCAGGGCTTAGGCGTCTGCCGTGACCTCCGCCGTGCCCGCCAGCGGGTCTTCGTCGAAATCCATGGCTCGCTTCGGCTTCACCAGCGGTTCCGGCCGGACCGGCTGCGAGAAGAGCATGTCGCGCCCCGCCTGCAGCCCGCCGGTTACCTGAAGCGCCAGCCGCTCCTCATCGCGCTTGCGGATATCCTCGCCGATCTCAAAAGCGGCCGCCTCGTCGACCCCAAGTGCTTCAAGCGTGCGGCGGCCGAACAGCAGGCCGGATTCCAGCGTTTCGCGCAATTCATAATCGACGTTCTTGTTGCGAAGCGCGATCGAATGGACGCGGTCATAGGCGCGCACGAACAGCTTCGCATGCGGATATTCGGCTTGCACGAGGTCCACGACCTTGTCGGTGATTTCCCGCTTCTGCGTGCAGACGATGACGATTTTCGCCCTTTCGATGCCGGCCGAGCGCAGCACGTCCTTTCGTGTCCCGTCGCCGAAGTAGATACGGAAGCCGAAGGACGAAGCTTGGCGGATACGGTCTGCGGAGAAATCGATGACGGTTACGTCCCGCCCGCCCGCGAGCAGGATCTGCGCGGCGATCTGGCCGAAACGCGAGAAGCCGATCATCAGCACATCGGCGCCCGCGCCCTCGAAATCCTCATCGAGCTCCTCCTGCTCGTCGCCTTTCAGCATGCGCTTCGAAAGTGCTGCCCCGAGCGGCGTCAGCGCCATCGAGAGGGTCACGATCGCCACGAGAAGCGATGCGGTGCTAAAGGGCATAAGGCCTGCGGCACCCGCGGTCGTGAACAGCACGAAACCGAACTCGCCTCCCTGCGGCAGCAGGAAAGCAATGCGGATAGCATCGTCGTGCGAAGAGCCGCTCACCCGGCAGAGGCCGTAGATGATCAGCGCCTTGACGGCCATCACGATCGGCACGGCGGCGACGATGAAGAGCGCGTTGTCGATCAGCACCTCAAGTTCCAGCGACAGGCCGACCGCCATGAAGAAGATAGCAAGCAGCACGCCGCGGAAAGGTTCAATATCCGCCTCAAGTTCGTGCCGGTAGGAGGATTCGGCGAGCATGACGCCGGAGAGGAACGCGCCCATGGCCATGGAAAGCCCGGCGAACTGCATCAGACTTGCCGATCCCATAACGACGAAGAGGGCGGCGACGATCATCGCCTCGCGTGCGCCAGTCCTTGCGATCACTTGGAAAAGCGGCGTCAGCAGGTAGCGTCCCATGACGATCATCGCGCCGACCGCGCCGACCGCGATAGCAAAATCCAGAAGCGGCGCATTGCTGCCGGTTTCGCCGTCGAGGATGGTGATCAGCGCGAGCAGCGGAACGATCGCCAGGTCCTGGAAGAGCAGCATCGAAAAGGCGCGCTGCCCGTATTTTGTGTTCACCTCGCCCTCATCGTCGAGAATCTGCATCGCAAAGGCAGTGGAGGAAAGCGCCAGCCCGAAGCCCGCAACGATGCTCCCCCGCCAATCGAGTGCGCCGGAGAGATAAGCAAGCGCCGTCAGTGCCAATCCCGTCAGCATTACCTGAGCGGTGCCGAGACCGAAGATATCCCGGCGCATCTGCCAGAGCCGCGACGGCTTCAGCTCGAGGCCGATGATGAAGAGCAGGAAGACGACACCGAGCTCGGCAACGCTCAAAATCTGTTCGCCGTCGGTAATGCCGTGAAATATCGGGCCGATGACGACGCCCGCGGCAAGATAGCCGAGCACCGTGCCGAGCCCGAGCTTCTTGAAAATGGGCGCGGCGACGACCGCACCGCCAAGCAGCAGGATCGTTTCGGAAAAGAGGGCATTGGAGGCGGACATGTCGCGGAGTTTCTTTCAATGGCAGGATGCGCGCAAGCCGCGCGAAAAAGAATCGGCGGCCGCGGCCTTGATGCTTTCGGAAGTGCACAATAAATGGAAGCCCAAGGAAAGGCCAACTCATGTCCTCAGAAATAGACTCCTCGACACTTCTTTCCCGTGCAAGCCAGTTGATCGATCTCGCCAGAAAGGCTGGTGCCGATGCCGCCGATGCGGTTGTCGTGCGCTCGCGCTCGCAATCCGTCAGCGTCCGCCTCGGCAAAGTCGAAGGCACCGAATCGTCTGAAAGCGACGATTTCTCGCTGCGCGTCTTCGTTGGCAGGAAGGTCGCGAGCGTCTCCGCCAATCCCGGTTTCGATCTGCAGGCGCTCGCCGAACGTGCTGTCGCGATGGCGAAAGTCTCGCCCGAAGATCCCTTCGCCTGCCTTGCGGACGAGCAGCGGCTTGCGAAATCCTATCCCGATCTGGAGCTGTTCGATCCGGCGGAGGTTTCCGCCGGCATGTTGCGCGAGGCAGCCCTTGCGACGGAGGCAGCGGCACTTGAGGTCAAGGGTGTCACCAACTCGTCCGGCGGCGGGGCTTCCGCCGGCTACGGCGGAATGGTCCTCGTCACTTCGCACGGCTTCGAGGGCAGCTATATGGGCTCGCGCTTCGGCCGCTCCGTCAGCGTCATTGCCGGAGAAGGCACCGGCATGGAGCGCGATTACGATTACGACAGCCGTCTTTATTATTCCGAGCTCGACGATGCCGCCGAGATCGGCCGCCGCGCCGGCGAGCGCGTGGTCAAGCGCCTCAATCCGCGCCAGGTCGATACCGGCAAGGACGTTACCGTCGTCTTCGATCCGCGCATCGCTCGCGGTTTTGTCGGCCATATCGCCGGCGCCATCAATGGCGCGTCGGTTGCACGCAAATCCAGCTTCCTGCGCGACAAGATGGGCCAGCAGGTCTTGAAATATGGCCTTTCGATTACCGATGATCCGCTGATCGTCCGCGGCCCGTCCTCGCGTCCTTTCGACGGTGAAGGCGTTTCGGGCGAGCGGCTGGTGATGATCGAGGACGGCGTCCTGAAGCATTGGTTCCTTTCGACTGCGACGGCGCGTGAAATCGGCATGGAAACCAACGGCCGCGGCGTGCGCAGCGGCAATTCGGTGACGCCCGCTTCGACGAACCTCGCTCTGGAGCCGGGTGATATCTCGCCCGAGGAACTGATCCGGAGCGTCGGGAACGGCTTCTATGTGACAGAGCTGATCGGCCAGGGCGTCAACATGCTCACCGGCGAATACAGCCGTGGCGCGACCGGCTTCTGGGTCGAAAACGGTGAATTGACGTTCCCTGTCTCCGAAGTGACGATCGCTTCGAACCTCAAGGAGATGTTCATGCACGTGACGCCCGCAAACGACATCGACCGCAAGTACGGCGTTGCGTCTCCCACGCTGGCGATCGAGGGTATGACGCTGGCGGGACGCTAGGCGCCCTGACCTTGAATTGGATTGATGCAATGAGTGACGTTCAAACGGCCCGCTGGCGGAGCGATCTCGAATTGATCGCCGATGCCGCGAAGCAGGCAGGTGATGTCGCTCTCGGCTTCTTCAATCAGTCGCCGGAAGTCTGGTGGAAGAATGGGGGGCGCTCGCCCGTCAGCGCTGCCGATTTCGCCGCCAACGAAAAGCTTGAATCCATCCTGCGCCTCGCCAGGCCGGATTACGGCTGGCTCTCAGAAGAGACTGAAGACAGCGCCGCCCGTCTGTCGGCTGAGACGCTTTTCGTCATTGATCCGATCGACGGCACGCGCGCTTTCCTTGGCGGCCTGGATCTCTGGTGTGTCAGCGTCGCCGTCGTCCACCGCGGCCGGCCGGTTGCCGGAGTGCTTTACGCACCCGCCCTAGGCGAGCTTTTCGAGGCGGTCGAAGCCGGTGCCGCGACGAAGAACGGCAAGCCAATAGCGGTATCCGCCAAGGGACCGGATACCGTCAGCCGTTTTGCGATCGGCGAAGACATCCTGAAGGCGTTCCCCGATCCTTTCCGGCGGAAGATCGAAAGGGTGAAGCATGTGCCCTCGCTCGCCTATCGCATCGCGATGGTTGCAGACGGCCGTCTCGAAGGCACCTTCGTCAAGCGCAATTCGCATGATTGGGATCTTGCGGCCGCCGATCTCATCCTCGAACGCGCCGGCGGCCGGCTGACCGATCTCGATGGGCGCGCGGTGCTCTACAACCGTCCTGAGGTCAGTCATGCCGAGCTTTGCGGCGCTGCCGGCCCTCGCGTTGTGGAGTTTCTCGAAGGGCTTGCTGGCATACGAAGCAGTTGACGTTTGCGTCAAAATCCCGCAGATGAAAGCGCGGAGGAGACCAGAAAAGAAAGAGAAGAAAATGACGGAATCTGGCGGCAAAAAGCAGCTCTTGCATCTCGTATTTGGCGGCGAACTGGAAAGCCTGACCGACGTTCAATTCCGCGATCTGAACGATCTCGATATCGTTGGCATTTTCCCGGATTATGCCTCTGCGCTGACGGCCTGGAAGGCCAAGGCGCAGTCGACGGTGGACAACGCGCATATGCGCTATTTCATTGTTCATATGCACCGCTTGCTCGATCCGCAGGATCAGTCCGGAACCAACTGATTTTTAAGCGTTTTATGCATCGATGGCCGCTCTATCGGCAGCGCCGTCCTGCGCATTGCCAGATGCGCGCTATCGATTGACGCATTCTGAACAAATTACTCGGTCATTCCGGCCGCAACAATAATTGGGGAATGGGTTTGATGTCGATCGTTGCTGATCGGAGGCATTTTAGATGAGTTCGCCGAGAGCGCGGTTCGCGCTGGGCGTCTACCGGACCGCGGGGGTAGTCGCTTCGCCGCTGGTCGGTGCCTATCTCGCCTACCGGACCGCGAAGGGCAAGGAAGAGCGTGCGCGCCGCACGGAGCGCTTTGGTTATGCTAGCGCAAACCGGCCGCAGGGGCCGCTTGTCTGGTTCCATGCCGCAAGCGTCGGTGAGACCAACGCTGTCATTCCGCTCATCCGCGAAATCCGCCGCCGCGATATTCATGTGATCCTGACGACCGGCACGATAACCTCGGCAAAGCTCGCCGCCGAGCGCATCGGCAACGAGGCGATCCACCAATATGTGCCGCTCGACCTGAAACCTGCCGTCAGCCGCTTCCTGGAATACTGGCAGCCCGATTGCGCCATCATCGCGGAATCCGAGATCTGGCCGGCCACCGTCATGGAGCTCGGCCGCCGCCGCATTCCGCAGATCCTCGTCAATGCGCGCATGTCGGATCGCTCCTTCGCGCGCTGGCAGCGGCGCGTGTCCATTGCCGAAGCGCTCTTTGAAAATCTCGCGCTCGTCATCGCGCAGTCGGATATTGATGCCGAGCGGTTTCGCGATCTCGGCGCCAGGCATGTGACGACCTCCGGCAATCTCAAGGTCGATACCGACGCACCGCCTTATGACGCATCCGTCCTCGCCCGCTACAAGAAGCAGATCGGGGACCGCAAAACCTGGGCCGCGATCTCGACCTTCGAGGGCGAGGAGAATGCCGCGGCAGTCGTCCATCGAACGCTGAAGGAGCGCAACGGCCAGCTGACGATCATCGTGCCGCGCCATCCCGAGCGCTCCGATGAGATCGAGGAAATGCTCGTCAAGCAGGGCCTCAAGGTTGCCCGCCGCACGCGTAACGACGTGCTGTCGCCGGATATCGACATCTTTCTCGGTGATACGATCGGCGAAATGGGTCTTTACCTGCGACTGACGGAAGTTGCCTTCGTCGGCCGTTCGCTCTTTGCCGAAGGCGGGCAAAACCCGCTGGAGCCAGCCATGCTCGGCTGTGCGGTGCTTTCCGGCAGCAACGTCCAGAATTTCCGCGAGACCTATCAGAAGCTCGCCCGCCGCGGCAGCGCCCGCATGGTGCGCGATACCGAGATGCTGGCCAAGGGCGTGCATTATCTGCTTATTAATGACGAGGCGCGGCGCAATATGATCGAGGCTGGTATCATGGCCGTGCAGGAAATGCGCGGCGCGCTGACGGCGACGGTGAAGTCTCTCGAGCCTTACATCAACCCGCTCACGGTGAAGGCAAGACTGCTGCCGAAGACCATGGCAGAGGGCTGAAGGAAAAGATGACGGCTGCGAACATCAAGGGAATTCTCTTCGACAAGGATGGCACGCTGCTCGACTACGATGAAAGCTGGCTGCCGGTGAACCGCGAATTGGCGCGCATCGCCTCGCAAGACGATCCGGCCCTGGCCGACCATCTGCTGAAGGCGACCGGGATGGACCCGGTGAGCGGCCATATCGTACCCGACAGTCTGTTGGCCGCCGGCAACACCAGGCAGATCGCCGAGGGGCTGGTCGCGGCGGGTTCCAGGCTCGATGTCGCGGAAATGACGATCAAGCTCGACGCACTCTTTTCCCATGCTGCAGACTTCTCCGTCCCGGTCACCGATCTTGCCGCCTTCTTCGGGCGCCTGCATCGCCGCGGCTTCAAGCTCGGGGTCGCGTCAAGCGACAACGAGCGTTCCATCCGCCAGACGGCGCAGCGCTTCGGCTTCGCGGAATTCATCGACTACATCGCCGGCTACGACAGTGGTTTCGGTAGCAAGCCGGATGCTGGAATGGTCCTCGGCTTCTGTAAGGCGACGGGGCTTACGCCAGCCCAAGTGGCGGTCGTCGGCGACAACAATCACGATCTGCATATGGGCCACAATGCCGAGGCCGGGCTCAAGGTCGCCGTGCTGACGGGCACAGGCTCGCGGGAATCGCTGGCGGCGGCCGCCGATTATTGCCTCAATGATATCACCGAACTCGAGGCGCTTCTTCCGGACCATCAGCCGGCGTGATTTCACCGAAGCTTGCTTTTTCTGCAATTTTGCCCTTTCTTTCCCGCCAGTCGAGGGGGCAGCCGGTTGCCGGAGGGCACCGGAGGAGCGTAGGGCGGCAAATATGGTATCCGAGGCGCCGCCGTTCTGGTGGACGAAAGCTGATTGGCGGGCATGGGCGCTCTCGCCCTTTTCCTTCCTGTATGGACGGATCGCCGGCTACCGGATGATCCATGCGCGCCGCGCCTCCCTTCCTGTTCCCGTCATCTGCATCGGCAACTTCACCGTCGGCGGTGCCGGAAAGACGCCGACGGCGCTGACGATCGCCCGTGCCGCCAAGGCCAAGGGACTGAAGCCCGGCTTTCTGAGCCGTGGCTATGGCGGCTCTCTGGACGTCACGGTGGTTGTCGATCCCGCCCATCATCGTGCGGTCGCCGTCGGCGACGAGCCGCTGCTGCTTGCCCGCGAGGCGCTGACCGTCGTTTCCCGCCGCCGCGTCGAAGGCGCCGAAAGGCTGGTGAGAGAAGGCGCGGACCTCATTATCATGGATGACGGCTTCCAGAGCGCACGGCTGGAGATCGACTACGCATTGCTCGTCATCGACGCGACGCGCGGCCTCGGCAATGGGCATACGGTGCCGGGTGGCCCAGTGCGCGCGCCGATTTCCGTGCAGATGCGCTATGCCAGCGCGCTTTTGAAGGTGGGGACGGCCAATGCCGCCGACGCCATCGTCCGCATGGCTGCCCGCGCCGCGAAACCCTATTTTACCGCATCGCTGAAGGTTTGCGGCGAGAACGATCTTACCGGCCGGAAGGTGCTGGCTTTCGCAGGCATTGCCGATCCGGACAAGTTTTTCCGGACGGTGGAGTCGCTCGGCGCCGAAATCGCAATTGGCAGATCCTTCGGCGACCACGAACACCTGAGCGACGATGAGATCACCGATCTGCTGTCGACCGCCGAACGCGAAAACCTGCTGATCGTCACGACCTCGAAGGACTTCGTGCGGCTTGCCGGACACCATGGCAAGGCAGAGGAACTCGCCGCCAAATGCCGCGTCATAGAAGTCGAAATGGCCTTCGAAGACCCGCAGGCGCCCGGTCTCATAATCGATCGTGCGATTGAAGCCTGCCGGGAGCGGCGGCTGAGGAAAGGCCGGAAGTCCCGGTGAGTTTAGGGGCGCCTGCCGCGGATTTCGGAAAGACTGACGTTGGCAATGCCGTCAGAGCCAAAATTGTTCTCGTCGAGCCAGGCTTCGATCACCGCCTTGTGCCCGGGCCACTCTCCTATGAGCATGGAGTGCCAGGCGACATCGCGTTGAAATCCCTTAACGATCACCGCGTTCCGCTAGACGCCCTCGAACACGAAGCCGTAGCGTGCTGCCGCGCGCGGCGATGCGTCGTTGGCTGATAGTCGAACGACGAAGGGGCGTTCGCTGCCGGGCTCCGCAGCGCTTCAACATGTGCCTCGCTCAGCCGCTCGAGACTGACGCTCCGGCCTTCGTGAATATTGCGCTCCGGAATGCGCCTCGCGGCATGAATGATCGGGCGGCCGAGCGAGCGCTCGTTCACCAGCGTTTCCTGGATCAGCGCTTTTGATTCGGCAGAACGCCGGCGCGCTTGTCGGCTTCGAGCGAAGAAACGACGTCGGCATAGGGTTCCTGGCGGGCGACGCTCCAGTAGCGCAACTCGTCGAGCGGGATGTGCTTGCCGGTCATGGCGCAGATCACGTAGGAGCCCGGCGACAGGATTTGGAAATCTGCATCGAGATAGCGGATCTTCGCCTCGCGGTTTCCGTTTCCTTCAAACAAGTTCATCCTGCTCCGTTCCCTGTTGCCTTCGACTGCCAATATCGCGCCGAAAGCATTATTGCCAGCCTTTTCAGCTGCGTCCGAACAGGCGCTCGATATCGGCCAGCTTCAGTTCGATATAGGTCGGCCGCCCGTGATTGCACTGGCCGGAGCCCGGCGTCACTTCCATCTGCCGAAGCAGCGCGTTCATTTCCTCCGGCCGGAGCCTGCGGCCGGAGCGCACCGAGCCGTGGCAGGCCATAGTCGCGGCGACGTATTCGAGCTTGGCCGAAAGGCCGGAAGCAGTATCCCATTCGGCGATCTCGTCGGCAAGCTGGCGGATGAGGCCCTGCGCATCGACCTCGCCGAGCATGGCCGGCGTTTCGCGCACGGCAATCGCCCCCGGCCCGAAGCGCTCGATCGCAAGCCCAAGTTCTCCGAGGCCTTCAGCATGCACCATCAGCCGGTCGCAATCTTCTTCCGGAAGGTCGACGATCTCCGGGATTAGCAGCACCTGCGACGGCAGCCGCTTCGAATGCAGCGCCTTGCGCATCGCCTCGAATACCAGCCGCTCATGCGCGGCGTGCTGGTCGACGATGACAAGCCCGTCATCCGTCTGCGCGACGATGTAGTTTTCGTGGATCTGCGCCCGAGCGGCGCCGAGTGGGTAACGCCGCGGCGGCTCCTCGGCCGATGTGGGCTGCTGCCATGCCTGCGCCTGCGGTTCAGCGCGTGCGGTCGGCATGCTGAGCCCGTCGAAGGACGCCTGCAGCCTTTCGCCAAAACGGCCATTTGGGATCTGACCAAAACCGCCGTTTGCGGTCTGAAAGGGGCGCGATGGGGAGGTCTCGGCCGACCATGCGGCTTGCTGCGGCCGCTGGTAGTTCGGCTTGAAACCGGGCCTGAAGGAGCGAAGCATGTCGTCCGCGCCGGTCGTCGCCGCCCGGCTTCCATCGCGCGCCAGCGCCTCGCGCACCGCACCGACGATCAGGCCGCGCACAAGGCCCGGATCGCGAAAGCGCACGTCCGACTTCGCCGGATGCACGTTGACATCAACCAGCGCCGGATCGAGCGTCAGCGCCAGGACGGCCACCGGATAGCGCCCGCCCGGGATCGTCTCGGCATAGGCGCCGCGGATCGCCGAAAGGATCAGCTTGTCCTGGACCGGCCGTCCGTTGACGAAGGCGTATTGATGGGCGGAGTTGCCGCGGTTGAAGGTCGGCACGCCGGCAAAGCCGGTGAGTGTGATGCCTTCGCGCTCCGCATCGAGCTCGATCGCATTGTCACGGAATTCCTTGCCGAGCACCTGCGCCATGCGCGCGAGGTGATCCTCTCCGGTCGCCGGAAATTCAAGCGTGCTGCGATCGGTGCCGGAGATCACGAAGCGAACGCCGGGAAAGGCAATCGCCATGCGCTTGACGACGTCGGTGATGGCCGCCGCTTCCGCCTTCTCTGTCTTGAGAAATTTCAATCGTGCGGGCGTTGCGAAAAACAGGTCGCGCACTTCGACGATCGTGCCGGGGTTGGCGGCCGAGGGTCTCAGATGCAGCACCTTGCCGCCCGCAACCGCAATCTCGCTGCCATCCGCACTATCCTTGCGGCGGCTGGAAATGCTGAGCTTCGCCACGGAGCCGATCGAAGGTAGCGCTTCGCCGCGAAAGCCGAGTGTGCGGATGTCGTCGAGCGTCGTGGAAATCTTCGAGGTGCAATGCCGCTTCACGGCAAGTTCGAGATCGGCCGCTTCCATGCCCGAACCGTTGTCGCTGACCCGCAGCAGGCCTTTGCCGCCGCCGGACGTGGCGATCTCGATGCGCGTCGCGCCGGCGTCCAGCGCATTTTCGATCAGCTCCTTCGCCGCGCTTGCCGGGCGTTCGATGACTTCGCCGGCGGCGATCTGGTTGATGAGCGTTTCGGAGAGCTGTCTGATGGCCATGCTTCATTTTCGTGGATTCGCGTGCCCGAGGGAAGGGCGAAAACGCTCCATCGGCAGGGACTGTGTTTCCCCCATGAATTGGGGTACTTAGCGTTAAGCCGCCGTTAGGAGAAAGCTGGCATTTTGATCGCACACAACCAGACAGTGCTATGAAATCGGATAGATGTGGGACGTGAAGGAATGAGTGCCGGCTTCGAAAAGGCGGACGCATCATCCGTGAGCGATGAAATGCCGGCCGAAATCGACCTGCAGGCAGCGCTCTTCGACGCCATTTCGGATGGCCTTTCGGCTGCTCTTATCATCTATGACAAGAACGATCAAATGATCTTCGCGAGCCGTCAGGTGCTCGATTTCTTCCCGATTTCATCCGTGACGCTGAAGCCCGGAACCCGGCTTCGCGATTTTCTCGGCGCCGTCTACGACACCGGCGTGCGCCAGCAATATGCAGCCAGGCGACCGGGCGTGCCGCTCGGACGCGAGGATTGGCTGTCCCAGAAGATTGCGTCCCACTGGCGCGAGCGCTTCGAAATCGTCGAGCGCCATGGCAGCGACCGCTGGATCCGTCTGGTCAAGCGCCGTCTGCCGAGCGGCTATTGCGTATCGATCATTTCCAACATTTCCGAGGAGAAGAAGCGCGAAGAGCAGTGGCGCTCCGACCTCCAACGCGTGCAGCTGACCGAGGATGTCCTCGACAATCTGCCGTTCCCGCTCTTCGTCAAGGATCGCAATCTCACCTATGTCGCGGTCAACATCGCCTTCTGCGAGAAATACCAGACGACCGCCGAGGAAGTGCTCGGCCGTAAGAGCGGCGACCTCTTCTCCCCAGATATCGCCAAACGCTTCGAAGACAGCGACCGGCATGTCCTGGAGACGGGCGAAATGTCGGTCGTGCGTCAGCGGCAGGTCGCCCGCGACGGTTCGGAGCGCGACATTGTCAGCCGCAAGCACCGCATTGGCAAGCCGGGGCGCTATTTCATCGTATCAACGATGCAGGATCTGCCGCGTGATGGCGCCGATCTCGACGAATTCGAGCAGGCAACTTCCGTTACCGCTTCCAGCAGCCAGTCATTTCGCCGCGCTTATGTACCGCTGAACGGCGACAACGAGCGCCGGCCGCCGGCCGCCATGGAGACGATCGTTCCGGAGAATTTCTCCGGCCGCAAGATTCTGGTCGTCACCGGCGACCTCGCTGCCGAAACGGCCGCACTCCGCACCCTTGCGAAATATGGCTTCGAGGCCTGCTCGGTTCGGGGCGATGACGAGGAGGAGCGCTTCCTTGAAATCGCAACCTCGTCCGGCATCTCGCTGGATCTTCTGATCGTCGACAATCAGATGGGCATGCGCTGCCTGGAGCTCGCTGGACATTATGGTATCCCGGCGCTGGTCATGGACGGCTTCCAGCTTGCCAATGAGCTGACCTTCCAGATCGCCCGCCACTTCAACCGTAACAACCGTGCTGCCGCAGCCGTGGGCGGCGAGGCTGACTGGGAAATCAACATCGCTTCCGAGACAGATCTGCTGGAGGTGCTGGTAGCGGAAGACAACGACATCAACCAGATCGTCTTCTCCCAGATCCTGGAGGGATTGGGCTATCGCTACCTGATCGCGCCGAGCGGCGACGAGGCGGTACGTCTCTGGGCGGAACACAGGCCGCAGATCGTGCTGATGGACATTTCGTTGCCGGGATTGAACGGCTTCGAGGCGGCGCGCATGATCCGCCAGATGGAAGATGGCCATCCGAACAGGACGCCAATCATCGGCGTCCTGACGCAAGCATTCGAGCGGGATCGCGCCGAGTGTGCGAAGGCGGGAATGGACGACGTCATCATGAAGCCGATCAGCCCGGACATATTGGAGACGCTGTTCCAGAAGCATCTTGCCGGCGAGCCGCTGCGGGCACGCCTCTGAGCGGAAACGTTGCCGCTGGCTCATGCCGGGGGCGGCTTCGAGCCGGCTTACTATCGGTTTGTTAAGACTTGCCCGCCATTCTTCCCGAAGGGAGTGACGAAATCTCAGGTTGAACGATGAAGTCGGTGGACATACCCTTCTTGCCTGTGAGCCAGAACGAGCTACAGGCCATGGCTTACACCGATCCGCTGACCGGGCTCGGCAACCGACACCGCATGCGCGACAGGGTCACCCAGATTTCCACCGAACGCGCGAGCGATCCGGCGCCGTTCACCGTCGGCATCGCCAACCTCGATTCTTTCAAGCCGATCAATGACCTCTTCGGTTCTGCAGCCGGCGACGAAATTCTCTGCCAGGTGGCTCATCGCCTCAAGGCATGTATTCCGGACGGTGCACTGGTCACCCGCCACGACGGTGACGAATTCGCTTTTGTGCTGCCGCTGATCTTCGAGCGCGCGAGTGCTGAAAAGTTCGGCCAAATGATCCGCGAGGTCTTGTCTGCGCCCTATGATCTCGGCGACCGCAATGTCCGGCTTTCCTCCTCCTTCGGCTTTGCGATCTACCCTTTTGCCGGCGCAGAATTCGATGAGCTTCTGAAAAGCGCTGAAACCGCTCTCTATCGTTCCAAACGCCGCGGCCGCAGCCAGATTACCGTCTATTCGAGCGAGATCGCGCAGGAGATGAAGCGCGCGACGCAACTCGAGCAGGCGCTCCGAAATGCCATCATCTCGGACGCCATCGATGTGCATTTCCAGCCGATCGTCTCCCTGTCGAATAGTCAGGTCGTCGGTTTTGAGGCCTTGGCACGCTGGAACGATCCTGATCTCGGTTTCGTTTCGCCGGGCGTCTTCGTGCCGCTTGCCGAAGAACGCGGCTTTATCGACGCGCTGTCGGAAACCTTGCTTCGGAAGGCGGCGGAGGCAGCACTCTCCTGGCCCCGCGAACTGTTCCTGTCCTTCAACTTGTCCTCCGCGCAGCTCATGGATCCCGGCACGAGCAGTAACGTGCTCTCCATCCTCGGCCGCGTCGGATTCGATCCGCACCGGCTGGAGCTGGAAATCACCGAAACGGCCGTCATGAGCTCTGCCGACACCGCCCACCGCATCCTTTCCGATCTGCGGCAGGCGGGCGTGCGCATCTCGCTCGACGATTTCGGCACCGGTCAATCGAGCCTCGGGCGCCTGCGCGACTTCATCTTCGACAAGGTGAAGATCGACCGCGCCTTCGTCTCGCGCATCAATTCCGATCGCGCCTCCGAGCATATCATCAAGGCGATCCTGACGATGTGCGAGGGGCTCGATCTCGAAGTGGTTGCCGAGGGCATCGAAGATTATTCGGAGGCCGTGAAGCTGCGGTCGCTCGGTTGCGGCATGGGGCAGGGCTACCATTTCGGCAAGCCTGCAGACAGTATCGCGACGTTGCGCTTCCTCCACGAGAACTATTACGATGCGACCGCGATCGATCGCGTGCCGGCCTGAAACCTGCGCAAGGCATGCAATTCATCCTGCCCGCGCCATGATGCTTGTTCAAGCATCTGACACTGATGTCCATGCGGCAATCTACGACGCCTCGCGCTTTTACTCTCTATAGAAAACGGCGGCGCCCAACTGGGCACCGCCGCCTACGCTATACTCACCGCGCGGGATTACTTATTGGTCGAACCCGTAGCGGTCGGGTCTGACGGCATCGTGCCCGAAGGCGCCGGAGCCCTTTCAGCAGCCAGGGCCTGCAGGGTCTTGAATTCGGGAGCGGCCTTCAGAGAGTCTACCGTTTCGGAGGTCGTCAGCTTAAGGCTGCCGTCCTGAGTGTTCTGGGCAACGGTGATCTTGTCCATCGGCACTGCGACGTTCTTTTCGCCGAGACCAATGAAGCCGCCAACACCAATCACAGCAGCAACCAAGCCGCCATCTTTCTTCATGATCAGGTCGTTGACGCTACCGATGCTTTCGTTCTGGCCGCTATAGACAGACTGGCCAATATAGGAATTGGCGCTGATCTGGTCCGGACCCTGTTCTGTCAGGTATCCGCCAGCACCTGCCTGCGCCGTATCTGTCGTTGGGGCCGGGGCCGGAGCCTGGGCCTCGTTACCAGCCGGAGCGGTTGCATTCGGCATCTTTGGTGCTGCCGGGTCGGCCGGAGCCGTCTGGGTTGCATCGGGGGTGGCCGGCTGCGGTGCGGTCTGCGAGAACGCCGCCGGCGCGAAAGCCGTGGCAAACAAGGCGCCAGCGGCAACGGTCGTCAGAAGTTTGCGTGTCATTTCGAACCTACCTTTGTGTTCCTCGAGTGGTCTTAAGCGCGGCCGCCGGTTCTGTTCTTGGCGTCTTTTTCCGTGCCGGTTCAAAAGGAAAATGACTGGATAGGCTTTTGGTTCCGGGAATAGACACCGAAAATCGCGCGATCTTCACGGAATTTTTATCGATATGCGTGTGATTTTGGCGGCTGCAACGAATACGGCGCGCTTCCGCCGGAAACGCGCCGTATTCGTTGAAGATTTGCTTTTCAGAGCACGTAGACCGGGTCGAAAACGCCCTTAACCGTCACGCCAAGCTCCAGCAGCGCACCGGCCTGCGGCTGCGATGAGCGCGCGGTGTCGTCGAGCCCTTCCCAGGCGGTCGTCACTGCCAGCCGGTCCGCATTGACGCCGATGAAGGCCGGACAGGAGGGCTGTGCGGCAGGAACCTTGTAGCGGGCGATACGCAGGCCGTCCGGGCTGTACCGGTCGACGACGCCTGCACCCCAGCGTGCATTCCAGATATAGCCGTCCGCGTCGCAGACGGAACCATCGAGGCCGCCGGGATCATCCATGCTGTCGACCATCACGATCGGCTCGCCCGCCGGAAGCCCTGTCTGCGGATCGACCATCACGCGCATGAGGCGGCTGATGCGCGTATCCGTGTAATAGCCGATTGTGCCGTCGGGCGAGAAGCAGATTGAATTAGGAATGCTGATGCCGCTGAAGATCTTCGTCACCTTGCCGCCTGCAACGTGATAGATCGCGCCTGCCTGGCTCTCCGCCCGCTTGCTCATCGTACTGATCCAGAGTGCGCCGGATGGGTGCGTTCGGCCGTCATTCGAGCGGTTTTCCGGGTTGTCGTTTTCAAGCGCGGCATAGAAGGTCAGATTGCCGTTGCCAATATCGCGGACGAAAAGCCCTTCTTCGGTTGCGAGCAACTGGCGCTTGTCGTCGATGCGCGCAAGCACGCTCGCCATCATCGGAAGCGGATGCATCTTCTTTTCTTCAGTGCCGAGGTTCAATTCGTGCAGTTCCTTGCCGAGGATGTTGAACCACCAGACGGTGTCGGTGTCCGGATCGTAGGTCGGGCCTTCGCCAAGTACCGAACTGGTATTGCAAAGCGTTTTGCCCTCGAACTCGTAAATCTCAGTCATATGCCTACGCTCCTACGGCTGCGTCATAGGCGTAAATGGTAGCCTTGGCGCGCTCGGCAACCTCCGCGGCCGTCATTCCGGGCATGTAAATGCTGGTGCCGAGGCCGAAGGCCAGAATGCCCGCTTTCGTGTAGTCCGCGAAATTCTTGTCGGAGACTCCGCCGACCGCCGCAATCACGAGATCGGGCGGCAGAATGGCGCGAATGGCCGTTATGCCCGAAGGTCCAAGCACGCTGGCGGGGAAGAACTTCAGGCCCGTAGCGCCTGCGCGGGCGGCGGCGAGGGCCTCGGTCGGCGTGAAGACGCCCGGCATCGAGACCATCTCGTAGCTGCGCGCGCGGATGATGACGTCAGGCTCGACATTCGGCGTGACGAGCAATTTGCCGCCGGCGTTGTGAAGGCTGTCGACGGCATCGACCGTCAGCACGGTGCCCGCGCCGATCAGGCATCCCGGCGGTGCCATTTTCGCGGCAATTTCGATCGACTTGAAGGCCTCGGGCGAATTCAGCGGGATTTCGATCGCAGTGAGGCCGTTGTCGATCAGCGCGCTGACGACGCTTTCGGTTTCCTCCGGCTTGATGCCGCGCAGAATGGCGATGAGCGGACGCTTCATGGAAGGGAAAGGGATGCGGTTGATCATGAGAAATTCCTCAATTCGGCCAGATGGCTTCGGCAGCGGCCGAAAGCCCGCGGCGCACGGCCGTGTCGGCATCGATGGCGGTGTATTTTACAGATAGGAACTTGAAGGCCGTTTCATAAAGGCCCTGGAGGTGGCCCGAAGCGACGAGCGTGACAGGCGTGTCGTTCGGAGCATCGGAAAGCGCGCCGGCGATTTCGAGACCGATCAGTGTGCCGGAAATCCTTGCCTGCGCACCGGCCGCTGTCAGTCCGTGAAGAAGCTGGCCCGAGCGTGCGGTAAAGAGAAGGTTGGACGCAATGGCAGGCTGCCTAAAAGCGGCCGAAACCGCTGCCTTGAAGGCGGAATTGCCCGCCTGAGCCTCGTCGGCGCCCGCAACGGCATGCGACAGGATCGTATGCTTGCTGATCGCGTCGAAGAGTTCGCCGGTCATGAAGGTCGAAAACCCGATCACTTCGCCATCCTGGACATGAACCCATTTCGAGTGCGTGCCTGGCATGCAGACGGCCTGCAATCCCTTGCTGTCGGGGCCAAGTGCGCCGAGCAATTGCGTTTCCTCTCCGCGCATGACGTCGGGCGATGCCTTGTCGCGCTGGGCAAGGCCGGGGAGGATACGGACATCCCGGCTTTGGCCCGGAACGGAAACGGCGCCGGCGAGGATCGAAGAAATCGAGGCGGGCACGTCGATATAGCCCGCCTCGATCCAGCCCTGCTTGGCGCCGACCATGCCGCAGGCGATGACGGGCACGTTTTCGGGCACCGAGAGTGCGGCGAGATGCGACGCCAGCACATCGGCAAAGCCGGACTTGGCCGCCGTTGTCATGCCGTCGCCGCTGCGGCGCTCGCCAAGAACGCTGCCGTCCTTACCGATCAGCCAGAGCCTGAAACTGCTCGTACCCCAATCCACCGCGACATAAGCGGGATTTGCCATCAGAAAATGCCTCCATCGACAATCAAGGACTGCGCCGTCACCGCGGTCGCGCAGTCGGATGCAAGAAACAGACACGGACCGACGATCGCATCGGCATGCAGGACCTTCTTGAGGCATTGCCGCTTGATGGTCTGCGCAATGCCCTCTTCGGTCAGCCAGAGCTTCATCTGCCGTTCGGTCACGATCATGCCTGGCAGGATGCAGTTGACGCGGATATTGTCCGGACCAAGTTTGCCCGCCAGGCTCTTGGTGAGACCGATCACGCCGGCCTTGGCAGTGGAATAGGCCGGAAAATCCGGCATGTTCAGGAGAAATGCGATCGATGACATGTTGATGATCGCGCCGCCGCCTGCCGCCCGCATGGAAGGCGCGACAGCTTGGGCGGTGAAGAAGACATGGCGGAGGTTCGTCGCTTGGTTGTTGTCCCAGTATTCTTCGGTGACTGCGTCGAAATCATGCCGGTCGTCCCAGGCCGCATTGTTGACGAGCACAGTGATCGGTCCCGATTGTGCGACCACGGCATCAACGGTCTGCCGGATCGCGCCGATATCGCGAAGGTCGGCCTTGAAGAAATGCACAGGATGCTCGCAATCGCGGGAGAGCCGCATCGCGAGTTCCCGGCTTTCCGTTTCGGCGATGTCGATGAAGGAAACCTTCGCACCCTGCCGGGCGAAGCCCTCGACGATCGCCGCACCGATGCCGGCGCCGCCGCCCGTTACGAGCACGCTACGATCCGTGAATTCCGGAAACTGCGCGACTACACCGCTCACGGTACTCTCCAATGTTCCGTTATTTGGAACTCAATTTGACTATGTGGAATTATCCGATTACGCTGCCAGCTGTGTCAAGGCCGACGGTAGGCAATCAATGGCTCTACGAAAAGATATATCGAGAGAAAATGAAACGGGGACCTTGGGCAAGGCGATAGCGCTACTCGACCTCGTGACGCATGCCGAACGTCCCCTGCGCTTTACCGATATTCTTGCTCTCGCCGGCCAGCCGCGCGGCACGTTGCACCGCCAACTCGGCCATCTCGTCGAAGAAGGGCTCCTGGAATTCGACGCCGACGGACGCTATGCGCCGGGCTTGCGGCTTCTCGATCTCGCATCGCGAAGCTGGGCGAAGAACGAATTCCGGCTGATTACCGAACCGCATCTCAGGCATCTGCAGCAGATGAGCGGCGAGACCGTCCATCTTGGCGTTCTGCGCGGAGCCTCTATCATCTACCTCGACAAGATCGAAGGTCAGCAGTCTGTCCGCATGTATTCGCAGATCGGCAACGCCTCGCCCGTCTATTGCACCGGCGTCGGCAAGGCTGCTCTTTCGGTTTTGCCGGACGATGCGCTGGAAGCGCTGGTGCGACGGCTCTCCTTCGATAGCTTCACGCCGCAGACCCTAGTTTCGGCCGAGGCATTGCTGGCCGAAGTGACGATAATCCGCAAAACCGGCTTCGCCTTCGACCGCGAGGAGCACGAGCCAGGTATCCGCTGCATCGCGGCGCCAATCGGGATGGAGGATGGAAGCTTTACCGGCGGCGTTTCGATCACCGGTCCGGCCTACAGGCTGACGATCGAGCGTCTCGAGGAATGGGCGATCCCCATAAAGCAGGCTGCGGCATGCATCGCGGATGCGATGCGCGTCCGTCTCGGCCCGCGCCGATAGCAGCCTACGTGACGATGCATTCGGGTGGACGCTTTCACAGAGCACGCTTATGATGCGTGCGATATTGAGATTTGGCTGCGAATCACGCCAACTGCGGTAGTTTGTTAAATCGTATAGTCTCTTCGGCCATTGTATTTCGGCCAGGTTGTTTTTTATTTCATGCGGGCGCGTTTGGCTTGCGGGCACAAATTGATCTGAAACGGCGCCGCCGCTCTTGAGAAGACGAAAAGTAGATGACAGCACTGTCACGGGCATCTTTCGATGCAGATGGATATATTCAGGAAATTGCGGGTCTGAAGACCCAGTTCGACATCTTCCGCTTCATGAAGCGCGTGACGGAAGCTTGCCGGAGCAGGGCGTTCATGGTCCTCAACTTGCCACCGGTCACGTCATTCGAACTCCAAAGTGCGACGGTGATCACCAGTTGGCCGGCCGAGCTCCTGTCGCTTTACGATCAGGAAAACCTGCTGGCGAACAGCCCTGTCATACGCCGTCTGCGCACGTCGTCGGTTCCCTTTTTCGTCGACGTCACCAAGGGCCATCGGCGGGACGACGGCAAGACTTCAACGGCCGTGACGCTTTTCGAGCGCTTCAAGATGATGCGTTGCGCGTTTTTCCCGACACACGAGCCATCAGGCATGCGGGGTGCGGTCTCGTTCGCGGGCGATCGCGAACCCTTCGCGCCCGAGGAGATGCGGGACCTTTTCTATATCTCTATCCATGTCTTCGACAGGCTCGCCGAAATCCGCAGCCTCGATACACGCATGACGGATGCGCTGACGGATCGCGAAATCGATTGCCTGAACTGGACGGCGGCAGGAAAGACCAGTGCCGAAATCGCCGATATCCTCAATCTCTCGGAGCATACCGTCAATCACTACCTGAATCGCGCAACGAAGAAGCTCGACACGGTCAACCGGACGCAGGCCGTCGCCAAGGCGCTGCGCATCGGCATCATCAAGTGACCCTGCTGAAAATATTGGCAGTTTGGCTCAAAAGATGAGCAGGGTTGCTTCCTTCATTCGTTGCTATTCTCGGTCGCTTTCCAGCGCGTCGCCCCAATTCGCCCGTCGCGCCCATTTGAAGGTGGCGCCATCGCGTTTGGAGAAGGTGCGCTCGCCGGCCGTTCCGTCGCTTTGACAGAGCTTCAGTCTGATCACCCCGCCCGGGCCCTGAGGCGGCGCGATGATGCGGGCCTGGGGAGCCTCGTCTGCCAAACGGCTTGCGGCGATGAAGATATATTTTTCGTCCTCCCACGGCACGTCCGCATCCTTGACCAGCCGGTGCATTTTCGAACGGGCGACGCGGCGTGAAAAATGACACCAATCCGGCCGCGTGAGAGGACAGTCCGTTGCATGCGGGCAGGGTGCTACCAGGTGCGCCCCTTTTGAGAGCAGCAGATCACGCGCCGTGAGAATACGGTCCCAGCCGGCCGGTGTTCCGGGTTCGATGATGACGAGCGTGTCTAGCGTCAGCGCCCAGAGCTTGTCGATCGACGCGGCGATCTGATGCGGCTCTATCTCATCGAGCACATAGGCGATGGTGACAAGATCGGCGGGCGCGATTTTCGGCAACGCCTTGATAAGATTGCCATCCAGCCAATCTGTCTGGAGGTCGAGCCTCTCCGAGAGTTTTCTTCCGACGTCGCGGATTGCGTCGCTTGCCTCCACCATCACGGCGCTTTTGATCTCCGGCCAGCAGCCAGCGGCGGCCCAGAGTGCCGAGCCTGGACCAGCCCCGACATCCACGAAATGCTCAGGCGCGAAATCGGGCCGGACTTCCGAAATCATTTCATAGGCGGCGCGGATCGCGGCATATGTGGCGGGCAGCCGTGCGGCGAGATAAGCCTTGGCTGCAAGACCGTCGCTGATGTGGAAGCTGCCGTCGCGCAGTTCCTGGCGATAACGGCTGGAAAGGCGTGCTGCGGCGCGCTTCAGCCCGTCGAGCGGCTGGCCCTCCAGCATCTCCTCTACCTGTTCGCGCAATATTCTTGGCAATTCCATCGCTGTCGCCCGTGTTGATCGATCACGCCATACAGCCGGGTAACTGCCATGCCAAGCGGCATATGAAGCGCTTGCCTATCATCATCTGGCACGAGCCTTGCTTCCTAGTCTGCAGAGGTCCAGAGGGGACTTTGGAAGAGCGCCAAAAAAGAACGGCGCCATCGGCAACCCGCCGTCCGGCAGCGTTGATGCATGTCTCCTGCAGCCGTTGCCGGCGGCGGTTGTTGCCTTTTTGTAACGACCCTCCCATGATGTCGCTCCACCCCGTGTTTTGGGGTGATTTTCCCTCTGGTCATTTCCGGACATTGTTCTACTTCGGCCTGCGTTGCGCCGGGTATCGGGCAGACCGTTGCGGCCATCGGGGCGAAAGCCCGGCGGACCAGATGGCCGCAACGGATTTCGCCACGAACTTGATCGAGCGCGATTTCCGTCGCCCTTGATGCCGATTTCGTTTGGCGAAGCCACAGCCCTCCACTATCTACCTCTTTTCAAAGACTGTGCGTGAGGGTGGAATGACGGACGTCACCAAGGAACAGGTTCTCGAAACGCTGAAGACCGTGCGTGGTCCCGATCTCGAACATAATATCGTCGAGCTCGGCATGATATCGGACGTCTTCATTTCGGACGGCAAGGTCTATTTCTCGATCACCGTTCCGGCCGAGCGCGCCAAAGAGCTCGAGCCGCTGCGTCTGGCCGCCGAGCGCGTCATCAAGGAACTGCCGGGCGTGAAGGGTGCGCTCGTGGCACTGACCGCCGACAAGAAGGCGGCCCCCGCATCCGCACCCGCCGCGCGTCCCGCAGCAGCTCATGCCAGCCACGGCCATGAGGGCCATGCACATGCCCCGCAGCAACAGCCGCCGCGCGCCGGCAAGATCGGCGTGCCCGGCATCAATGCGATCATAGCGGTTGCCTCCGGCAAGGGCGGCGTCGGCAAGTCGACGACAGCCGTCAATCTCGCGCTCGGCCTGCAAGCGAACGGGCTTCGCGTCGGCATTCTCGACGCCGATATCTACGGCCCCTCTATGCCGCGTCTTCTGAAGATTTCCGGCCGCCCGACGCAGATCGACGGCCGCATCATCAATCCGATGGAAAATTACGGCCTCAAGGTCATGTCGATGGGTTTCCTCGTCGATGAGGAGACGGCGATGATCTGGCGCGGCCCGATGGTGCAGTCGGCAATCATGCAGATGCTGCGTGAAGTCGCCTGGGGCGAACTGGACGTACTGGTCGTCGATATGCCGCCCGGCACCGGCGATGCGCAGCTGACGATGGCCCAGCAGGTGCCGCTTGCGGGCGCTGTCATCGTCTCCACGCCGCAGGATCTGGCGCTTGTCGATGCCCGCAAGGGGCTTAATATGTTCCGCAAAGTGGAAGTCCCGGTTCTCGGCATCATCGAGAACATGAGCTATTTCATCGCGCCGGATACCGGTACGCGTTACGACATTTTCGGCCATGGCGGTGCGCGCAAGGAAGCCGAGCGCATTGGCGTGCCCTTCCTTGGCGAGGTTCCGCTGACGATCAACATCCGCGAAACCTCGGATGCAGGCACGCCGCTCGTCGCCTCCGAGCCGAACGGCATTGTGGCGGGCATTTATCGCAATATCGCTTTGAAGGTCTGGGAACAGCTCGGCGGTCAGCCGCAGCGCCAGGCGCCAACGATCGTTTTCGAGTAGCTGTTTCAGTCCGCCGCATACCCAAATTATGGGGGAAATGTGGTGAAATTGCCCGGTTCACGTAAGATGACTTGATTATTTCACAGCTTTCCGTCATATGGCCCGCCGTCGCCATGATGGCGGTTTCTGCGGATGCTCGATGATGGCCGCCCTGCTTGAAAAGTTTCGGCCAGCCTGCATGTTCGGAGTTATCTTGTCGATCGAAGGATTGGTGACTGCGATGCGGTTGAGCAGAATGCACGGCCGGGTTGTGACCGGATGCAGCTGGAGTTGTATGAACGTTTTTCCGCGTCCGGCAAGATCGAAGACTGTTAGCCCGTACGGCGCCGTGACGGCGGCCGTTCCAGTGAAAGGCTTTCGATGAAAAGCGCAGGCATTGCAAGGCATGCCGGCGGCTGGAGCAACGCCCGGTGATCACTGCTTATTGTTCAAATTGCAAGTCGGTCGAAATCCGCGATCTGTCGCACGGCGCGGAGTTTCCGGACGATGTGGTGTGGATCGATCTGCTAGAACCGACCCGGGAGGAGGAGCTCCACGTCGAAAAGATCGTCGGTATCGAGGTTCCGACCCGCGACGACCTGAAGGATATCGAACCGTCGGCACGCCTCTACACTGAAAATGGTGCTACGTTCATGACGGCTTCGCTGGTCTGGAAGGCCGAGACCGAGGCGCCGACGCTGACGGATGTCGCTTTTATCCTTATCGGAAATCGGCTGATCACTATTCGTTACGCCCATCCGAAATCCTTTGCGCTGTTTATTGCAGCCCTTCATCGGGTGCCGGAGGAGTGGCGAAGCGGCGCTGCCCTGCTTGCCAAGCTGCTTGAGACGATCACAGACCGGACCGCGGAAATCCTCGAGGTCTCGGTTGCCCGCATCGACATCCTTTCGATGCACGTCTTCGGCGACCGCGCCAAGAAGGTTCGCAAACCCTCGAACTATCTCGAGGTAAAGCTCCGCGACATCGCCGGCCACCAGCGCCTTGTCAGCAAGGTGCGAGACAGCCTCGCCTCGCTCGCGCGCCTCATGACCTTCTTCTACACGATCCCCGCGGTTCAGAAGGATCAGGCGACGAAGGAACTATCGCGCACTGTCTCGCGCGATATCCAGTCGCTGACGGAGCACGCCTCTTACGTTGCCGGAAACATCACCTTCCTGCTCGACGCCTCGCTCGGCCTCATCAATATCGAGCAGAACTCGATCATCAAGATCTTCTCGATCGCATCCGTCGTGTTCTTGCCGCCCACACTTGTCGCATCGATTTATGGTATGAATTTCGAATTCATGCCGGAACTGCAATGGGCCGCAGGTTACCCCTCTTCGCTGGGCCTGATGGTGCTATCCGCGGTCATTCCGTTCCTCTTTTTCCGATGGAAAGGCTGGCTCTAAGGAGCCTGTTGTCACTAATGTCCAACGAAAGCCATTCGCACGATCGCCACATGACGCCGCGCAAACTCTTCTATCTTGCGCTCGGCTCCGTCGGTGTCGTCTATGGAGATATCGGCACCAGCCCGCTCTACGCATTCCGCGAAGCGCTGAAACCGGTCGCGCATGATGGTCTCACCCGTTTCGAGATCATCAGCCTTATCTCGCTGATGCTCTGGGCGCTGACGATCATCGTCACCCTCAAATATGTCCTGCTGCTGCTACGCGCCGATAACGAAGGCGAGGGCGGTACGCTCTCCCTGCTTGCTCTGTTGATGAAGACGGCGAACGGGCACACCGCGTTGCTGCTTACGCTCGGCATGGCGGGTGCGGCCCTGTTCCTCGGCGACGCGATGATCACGCCGGCGCTGTCGGTTCTGTCTGCCGTTGAAGGCGTCAAGCTGATGGCCCCGAGCCTGTCGGCTTACATAGTGCCGATTTCGGCCGCCATTCTTGTCTTGCTCTTCGTTTTCCAATCGCACGGTACCGGCGCCATGGGCCGTTTTTTCGGACCGATCACCGCACTCTGGTTCATCGTCCTAGCGATTGCCGGCGTCTCGCACATCTCCGACGACTACGGCATCCTGGCAGCCTTCAATCCGTATTATGCCGTCAGCTTCCTGCTCGACGAAGGATTCTACGGCATCGTCGTTCTGGGCGCGGTCTTCCTGACGGTTACCGGCGCCGAAGCGCTCTATGCCGACCTTGGCCATTTCGGCCGCCGCCCGATCCAGTGGGCCTGGTTCGTACTGGTCTTTCCTGCGCTCGCGCTGAACTATCTCGGCCAGGGCGCGCTCGTCCTCGGCAATCCGGAGGCGATGTCCGACCCCTTCTATCTGATGTTCCCGAAGTGGGCGCTGCCTTTCGCTGTCATTCTGGCGACGGCCGCAACGATCATCGCCAGCCAGGCGGTAATCACGGGCGCCTTCTCGCTTGTGCGCCAAGGCATCAACCTCGGATTCCTGCCGCGCATGGAGATCCTCTTCACCTCGGAGACCAATACCGGGCAGATATTCTTGCCGACCGTCAACACCGTGCTCTTTCTGGGCGTCATGTTCCTGGTTATCACGTTCCAGACGTCAGAAGCTCTTGCAACGGCCTATGGTATCTCGGTCACTGGCGCGATGGTCGTCACCACGATCATGGCTTTCGAGTTCGTGCGGACGCGCTGGAACTGGTCGATTCCGGTGGCTGCCATCGTTCTTGTGCCGCTGCTTGTGCTGGAGCTGATCTTCCTCGGTGCCAATCTGCTCAAGATCCATGACGGCGGCTATATCCCGATCCTGATCGCCACCGCCTTCATCGTTGTCATGTGGACCTGGCGCCGCGGCACGGCGCTGCTCATGGAAAAGACCCGGCACACCGACATCCCGCTGCCGTCATTCGTCAGCTCTATCGAACGCAAGAGCGATCATTCGCCCGCCCATGTCCCCGGTACTGCGATTTTCCTCACCAGCGATCCGGAGTCGGCGCCTGCCGCCCTGCTTCACAATCTGAAGCACAACCACGTCCTGCATGACCGCAACGTCATCCTGACGATCCGCACGGTCAACAAGCCGCGCGTTGCGAACTCTGAACGCTACAAGGTCGATCAGGTTTCCGAGCGCTTCTCGCGTGTCGAACTGCTCTTCGGCTTCATGGAAACGCAGAACGTCTCCCAAGCGCTCGCGGCACTCAGAAAGACCGGGTTGAAGTTCGACATCATGACGACCTCCTTCTATCTCGGCCGGCGCAAGCTAGTGCCGGATGCGAAGTCCGGAATGCCCTATTGGCAAGACCGGCTCTATATCGCGCTCGCCAACGCAGCGGCGAACCCCTCCGACTACTTCCGCCTTCCGGCGAATCGCGTGGTCGAACTCGGCTCGCACGTCATCATCTGACATTCCTTCCAAACATTCTTCTCCCCGCCAGGGGAGAAGCCGAAAAACCGCTCACGGATGAATTCTGGGACACCGCATTAACCAAGCATCAAGGTTAATGGGTGATTTTCGTCTGACTGTTGAAGCGTCCCGTGTCCGGAGTCTGGCGTTGCGTCGAAATCGCGTTGTTCGCAGCAAGCTGCGTTCCCTCCCTCAGAGCTGGATTTCACCCGCCATCTTCGGCATTTGCGGGTGGCTCGCATTCCCCACCGTCGCATCGCATGCCGATCTCGCCGCCATGCTCGCGGGGCTTGATCAAAGCCGTGACAACTGGCGCATGGTGATGACCAATTCACCCGCCGGCTCCATTCATCAGGCCGAACTCGCTTTCGCAGATCCGATCGTGACGGGAACGATAGCGGCCGGCGCGGGCATGGTTCTTCCGGATGGCCGCAAGGTCGCCTTCGTCGCGAAGGGCAAGGGCCACGAGGCGACGCCCGATGAGGAGCGCGTCAACCGCGGGGCCAAGAAGGGCCGCATCGTGGCCGTCGAGAAGATGCAGCCGCCGAAGGATTTCTCCGCAGGCTCCATTCTCCAGCGCACGCAGCTCCTGTTCCAGCCGAGCTTCGATCTCAAGGACAAGTCCGCCTTCGTGAAGCCGAAGATCGTGGGCAAGGAAATCGAAATCGCCACCAATTTCTACAGGAAGCAGCCGGTCATGCCGGCGCCTGGTGTTTCGGCGATGCTTGCAAGCCTTGTTACAAACGACAAGGCGGACGTGTTGGCGACCGCCTATGCGCCGGCAGCCCCGGACTACGCCCGTCAATCGCCCTTCGATTCGATCCTTGCCGATCAGGCAAATGACGGCCGTTTCGTTCCCCAGATACGCGCCGGCGATCATGCCTGGGCGGCGAGCATCCTGCCCGCCAGCGTGTTTTCGGCGCGCGAGCAGCAGTGCCTTGCGTCCGGCATCTATTTCGAAGCTCGCGGCGAACCGGTAAAGGGGCAGGCGGCGGTTGCGCAGGTCATCCTCAACCGCGTCAGGAACCCGGCCTATCCGAAAACCATCTGCGGCGTGGTCTACCAGAACGAAGACTGGCGGAACCGCTGCCAGTTTTCCTTTGCCTGCGACAATATCCGCGACCGCGTGAACTCCGAAAATCACTGGCGCGTTGCCCGTGACGTCGCCATGGCAGTCACGGCCGGCAAGATCTGGCTTCCGCAGGTCGGGTCCGCCACCCATTACCATGCCGTTTATGTCCGGCCGAAATGGGCAAGGACCATGGAAAAGGTCGGCCGCATCGGCCTGCACGTCTTCTATCGCACCTATGGCGGCGGGTGGAGCTGACGAAATGTCGGTCCGGCAGCGGATTTCACCGCCGATCATCGGCTTCGAAAGCGGATTCTTTCGCTCGAATTTTCAAGGTGGCCAAAAGTTCGGATCAAATCATTGATTCCGAACGATAATTTTATGGCTGGACATAAGCTTCCTACGCCTTGACTATGGTTTCCCCTAAAACTATGTTGCGCGCGACTTCAGAACGGGCCGAAAGGTTTTCGCACCTTGTGTCCGTTGTCCTGAAAACCGGGGTAGCGGGGATCGCGGACAGCGGAAGACGAGGAGGAAGCCATGACGGATGACCGCGAGGAAAGTCTTGAAAAGCGCCGTGCGCAGCTGGGAGCGAAGCTCAAAGCCAAGCGCATAGATGCGGGAGAGGACGAGGCGAACGAAGCCCGCGCCGAGGTAAGCCGCAAAGGCTATGCTGAGGCGATGAAGCTTTCGAGCGAGTTCATTTCCGCGATCGTCGTCGGTGCCCTTCTTGGCTATCTTTTGGACCGTTTTGTCGGCACGGCGCCTTGGGGAATGATTGTTCTTCTGCTTCTCGGATTCTGTGCCGGTGTTTTGAACGTTCTTCGTTCTGCAGGCAAGGTTGCGAAACCGGGGCCTGGAGAGGCCGAAAACGGCAAGAAATAGGGCAGGGCGGCAGGCGCCTTGCCCAGTGTGATGACCCCGCAATCGCGGGCCAAAGAAGAGAGAACAAGCGGTGGCTAACGATCCGACCCATCAGTTCCTGATCCAGAAGATTGTGCCGATCGAAATCGGCGGAATTGATTTCTCGTTCACCAACGCTTCTCTCTTCATGGCGGCATCCGCTGCCGTTGCCGCAGGCTTCCTTTATTTCTCGACGTCTAACCGTGCGATCGTTCCCGGCCGCTCACAGTCGGTCGCGGAAATGTCCTACGAGTTCATCGCCGGAATGCTGAAGGAAGGTGCAGGAACCAAGGGGATGCAGTTCTTCCCGCTGGTCTTCTCGCTCTTCATGTTCGTGCTGACGGCGAACCTGCTTGGCATGTTCCCGTATTTCTTCACGGTGACGAGCCAGATCATCGTCACCTTCGCCTTGGCGCTGCTCGTCATCGGCACGGTTCTCGTCTACGGCTTCTACAAGCACGGCTTCCATTTCCTGAATGTCTTCGTGCCCTCGGGCGTTCCGGGCATTCTTCTGCCGTTGGTGGTGACGATCGAAATCATCTCCTTCTTGTCCCGCCCCATTTCACTCTCTGTTCGTCTTTTCGCCAACATGCTCGCCGGTCACATCACGCTGAAAGTGTTCGCAGGCTTCGTCGCCTCGCTTGGAGCCTTCGGTGCACTCGGTGTTGGCGGCGCCATCCTTCCCCTCATCATGACGGTCGCCCTGACCGGTCTCGAGTTCCTCGTCGCCTTCCTCCAGGCTTACGTTTTTGCGGTGTTGACTTGTATGTACCTCAACGACGCAATTCACCCGGGTGGCCACTAAGGATACCGACATTGACGTCAAAGGGCGTCAGTCAATTCGCCGCAACAACCATTTCAAAGGAGTTCAACATGGAAGCGGAAGCAGCAAAGTTCATCGGTGCAGGTCTGGCTTGCTTTGGTATGGCCGGTACGGCTCTCGGCCTTGGCAACATCTTCGGCAACTACCTCGCCGGCGCTCTGCGCAACCCGTCTGCTGCTGACAGCCAGTTCGGCCGTCTGGTTTTCGGCTTCGCCGTTACGGAAGCTCTGGGCATCTTCTCGCTGCTCGTCGCTCTCCTTCTGCTCTTCGCCGTCTAATATTGGCGGGATTGAGGGATCACGGCCTGCGACCAGCAAGCCGTGATCCTTTGTATTTGCAGTACACCTGGAGGTGAGCATGTTTTTTGTGACCCCGGCCTATGCTCAAGAAGCTCCGGCGGGAACGGCAGAACCGGGTGCAGCGCCCGCGACGGACCCGCATGCCGCTCCGGCGCCCGGCTCGGTCCATACCGAGACCGGCGTTCCCAGTGGCGAGCATGGCGGCGGCGGCGTTTTCCCGCCTTTCGATTCGTCGACTTACGCGTCCCAGCTTCTCTGGTTGGCGATCACCTTCGCCATTTTCTTCTTGCTCATGCAAAAGGTCATCACGCCGCGCATCGGCGGTATCCTGGAGCAGCGCCACAAGCGCATCTCGCAGGATCTCGACGAGGCAAGCCGCCTGAAGGCGGAAGCCGATGCGGATGTTGCAGCCTATGAAGCTGAACTCGCTGCGGCCCGGGCCAAGGCGAACTCGATCGGCTCGGCCGCTCGCGACGCCGCCAAGGCCAAGGCCGAAGACGATCGCCGCGCCGTCGAAGCCAGCCTCTCCGAGAAGCTGAAGGCTGCCGAAGGCCGCATCGGCGAGATCAAGGCCAAGGCCTTTGCAGACGTCGGCGCAATTGCCGAGGATACGGCCGCTGCCGTTATCGAACAGCTGATCGGCGGCACAACCGCCAAGACCGATGTTGCTGCTGCTGTCGCAGCCGCCAAGAAGGAGGCTTGATCGATGGAATTTGCTTTTGATGCAACTTTCTTCGCCTTTGTCGGCCTCGTCCTGTTCCTGGCCCTCGTCGTCTACCTGAAGGTTCCGGGCATGATGGCAAAGTCGCTCGACGACCGCGCCGATCAGATCCGTAACGAGTTGGCCGAAGCCAAGCGTCTGCGCGAGGAGGCCCAGCATCTGCTGGCCGAATACCAGCGCAAGCGCAAGGAAGCCGAAGCGGAGGCTGCGCATATCGTCGCCGCCGCCGAGCGCGAAGCCGAGATGCTGACCGCCGAAGCGAAGAAGAAGACGGAGGAGTTCGTCGTCAACCGCACGGCCCTTTCGGAACAGAAGATCAAGCAGGCGGAAGTCGATGCGATGAAGGCTGTCCGTTCGGCCGCCGTCGATCTGGCGATTGCCGCGGCCGAAACGGTCCTCGCGAAGAAGGCCGACGGCAAGGTCCAGGCCGACCTCTTCAAGGGTGCCGTCGGCGAAGTGAAGACACGCTTGAACTAAGCACTCTTTTCATGTTGATCTGGAAAAGCCCCGGCAACGGGGCTTTTTTATTGGCGGCGGTGCAGCTGCCAGGGAGATGGCATGAAAGAGGCCGCGCCCGCTGAGAGACCGGATCACTGAGATGCAGGTGATGATCGAGGGACAGTCACACTTCGAGCCTTTCGGCTTATCCTATTGGGGTTTCGAAGATCTCAATAAGGGAGTTGGAAGCATGACTGCCTCTTATGAATACCATATCCGCGTCGACTACCACAAATCCTATAGCCACCTGGTGGTTCAGGACAGCAGCGGCAAGACGCTACGATCCGGCCGGGTGAAGAACGATCGCCAGTTGCTCGGCGGGTTTCTCGAACGCTACCGAGAGAACTCGCATGCGGTTGTCGAGGCGACCCGCAACTGGATGGTGATGTACGACTGGCTCGACGACATTTGTGATGATGTCGTTCTCGCCCATCCGTTGAAGGTCAAGGCGATTGCCGACGCCAAGATCAAGACCGACAAGATCGATGCGACGGTGCTGGCGCATCTGCTGCGGGCCGATCTGGTGCCGGAGGCCTGGGCCGCCGAACCACAAGGCCCGCGAACTGCGGGTCGCCCTGCGCGAGCGGATGTTTTACGTGCGGCTGCGCACGATGACGAAGAACCGCATCGTCACGGTGTTCGATCGCTATCCGGAGCAGACGGCGCAGCTGGAGAAGCTCGGCGACCTGTTCGGCAAGGCCGGCCGCGTCCAGCTGGCGCAGGTCAACGTCTCAGAGATCGACCGCGTCCAGATCGACCGTGGCCTTGAGTTCATCGACGACATCAACGCACGGATCAAGCAGTCAGAGGCGACGATCCGGGCGATGACCAAGGCCAATGCTAATGTCAAGCTGTTGAAGACGATCCCCGGCATCGGCGAGTTCTTCGCCCGACTGATCGATGCAGAGATCGATGATATCGGCCGCTTCCGCAATGCCAAAAAATTTGCCGCCTATGCCGGGCTGGTGCCGTCGACCTATTCCTCCGGCGGCAAGACCTTCCACGGCAAGATCATCAAGCAGGGCAACAAGTGGCTGCGCTGGGCTTTCGTCGAGGCGGTGACCCCGGCCATTGCCAGCGATCCGCAGCTTCGCGCCCAATACGAGCATCTGAAGTTCAGAGGTGTAAACAAGGCGCGCGTTGCCATCGCGCGCAAGCTTTTGACGATCGCCTTCCAGATCCTGCGTGACCAGCGCGCTTACGAGCGGCGCGGCGAAAGCCCCATGGAAGGCGCGTCGACGAGATCCCGGTTGTCCTGATCGGCAGCTAGCGAGCCCGGCAGGTCTGGGCTGCGCTCCTTCGAGAATGGGAAACCGGGAGCCGAACGCCACTCTGTGACCAAAGCTAAGGCATCAGGTCACGCATTGGAGAATGGTTCAAGAACCGAACGGCAGATGCCCTGTCGCACGGAAGGAAGAGATTTACTCGATCGGTCAAAAGGCCGGTCAAAACATAACAGAACCCAAGGAAAAGCCGCCAAACGGTGGTGTTTTACCCCTTGCGTTCTTTCATTGGAGTTGCCGATGCCGACGGATGAGACGGGTCCCGGACCGATCTTGCGTGACGGGCTTGTATGGCGTGCCACGCGTCCATGGACTACGAATGTGCACGCTTTGCTTGAGCACGTGGAGCAGGGCGGCTTCGATGCTGCGCCCCGATCGGCGGGCTATGACGAGAATTTCGAGCGCGTGACTTTTATCGAGGGTGAGAGCGGCGACCTCGATAATCTCCAAATGCGTTCGGTCACGGTACTGACTTCTGCGGCGCGATTGCTGCGCATCTACCACGATTGCTCGGCGTCCTTTCAGCCGCTCGCCGAAGGCATCTGGCAGCTGAAGCCGCAGCCGCCGTTTGAAGTCATCTGTCACGGCGATTTTGCACCGTACAACGTTGTCATACATGCTGGCAAAGCGATAGGCATCATCGATTTCGAGGCTGCACATCCCGGCCCAAGAACCTGGGATATCGCTTATGCCGTCTATCGGTGGGCGCCTCTGTCGAGGCATATCGCGGCAGAGCGCATCGTCACGATAGAAGAGCAGATCAGCCGGGCGCGGGACTTCCTCGACACTTACGGCCTACCAGCCGATCAGCGCGCCGCTTTGCCCGATCTTGTCATTGCGCGTTTGAAGGGGCTCGTCGCTTTCATGGAAGCGGAGGCAGCGCAGGGATCGGAAAAATACCGTAGGGATATCGAGCAGGGCCATCATCGGCTTTATCGCGATGATGTCGGCTACATCCGTGTGCATCGGGATCAAATCGCGGCCGGACTCATGGCCACTTGATTGGGCGGGCAGCAAGCCGAATCGGCAAAGCCTGCCATAAAGCTGCCGCTCGATGGTCGGCAGATCGCCTTGCTATTGCCACACCGAAAACGTCTGAGAGTCACACTGTCGCCGGATCGTTCCTCAACCCTAACCGGCGGCCAAGGCAGTATGCCGTCGTCCACGCCATCACAGAGGAATGAATATGATCACTCGATATACCCCTGTTGCATCGTTGACCGCTGCAGCTCTCAGCTTGATGTTTCTCAGCAACCCTGCCTCCGCACAGCAGGCTGCTCCGGAGCAGCCGGCCCAACAAGGACAAACAGGAAGCCAAGGTGCACCCGCGGCCGTCAGCGATCAGAAGATCGAGGCCTTTGCGGTCGCCTATCTCCAGGTCGACAAGGTTCGGCAGGAATACTCGGCCAAGATCGGAGCAACACAGGACACGGCAGCGAAGCAACAGCTGCAGACCGAGGCCAGCAAGCAAATGGTTCAGGCCGTGGAAGCCTCCCCGATATCACTGGATGAATATAACTCAATTCTAACCGCCGCGCAGAAGGATCCGGCGCTCGTGAAGAGAGTTCAGGATAAGCTTCAGGAATCCGCGCCCGCACAGCAGCCGCCCGCGACGCAGCAGTAAGCTGTGCGCCGGGACTGCACCTGAGTCGGTGCGGTTACTGGTTCCATTGAAGCGGCCTGAATGGCCGCTTCAATCATCACGGTGAGCGGAAGATGCCGCTTCTTGAAGCCGGACGCAGGTTTCTGTCGCAAGCCAGTTCCGCACTGGCAGCAGTTACTCCTCCAACATTTCGTCCATCATGGCGCCTTCGGTGCCGTTCTTCTTCAACGGCCGGAAGCTCATGCGGTGCAGCGAGCAGGGGCCATGCTGCTCGATCCCGGCGCGGTGCTGCGCCGTGCCATAGCCTACATGCGCGGCAAAGCCGTAGTCGGGAAAGACGAGATGTACGCGCGCCATCATCCGGTCACGCGTCACCTTGGCAACGATCGAGGCCGCGGCGATCGAGACCGAGCGCGCGTCGCCCTTGACGACGGCCTGCCCTGGGCACTCGAGGCCCGGCGGCACGTCGAGGCCGTCGGTCAGCACATAGCTTGCGGGGATAGCAAGGCCGCAGATCGCCCGGCGCATGGCGTCTAGGCTCGCCTTGCGGATATCCGTGAGGTCGATGCGGGTGGAGCTGGACGACGCGATGGAAACCGTCGCGGTTGCGAGGATCTGGACGAAGAGCTCTTCACGCCGCTGCGCCGAAAGCTGCTTGGAATCGTTCAGCCCGTCCGGGATACGCCTGGGATCGAGGATGACGGCGGCGGCGACGACAGGCCCGGCCAGAGGGCCGCGCCCTGCTTCATCGGCGCCTGCGACCGGCCAGTGGCCGGCCTTTCGCGCCTTCAATTCCAGCTTGAAGTCCGGAACGAGCGGCACCTCTTCGAAAAGCAGAGGAGAATCGGGTGGCGTGCGAGGTTTCATGCGGCTGAACCTCGCACACCAACCCGATTTCCTGCAAGCCCCCGGATCAGGGCGGCGTACGGGGGGCTTAGACCGCAAACGGGCAGGGGAGCCGTTCGCGGCTGCAAGAGGCCAGGGCGGCGGCCTCCTGCGGGGGGTAACTCGTTATGCTGGGCGATCTGAGGGAACGCCGGCGGTCGGACGGGCGGCTAAAGCAGCGAAAGCTGCACGCCGCTGCCGTCCGGTGGTACGAAGAGATCATCGCGAAGCGGCATGCTGCGCCTCGTCATGCCGAGCCTTTTCGTCGCCATCTCGAAGCGCCGGGCGATCTGCCAGGCATAGGGGCCGACGCCTTTCATGCGCTTGCCGAAGTCCGCGTCATAGTCCTTGCCGCCGCGCATTGAGCGCACCAGCGACATGACGTGCCGGTAGCGGTCCGGATAGTTCTGTAGCAGCCAATCACGGAAGAGCGGAGCGACTTCCAGCGGCAGACGCAGGATGACGTAGCCCGCCTCTAGCGCACCGGCAGCTTTCGCCGCGTCGAGAATGCGTTCCAGCTCGTGATCGTTGAGCGCGGGGATCATGGGGGCGGCCATCACCGAGGTCGGAATGCCCGCTTCGCTCAGGGCCTGGATTGCCTCCAGGCGCCGCGGCGGCGTTGCTGCGCGCGGTTCCATCGTGCGCGCGAGCTTGCGGTCGAGCGTGGTCAGTGAAAGTGATGCGCGCACAATGCCCTTGGCAGCCATCTCCTTGAGAATATCGATGTCTCGCAGGATCAGCGCCGACTTTGTGACGATCGAGACTGGATGATTCGCCTTGTTCAGCACCTCGAGGATCTGCCGCATGATGCGCCATTCCTTCTCGATCGGCTGATATGGATCGGTATTGGTGCCGATCGCGATCACCCGCGGCTTGTAGCCAGGCTTCGCAAGCTCCCGCTCCAGAAGCTTGGGCGCATCCGGCTTGGCGAACAGCCTGGCTTCGAAATCAAGGCCCGCCGAAAGGCCCATATAGGCGTGCGTCGGCCGGGCGAAGCAGTAAATGCAGCCATGCTCGCAGCCGCGATAGGGATTGATCGAACGGTCGAAGGGAATGTCCGGCGACTCATTGCGAGTAATTGCCGTGCGCGGCTTTTCGATCTGCACTTCGGTCTTGAACGGCGGCAGTTCTTCCAGCGTTTGCCAGCCGTCGTCGAAAGTCTCGCGGCGCGTCGGCTCGAAGCGCCCACTGGGGTTCAGTCCGGCCGCACGGCCGCGGCGCCGGTCGACCTCGATGCGAAGGCCGGAAGAGGTGATCATCGCTTCGGCAACATCCGCCGTATTGGCAGGCGCAAACGCGGCCTGCCCTGCAAGGGACTGTTTGTTCATCGGATTCTCCCGCGACCAAGGCCATTGCCTTCGTCCGTCTCGATGATTAAATTCCTATCGTGGAAATGAGAACAATGCAAGAACAAAATGAGGAAAGTGGCGCTGGCAAATTTTTGTGCGGCGCTTTATAAACAGGCAATGTTGACGGTCGTTCTTGAGTGCCAGGATCAGGAACCCGAGCTGGCGCAGACTTTATCGGTGCTGGTGGCGGGTGCAGTCGAAGGGCTTGTAAGCGACGTGGTCGTGCTCGACCACGGCTCGCGCGATGGCACGTCCAGCGTGGCCGATGCGGCTGGATGCCGGTTCCATTCACAGTGGGATATCAAAGACATATTGCGCTCGGCCCGCGGCGAGTGGCTGCTTTTCGTGGAGCCCGGCGCGCGGCCGCAGACCGGCTGGATAGATGAGATCGCCGAATATGTCGCCCTGAACAAGGTGCCGGCGCGCTTCACCGCCTCGCGCGGATACAGACGCCCGTTCTTTCAGAGGGTCGGCCGTTCGCCGCCGCCTCTGGAACTCGGTCTTCTCCTGCCGAAGAAGCAGGCGATCGCCGCCGCAAGAAGCGGAATGCGCCTTTCGGAATTCGCAACGGGACAGAAGCTGCGCAAGCTTTCCAGCGAGCTGATTCCTTCCTGGGTCGCCCGCGCCGCACGGTAGTCATTGCCGTTTCGATGAATGCGCAAAAAAATGGCGCCCGATACGATTTCGCGCTATAATTTGCTCGTGGCGCCGCCCGAGCGCGCCGCTTTATGGCGGTCGACCATGGAATGCCGGTAGACGGCAGAACAGGTCACAGCGGAAGTCTCCTCTTCTGCCGGTTTTCCGGTGGAAGGAGGTGCGTCATGAAACGCAATATGATCCGCGGCCCGCTCGCCCTCATATTGACGACATTGATCATCGCGCATCCGCATTCGGCAGCATCGCAGATGATGCGCAGTTGCGCAGGCCGATCCGAAGTCGTCAGTTTCCTGGACAAGAACTTTGCCGAAAAGCTCACGGCAGTCGGTCTGATCAACCAGAACGCCATTCTTGAAGTCTATGCCGCCGAAAGCGGTACCTGGACGCTCATCATAACGGACGTTCACGGCGTCAGCTGCTTGCTGCTGTCGGGTGATAGCTGGGAAACGATACCCGCTCTGCCGGGCCTGCATACATAGCGAACGCAAGTGTTGCCCTTGGCGCGGCGAGGGCAATGCTTTTTCTATTTCGCCGCACCGCGCCTCAGATGCTCATCGAGCCGCGGCATGATCTCCACGAAATTACAGGGCATGTGGCGGTAGTCCAACTGCGCCTTCAAGATGCCGTCCCAGGCATCCTTGCAGGCGCCGGGCGAGCCGGGCAGTACGAAGATGAAGGTCGCCTTGGCGACCCCCGCCGTCGCCCGCGATTGGATCGTCGAGGTACCGATCTTGTCATAGGAAATGCGGTGGAAGACCTCCGAGAAGCCGTCCATGCGCTTCTCGAACAGCGGCTCCAGCGCTTCGGGCGTCACGTCGCGGCCCGTGAAGCCGGTGCCGCCGGTGGTGATCACGACGTCGATGCCGTCGGTCTCCGTCCAGGCGTTGACCCGGGCCGCGATGGCTGCCTTGTCGTCGCGCACGATGGCGCGGTCCATCAGCCTGTGGCCGGCCGCGGCGATCCGCGCCACAAGCGTGTCGCCGGATTTGTCGTTCTCCAGCGTGCGCGTGTCCGAAACGGTCAGCACGGCAATGCCGACAGGAATGAACGGCCGCTGTTCATCGATACCTGCCATCACCTGCCTCCCGAGAGCGTTTCCGTCGCCTGGAAATACCAGTCCGGCCGTTCGCTGTGAAGCTTTGCCGCGGCAGCCTCAGCCGCTTTAGTTGAGCCGAAAATGCCGAAGCACGTCGCACCGGAGCCGGACATGCGGACAAGTCTTGCGCCTGCGCTCTTCAATGCCGCTGAGACGTCTTCGATCTCGGGAACAAGTTCGCGGGCCGGCGGCTCGAGATCGTTCCGGCTGGCCTCGATCGCCGCCAGCCAGTCGCCGCCGCGCAGGGCAAGCGGTGGATTGTTCTTCGCCGTCAGCAGCCGGAATATTTCGGGCGTCGAGACCGCCTTCAGCGGATTGGCAAGCACGATCGCCAAGGAGGGCAGCGAAACGGGTTCGATCTCTTCGCCGATCCCGCGCGCAATCAGCGGCCGGTTTGCAAGGCACATGGGAACGTCGGCGCCGAGCCCAAGAGCGATGGCCGACAGCCTACCGCCGGGCAGGCGGAGGTTCCAAAGCCGCATGAGGCCGCGAAGGGCGGCTGCCGCATCCGCGGAGCCGCCGCCGATACCGGAGGCGATCGGCAGGTTCTTTTCGAGATGGATATGAACCGGCGGTGCATGGTCGCCCTGCGCCAGCGCTGCCTGCCGAAGCATGTCGCGTGCCTTGAGCACCAGATTGCTGCGCGAATCGATGCCGAGAGCGGAACCGAACCGTCCGCTGATCGTGAATCCGTCCGACGGCGAAGTGCAAAAGCCCAGCCTGTCACCATGGCCGGCAAAGGTCACCAGCATGTCCAGCAGGTGATAGCCATCGGCTCTCTGGCCCGTCACATGCAGGGCCAGATTGATTTTCGCAAGAGCATCTTCGGTAACCGCGAAGCCGGTGCTCATGCCCGCATCAGGCATGGCTCGTCAGGACTTCTTATCGGCCGGCGGCGGCGTAACAGGCGCCGGATCCGGCTGCTTCTTGTCCGCAGCCTTGGCGTCGTCGTTTTGCGTCGTCAGGCCGTTGGCGATCTTGTCCTTGATCCTCGGAATCTCACTCTCTTCCGGCTCCGAGCCCAGCGCCCGGTTCCACTGATAGACGGCCTCGAGCTTGCGTCCAACGCGCCAGTAGGCGTCGCCCAAATGGTCGTTGATCGTCGCGTCGCCAGCCTTGATCTCGGCGGCCTTCTCCAGTTCGGCAACGGCATCGTCGTAGCGGTTCAGGCGGTAATAGGCCCAGCCGAGCGAGTCGATGATGTAGCCGTCGTCCGGACGCAGGTCGACGGCCTTCTTGATCATCGTCAGGCCTTCGTCGAGGTTGCGGTTCATGTCGATCCAGGAATAGCCGAGATAGTTCAGAACCTGCGGCTGATCCGGGTTGAGGTCGAGCGCTTTGCGGAAGTTCGGCTCCGCCTGGTCCCACTTCTTCAGGCGTTCATAGGCGATGCCGCGCTGGAAGAAGACCGTCCAGTCGGCGCGGCGCGGCAGCGGGCCGATCACCTCCGCCGCCTTGTCGTAGTTCTCCGCCATTTCCGCGTAGTCCTTGGCGTCGGAAAGCACGCTGCCATAAGCGAGATAGGAGCGGACGTCTTTCGGGTCGGAATCGATCAGCGCCTTGAGATGCTTGCGGGCCTCGTCCGTTTTGCCGCCCTGTGCCAAGGCAAGGCCGAGCTGAAGCTCCGAGATGCGGCGCATCGGCGAGTTTTCCGGCACGCGCCTATAGAATTCGATTGCGCGGTCCGTCTGCTCCTGTTTTTCGGCGATGCCGCCGAGGAGGACCAGCGTATCGGCGCTTTTCGGGTCAAGCGTATTGGCGGTCTGCAGATAGAGCGAGACGATGTCCTCGGCGCCGTCGCGGTTCAGCGCGCTGCCGATAGAGAAAAGCACGGCGGCAGCACCCTGGGCTGCGGTGCGCACCTGCTGTTCCGGCTTTTCGCCCTTCTCGATGCTCTGGCGCAGCGCATTCAGCGGAGCATAGTTGGGCAGCATGTTGTCGCCGACCGAGATCGCGTCGAGTGCCTTCTGCTTGTTGCCCTGCGATGCTTCGAGGCGGGCAAGCGCCATGACCGAGCGCATGAAGGTATCGGGCGCGGTCGCGCCGCCGTCCTTGTCCAGAACCGCGTCGTTCAGATGCTTGCGCGCGGCCGTCACATTGCCGGTCACAATCGCAATCGCGCCCGCATGATAGTTCTGGAAGATGCCGAACCATTCCGGGCCCTTCATCTTCTCGACCATCGACAGCGCTTCCTTGTTCCGGCCGGCGCCGGCGCGCGCCCAGGCGAGCAACAGGTCGTTCATCATGCGGTCGAGGTCGTTCGGGCCGTCATATTTCAGGATCGCTTCGGCGGTCTTGAACTCGCCGCGGCGCATCGCATCCATGCTGCGCACGACGGTGGTGATGCGCTCGACGGACGGGTCCTTCTTCAGGTCGTTGGCATATTTCACGCCATCTTCGATGTTGCCGTTCAAAAGCAGCGAGATCATCAGGCGCTGGCGGATCTCCGGGTTGCCCGGTTCGATCTGCAGGGCCTTCTTGTAGAGCTCGATCGCCGTCTTGTAATCATGGTCGACATCGGCCGTGCGGGCAGCGAGGAATGCGCCTGCGAAAGTACCGACCGTATCCGGGTCGAAGATCACGTTCTTGCTGGCATCATCCGTCTTGGCCGCTTCTTCGGCATTCACGCCACCAAGCGCGCCGAGCGAAAGGACCGCTGCAAGGGCTGCGCTCGAAAGAAGACGGATGGCATATCTCTGCCGCATTAGAAAACCTTTCATCAGGGCAACCGATTCATCCGGCCGGCTGCGAAATCAGTTGTTATGACTGATTCACAATAGGATGGCTTTTTTGAAGCGGCCCCGCAAGAAAATCAGCCCGCGATCAAGGACCTTTGATCAGTTGACCCGCTCGATGCAGAAGTCGATCACTTCCATGAGGGCCGATTTCCAGGCTGTTTCGGGAAGCGGCGCCAGTGCGTCGCGGGCGATCGTGCCATAATGGACCGCCCGGGCAATCGTGTCGCTCAGCGTGCCGTATTTAGTAATGAGGCCGAGGGCTTTTTCCAGGTTGGCATCCGTGCTGTCGCCGCCCTCGATTGCATCGCGCCAAAAGGCCCGCTCGACCTGCGTTCCACGGCGATAGGCAAGGATGACCGGAAGCGTGATCTTGCCTTCGCGGAAGTCGTCGCCGACATTCTTGCCGAGATCCGCAGCCTTGCCGCCATAGTCCAGCGCGTCATCGACGAGCTGGAAGGCAAGGCCGAGGTTCATGCCGTAGGATTTCATCGCGTTGCGGCCGGATTTGCCGGCGTCCGCGACGATCGGGCCGACTTCGGCAGCAGCGGCAAACAGTGCTGCCGTCTTGGCGCGGATGACGGAAAGATAGTCGTCCTCCGTCGTCTCCATGTTCTTGGCGACGGAAAGCTGCAGCACCTCGCCTTCTGCGATGACGCAGGCGGCGGACGAAAGGACGTCGAGCGCATCCAGCGAGCCGACATCCACCATCATGCGGAAGGCTTGGCCGAGCAGGAAGTCGCCGACGAGAACGCTTGCCTGGTTGCCCCAGATCGTGCGCGCTGTCGATTTGCCGCGGCGAAGATCGCTTTCATCAACGACGTCGTCATGCAGCAGCGTTGCCGTGTGCATGAACTCGACGCTGGTTGCGAGCTTGACGTGGTTCTCGCCCCTGTAGTCGAAGAGACAGGCCGAGGCGAGCGTCAGCATCGGGCGCAGGCGCTTGCCGCCGGAAGAGATCAGGTGGTTTGCGACCTCCGGGATCATCTGCACGTTGGAACCGGCCTTCGAAAGGATAAGCTGGTTGACCCGCTCCATGTCCGCCCGGGTCAAATCGACTAGGGGCTTGACGGATGCCAGTTTGTTTTTGCTTTCTTCAAGCGGTATGACCACGCCCAACGACCCGGACTCCTGTTCATTCTTTGGGATTGACAATAGAAAGGGGCGATTGAAGCGGCAAGGGGTGAATTGTCGCGCAACACAGAATTGAAATGGAAATGACCGCAAATGCATGAACTTATCCGCGCCAATGACCCTGTTCTATTGTCCTATGCGCAGAGTCTGCTGGAGGATGCGGGGATTCATTGCTTTGTCGCGGATCAGGGAATGAGCATTCTCGAAGGCTCGCTCGGCATGCTGCCGCGCCGTCTGCTTGTCGAGGAGGAGCGGGCCGATCAGGCCCGCCGCATCCTGACGGATGCCGGCCTCGCCGGTGAACTCCGCACGTCGAAATGACGCGGCCATGAACGGCGCTTCCGACACGATCGATGCCTTCCATCGCGGCCGCTTCCACGTCGTCCAGCCGAAGGGCAGGGGGCACCGTTCGGGCATGGATGCCATGCTGCTGGCCGCCCTCGTCGCCGACGACCGCTCGATAAAGGTCGCCGATCTCGGTGCTGGCGCCGGTGCTGCAGGGTTAGCCGTGCTTTCCCGGCTGCCGAAGGCGGAAGCTGTGCTGTTCGAGCGCTCTGCGGAAATGGCCGATTACGCCCGGCGCAGCATTGCCTTACCCGAAAACGCCCATATGGCAGGCCGCGTTTCGGTCGTCGAGGCAGATGTCACCTTGACGGCGAAGGCGCGAAACGATGCGGGCCTTGCCGATGAGGTCTTCCATCACGTCATCATGAACCCGCCTTTCAACGACGCAGGCGACCGGCGGACGCCGGATGCCCTGAAGGCCGAGGCGCACGCGATGACGGATGATCTTTTCGAAGGCTGGATTCGTACCGCCTGCGCGATCATGATCCCTGGAGGGCAATTGTCGCTGATTGCGCGGCCGCAATCGATCGCCGAGGTCATCACCGCCTGCGGCCGGCGATTCGGCGGCATAGAGATTACCGCCATCCACCCGCGCGAGGGCGAGAATGCCGTCCGAATCCTGGTGACGGCGATCAAGGGCTCGCGGGCGCGGCTTTCATTGCGCACACCGCTCATCATGCACGAAGAGGGAACACATAAGTTCTCCCCCTTCGTCGATGATCTGAACAATGGCCGCGCGGCCTATGCGAGGCTTAGCCGGTCACGAAATCGATAAGCAGCTTGATATTCAGTCCAGCGATGACGATTGCAATCACGTAGGCAATGGCGCTCAGCCAGCGGGGCGCGACGAGTTCGCCCATCTTTGCCTTGCTGGCGGTGAACATCACCAGCGGGAAGACGGCGAAAGAAAGCTGCAGGCTGAGTACGACCTGCGTCAGGATCAGCAATTGTGCCGTGCCCTGATTGCCGTACCAGATCGTCACGATGGCTGCCGGCACGATCGCGATGGCGCGGGTGATCAGACGACGAACCCATGGCTGGAGTTTGATCTTCAGGAAGCCTTCCATGACGATCTGGCCCGCAAGCGTTGCCGTCACGGTCGAATTCAGGCCGCAGCAGAGCAGCGCGATACCGAAAAGCGTCGGCGCGATCGCAAGCCCAAGCAGCGGTGAGAGCAGCGAATGCGCCTCGCCGAGTTCGACAATATCCGTCCGGCCGTGGGCGTTGAACGCGGCTGCCGCCAGGATCAGGATCGAGGCGTTGATCAGCAGGGCAAAGCAGAGCGCGAAGGTCGAGTCGATCGTCGCATACGTGAGCGCCTCCCGCTTTTCCGGCACGGTATGACCGTAGGCGCGGGTCTGCACGATGCCGGAATGCAGGTAGAGATTATGCGGCATCACGGTCGCGCCGAGAATGCCGAGCGCCAGATAAAGCATTTCCGGATTGCTGATGATTTCCGTCGTCGGGAAGAAGCCCTTGATGACAGCGCCCCACTGCGGATCAGCCAGGAATATCTGCACGCCGAAGCAAAGCGCAATGACGCCGAGCAGCGTGATGATGAAGGCTTCGATCCAGCGGAAGCCGAGCTTTTGCAGATAGAGAATGAGGAAAACGTCGAGTGCCGTGATCAGCACGCCGAGTTCCAGCGGGATCCCGAAAATCAGGTTGAGGCCGATCGCCGTGCCGATCACCTCGGCGATGTCGGTCGCGATGATGGCGATTTCCGCAAAAGCCCAGAGCGGCACGGAAACGAATTTTGGGAAAGCGTCCCGGCAGGCCTGCGCCAGATCGCGGCCGGAGGCGATGGCAAGCCGGGCGCAAAGCGATTGCAGCACGATCGCCATGAGGTTCGAAAGCAACGCGACCGTGAGTAGCGTATAGCCGAATTTCGAGCCGCCGGCGAGTGACGTCGCCCAGTTTCCGGGATCCATATAGCCGACCGCGACCATGTAGCCGGGGCCGGCAAAGGCGGCAATCCGCCGGAGTTTCGATCCCGGGCGGCCTGTTCCTATCGTGCGATAAACGTCTGAAAGCGAGGCTTCTTCGCGGTCGTGCCGCCAACCGCCTTTTGGAGTACGCTTCAAAACATCCATGTGATTTCCGCTTTTGGTGCCAATGTCCGCAATATGCCCGATTAGAATGATAATGCAAGTCATTCGCAAAATGAAAAATCAGATGCACCTTGGGAAGGGGGCCATTGCGTTTGCCGTTCCATTGCATACATGGATTGCGACCTCGAGAGCGAGAAGGATTTGAAATGGCCGGATTTTTGAGAAGACTGGTGCCGAAGCGTTTCCGCAAGGAAGGGGTGGTTATCCCGGTCGTCAGGCTCCAGGGTGCAATCATGAGCGGCGGCGGCCAGTTCCGCCCGATGCTCAATCTCGCCAATGTCGCGCCTGTGCTGGAAAAAGCCTTCTCTGACAAGGATGCTCCTGCTGTCGCCATCGCCGTCAATTCGCCTGGCGGCTCGCCGGTCCAGTCGCGGCTCATCTTCACGCGCATCCGCGAGCTTGCCCGTGAGAAGCAGAAGAAGGTGCTGGTCTTCATCGAAGATGTGGCGGCCTCTGGAGGTTATATGATTGCCCTTGCCGGCGATGAAATCATTGCCGACCCAACCTCTATCGTCGGTTCGATCGGCGTTGTCTCCGGCGGCTTCGGGTTTCCCGAACTCCTCAAGAAGATCGGCGTCGAGCGCCGCGTCTATACCGCCGGTGAAAACAAGGTGATCCTCGATCCCTTCCAGCCTGAAAAGGAGAAGGACATCGAATATCTGAAAAGCCTTCAGCTCGAGATCCACGAGGTCTTCATCGCCATGGTGCGCGAACGCCGCGCCGGCAAATTGAAGGGTGACGAAACCGTCTTTTCCGGCCTATTCTGGAGCGGCACGCGCGGGCTTGAACTTGGCCTCGTCGACAGCCTGGGCGACATGCGCCAGGAGTTGAAAAGGCGCTACGGCCCGAAGACTAGGTTGCAGCTCGTCACCGCCGCCCGCAGCCTTTTTGGCCGGCGGGTGCCAGGTGTATCGCCCATCTCGTTTGATGGCGTGGCAACAGGTTTCGCAGCAGGACTTGTCGAAGCGGCGGAAGAAAGAGCATTGTGGGGCCGCTACGGGCTCTGAGAGGAGAAGCGAAGGGAGATGGCGCAGCTTATAACAATCATAATCCTGGTCGGCGCCGCCTGGTGGCTCTACCGCCGCTTCATCTCCGATGCCAAGCGCCTGCAGGAAAAATCCCGCCGTGCCGAAAAGGAACGCCAGACTGGCGCCGTCGGCACGCTGGTCAAAGACCCGGCGACCGGCGAGTATCGTGTGAAGCGGGAGGATGAGTAGGCTTGGCGTCACGGGCATTTCCGCAAAAGCCTTGACCCCTATCGCCTGCCGTGGCACCTGTCCGCGCACTTTTCGTACGAATTCGGAAGCCGTCCATGTCTGCATCGATCCCCGACCATATGAACCCGAAGCGCTCGTTCCAGGCGCTGATCCTGACGCTTCATAACTACTGGGCGGACAAGGGTTGTGCGGTCCTGCAGCCTTACGACATGGAAGTCGGCGCCGGTACGTTCCATCCGGCGACGACGCTGCGCGCTCTCGGCCCGAAGCCGTGGAAGGCTGCCTATGTCCAGCCGTCGCGCCGCCCTTCGGATGGCCGCTATGGCGAGAACCCGAACCGTCTGCAGCACTATTATCAGTATCAGGTCATCCTGAAGCCGAACCCGCCGAATCTGCAGGAACTCTATCTTGGCTCGTTGGCGGCGATCGGTCTCGATCCGTTGCTGCACGACATTCGCTTTGTCGAGGACGATTGGGAAAGCCCGACGCTTGGCGCCTGGGGGCTTGGGTGGGAGTGCTGGTGCGACGGCATGGAAGTCTCGCAGTTCACCTACTTCCAGCAGGTTTGCGGCATCGAATGCTCGCCGGTCGCCGGCGAGTTGACCTATGGTCTCGAGCGTCTGGCGATGTATGTGCAGGCTGTCGACAACGTCTACGACCTGAATTTCAACGGCCGCGAAGGCGACGAGAAGATCAGCTATGGCGAAGTCTTCCTGCAGGCCGAACAGGAATATTCGCGCCACAACTTTGAGTTCGCCAACACCGAGATGCTGCATCGCCATTTCATCGATGCGGAGAAGGAATGCCAGGCGCTTCTCGCAGCCGGTGCTCCGGGCGACGGCGACAATCAGCGGCTGCATAAATGCGTCTTTCCGGCCTACGACCAATGCATCAAAGCAAGCCACGTCTTCAATCTGCTGGATGCGCGCGGCGTGATCTCGGTCACCGAACGTCAGAGTTACATTCTGCGGGTGCGCACGCTCGCCAAGGCCTGCGGCGAAGCCTTCCTGCTGACGGATGCGGGTGGCGTGAATATCGCGAGCGCCGCCGCCTGAAAATACCGCTCAGTGGCGGTTGTTGGACCGGATAATAACGCGCCGGGGTGCCGGCCGCGGGGTGTTCCGGAAGACGACAAGAGATGCGATCGCCGACAGGCTCAATAAGAAGATTGCTGTGCTCATTGTCTGACTGTTCCTCGTCATGAGTTTCAAGTATGCCGCAACCAGTCGCGTAACAGAAAGATACAGCCCGTTCTCCGCGCGCGATATCGCGAAATTTCACTAGTTATGGTGGAATTTGTCGGAGAAGTAGCGGAAATGCGGGATGACAATCCGGCCGAAGCCGCATAGTCTCCAACCAACATTTGCGCCGTTGCGGGGGATTCGCGATGTATATCCTTCTCGGTGCGATCGCTCTGATCGCGCTTTATCTTGTCTTTGTCTACAACGGTCTCGTCCGCGCTCGGCAGATGGCTGAGGAAGCATGGTCCGGCATTGATGTGCAGCTGAAGCGCCGTGCAGATCTGATCCCGAACCTCATTGAAACGGTCAAGGGTTACGCCACCCACGAAAAGAGCACGCTGGAAGAGGTCGTCGAGCTGCGCAACAAGGCGCAGGCGGTGCCGGCAGGCGATGTTGCGGGCAGGGCGCAGGCGGAAGGCCTTCTCGGCCAGGCGCTAGGCCGCGTTCTGGCGCTGGCGGAAGCCTATCCGGACCTCAAGGCGAACGAAAACTTCTCCGAGCTTCAGGCCTCGCTCGAAACCATGGAGAGCGAAATCCAGATGGCTCGCCGGTATTACAACGGTGCTGCCCGTGATCTCAACGTGAAGGTCGAGAGCTTCCCGTCCAATCTGGTCGCCGGGCAGTTCGGTTTCCAGAAGCGGGAATATTTCGAGATCACCAACGAGGCCGACCGCGCCGTTCCGGCCGTCAAATTCTGATATGGGCGTTTGCCTTTGCGCAAAAGCTGCTATGAGCAGGGCCGGTTAAGGCCGCAGTGCGGCCAGCGCAGTGGACGGAATAGACAGGCGTCATGAGCAAGGACAAGAAACTCAGCATCATCCCGGTTAAGGCGCCGCTCGTTGGGCGCGCCGTGCCGCCCGGTTCGAAGTCGATCACCAACCGCGCATTGCTTCTGGCGGGCCTCGCAAAGGGCACCAGCCGCTTGACCGGCGCCCTGAAGAGCGATGACACGCGCTATATGGCCGATGCCCTGCGCGCCATGGGGGTCTCCATCGATGAGCCGAACGATACCAGCTTCGTTGTCACCGGAAGCGGCAAGCTGCTGCCGCCGAAGGCACCGCTCTTCCTCGGCAATGCGGGCACGGCGACGCGCTTCCTGACGGCCGCTGCGGCGCTCGTTGATGGCACTGTCGTTATCGACGGCGACCAGCATATGCGCAAGCGCCCGATCGGCCCGTTGGTCGACGCGCTGCGGTCGCTCGGCATTGATGCGACGGCCGAAACCGGCTGCCCGCCGGTGGTGGTGAATGGCACCGGCCGCTTCGAGGCGAGCCGAATCGGGATCGATGGCGGTCTCTCCAGCCAGTATGTGTCCGCGCTGCTGATGATGGCGGCCGGCGGCGACCGTCCGGTCGATATCGAACTCCTCGGTGAGGATATCGGCGCACTCGGCTACATCGATCTCACCGCGGCGGCGATGCGCGCCTTCGGCGCAAGTGTCGAGAAGACCAGCCCGGTCGTCTGGCGCGTCGAGCCGACCGGTTACTCCGCAGCCGATTTCGTCATCGAGCCGGATGCGTCGGCTGCAACCTATCTCTGGGCGGCCGAAGTCCTGACCAGCGGCTCCATCGACCTCGGCGTTCCGAATGGCGCTTTCACGCAGCCGGACGCTAAGGCTTACGATATGATCGCCAAATTCCCGCACCTGCCGGCCGAAATCGACGGCTCGCAGATGCAGGATGCTGTCCCGACGCTCGCCGTGCTCGCAGCGTTCAACGGGACGCCCGTCCGCTTCGTCGGCATCGCCAATCTGCGCGTTAAGGAATGCGACCGCATCCGCGCGCTATCGACCGGCCTGACGCAGATCCGCTCGGATCTGGCGCGCGAGGAAGGCGATGATCTCATCGTTCAATCCGATCCGTCGCTGGCCGGAAAGCACCTTCCCGCCGAGATCGACACCTTCGCCGACCACCGCATCGCCATGAGCTTCGCGCTTGCCGGGCTGAAGATCGACGGTATCACGATCCTTAATCCGGATTGCGTCGGCAAGACGTTTCCTGCCTATTGGCGGACGCTGGCGGGACTGGGCGTCAGATATGCGAACGAGGGCTGACATTTTCTGAGGCGGCAGCGCGCCGCCGGCGGGGGCGAGGTATGATGATCCGGCGGCTTTTCGGCCTTTGCTTCATTCTGTTTCTGGCGTTTGTCGCGCACAGGGGAAGTGCTGCGGAGGTCATCAACTCCTTCGCATCGGATATAAAGCTCGAAAAGAGCGGCGCGATGACGGTGACGGAGACGATCACCGTCAATGCCGAAGGTGACCGTATCAGGCGCGGCATCTTCCGCGACTTTCCGCTGACGTTCGTCGATGAAGAGGACCGCCGCCGCACCGTCGACTTCGACGTCGTCTCGGTGAAGCGCGACGGAAATGACGAGCCGTGGAAGACGGAATCCATTTCCGGCGGCATCCGCATCTATGCTGGGTCGGAAGACGTCATGCTTCCGCCCGGCCGCCATCAATATGCCTTCACCTACACCACCAATCGCCAGATCCGGTATTTCGAAGATCACGACGAGCTTTACTGGAACGTCACCGGCAATGGCTGGATCTTTCCGATCATGGCCGCGACTGCGACCGTGACTCTACCGGATGGTGTTAGCGCAATAGATACGAATTTCTTCACCGGCCCGTTTGGCGCGACGGACAAGAATGCCCGCATCTCGGGCAGCGACACTCGACCGATTTTCTCGACAACCAAGCCGCTCAATGCCAACGAGGGCCTGACGATCGCTGTCAAGTTTCCGAAGGGTGCGATCGATCCGCCGAGCGCCGAAGATCGGCAGCGATGGTGGTTGAGCGACAACCGGGACTATTTCATCGGCTTCGGCGGCCTCGTCCTTGTTTTCCTCTACTACACCCGCGCCTGGTTGAAGGTCGGGCGCGATCCTTCCCGCGGCGTCCTTGTGCCGCGCTGGGACGCCCCGGACGGCATCTCGCCTGCGCTCGTCAATTATATCGACAACAGGGGCTTTTCCGGCGGGGGCTGGACGGCGCTTTCGGCAACGGCACTGAACCTTGCGGTTCGCGGCTATGTCGTTCTTGAAGACCTCAAGCAATCGATCATTGTGCGCCGCACGGAAAAGCCGGCGGGTAAAGAGAAGCTGGAAGCCGGCGATACCAGCCTCCTGAACGCCGTCGGCAACAAGGGATCACTGACGATCGACAAGGCAAACGGCGAACGTGTGAAGTCGGTCGGCCAAAGCTTCCGCTCTTCGATCGAGCGGGAGCATCGCGGCAAATACTATAATTCCAACACCGCCTATACCGCAGGCGGCATCGCGCTCAGCGTCGCAGCACTCGTCGCTCTCTTCGTTTTCGGCACGCTGGAGCCTGATACGATCGCGCTTATGATCATCCCGATCGTCGTTTCCGTCTTCGTTGCCATCTTCGTGGCAGGCTTTGCAAGATCGATCCGCCCCGGCGGGGCCTTGGGCGGCAAGATCGTCGCGGTGATCGCGATCGCCTTCGCTGTCTTCGTCGGTTTCAGCATCATTTCATCGCTGGGTCTGGCGCTTTTCTCCACGCTCTTGGAATTCCACGAGACACCAATGCTCTTTGCCGTCGGCGGCATCGTGCTGCTCAATCTGCTCTATGTCTTCATCATGGGTGCGCCGACGCCGCTCGGCTCGAAGATGATGGATGGCATCGACGGCCTTCGCCAGTATCTGACGCTTGCCGAGAAGGACCGGATGAACATGGCCGGTGCGCCGGAAATGTCGCCGCAACATTTCGAGAAGCTGCTGCCCTATGCGGTTGCGCTCGGTGTCGAGAAGCCCTGGACCCGCACGTTCGAAACCTGGCTCGCGGCGGCTGCTGCCGGTGCGGCCGCGGCCTATGCACCGTCCTGGTATTCTGGCAACTTCAGCAGCGGCAGCTTCTCCGATCGCATCGGCGGCTTCTCGTCGTCGATGGCGTCGACCATCGCCTCGACCATTCCCTCGCCGCCACCCTCCAGTTCCTCTTCCGGTTTTTCCGGCGGCGGTGGCTCCTCCGGTGGTGGCGGGGGAGGCGGCGGAGGCGGCGGCTGGTAAAAGACGCGCGGCGGCTTGGCAGCCCCTCATCCGGCTGCCGCCGCCTTCTCCCGCCGGGGAGAAGGCGGCCTGAAGGGCCGGATAAGGGGGCCGCGCGGTATATCGCAGGCGATTAAGCCCTCCCACTCGCCACCAACACTTGACCTTTCGCTCTTGGCCCCTTAACCGCCAGACGGAAACGGGAAAGGATCGGGTATGAAGGTTCTGTTGATCGGTTCGGGCGGACGCGAGCATGCGCTTGCCTGGAAGCTGGCGCAATCGCCGCTGTTGACGGAATTCTATGCCACGCCGGGCAACCCGGGTATTGCCGAGCACGCAGCACTCGTTTCCCTGAATGTCGAGGATCACGAGGCGGTCGCCGCCTTCTGCCGGGAAAAAGCGATCGACTTCGTCGTCGTCGGCCCCGAGGCGCCGCTGGTTGCAGGCCTTGCCGACCGCCTGCGTGCCTATGGCTTGAAGGTTTTCGGCCCTTCCGCTGCCGCGGCCCAGCTCGAAGGTTCCAAGGGCTTCACCAAAGATATCTGTGCCCGCTACAACATCCCGACGGGCGCCTACCAACGCTTCAACAACGCCCCGAAAGCAAAAGCCTATATTCGCGAACAGGGTGCCCCGATCGTCGTCAAGGCTGATGGTCTTGCCGCCGGCAAGGGCGTGACGGTGGCGATGACTGTTGAGGAGGCACTTGCCGCCGTTGACGATTGTTTCGAAGGCGCGTTCGGCGCAGCCGGTGCCGAGGTGGTCGTCGAGGCTTATCTCGACGGCGAGGAGGCAAGCTTCTTCTGCCTGTGTGACGGCCGGAACGCGCTGCCGCTGGCAACCGTCCAGGACCACAAGCGGGTGGGCGAGGGCGATACCGGCGTCAATACCGGCGGCATGGGCGCCTATTCGCCGGCGCCGGTGATGACTGCCGAAATGATCGAGCGGACGATGAAGGAAATCATCGAGCCGACGATCCGTGGCATGGCCGAAAGCGGGTACCCCTTCTCCGGTGTGTTCTTCGCCGGACTGATGATCACCGCAAAAGGCCCGGAACTGATCGAATACAATGTCCGTTTCGGCGATCCCGAGTGCCAGGTGCTCATGATGCGGCTGAAGAGCGATCTGCTGCCGCTGCTGCTGGCAGCCGCTGAGGGCACCCTCGACAAAGTCATGGCCGAGTGGAGCGACGATCCGGCGCTGACCGTCGTGATGGCCTCCAAGGGCTATCCTGGCTCCTACGAGAAGAACACGCCGATCGTCTCGTTGCCGGAGGCAGGCGACGGCGCGAAAGTGTTCCATGCCGGCACGTCATTAAAGGGCGGCGAACTTGTCGCCACCGGCGGCCGCGTGCTGAACGTGACCGCCACCGGCAGAACCGTCGGCGAGGCGCAGAACCGCGCCTATGCCTTGGTCGACAAGGTGGAATGGGAAAACGGCTTTTGCCGCCGCGATATCGGCTGGCGGGCGATCGAGCGCGAAAAAGCTTAATCTCCGGCCCAAAATCGGGTCAGTTCTCTAAATTTTTACCCTTTCCCCTGACGGGATGGAAATAAAGGCGCTCTATTCTGCTCCCATAGTAAGTCGGAGCAGCTTCCATGCGTCAATTCATTCTCGGTGCGGCAATTCTTCTGGCAGCCGGTTCGGCGATGGCCTCGTCGATCGAGGTGATCGGCAAGACGCCGCGCACCGGCGGCGAAAGCATCGTGACTGAGACCTGCGCTAGCTGCCCGCCGCTGCAATCGACCGAGCGTAAGAAGGACTACACGGTGCCGGCGCTGCCGCCCGGCGCAATCCAGGAAAGCGCGCTCCGCGATGTGGCAGGAGAGCCGAAGCTCTACCGCACCGAAGGCTGGATGGGCGGCTCGCCCGTCGTTTTCGTGACCAAGGCAACGCCCGAAGTCATTGCAGCCTTCAAGGAAACCGTTCCCGCCGAGGGCATCGACCCCACGGCAACGACCTCCGTGATCGGAGGCGATGCGAAGCCTGTTGTTGCCGGCATGTCCGTCTCGATGGAACAAACCGCGCCGCTCGACGTTTCCGGCTTCAAGCTGCGGATGTAATTTCCAAAGTTCCCTGCCCCTGACCCGATCAAAGTTTTGATCGTTCGGGGTTCCGCCTCTTTGGCGGACTGAATGCGCTCCTGAAGAGAAGCAGGGGCGCATTCTTTTTTAATTGAATTGCAAAGTACTCATGCAACCTGAGCAAATTGTGCAAGAAAGCATGACTCAGATTTGGCACTGTTGATCTTCAGCAATCACAGAAGCGTTAAGTAATCATTCAGCCATTCACAATAATTTTACTTACGGAGGACCGGAGTGAGCATGATTGCGCTTGCTGAACGTGCGTGGTGACACGCGCGAAGGGACGGGAGTTGACCGATCCGGTGTTGCAAATTCACCATTTTTCGCGAGACATTCATGAAAAACCTAAAGATTTCAAAACAACTGATATTGCTGGTGACGGGCCTGATGATTGCCTTTGCGATCGCCACCAGCCTGCAACTCAAATCGTCTGCCGACGGCATCTACAACGAGCGTTACGAAATGCTGCGCACGGAAGTGGAATCCGCCGTCTCCGTCCTTAAGCTCTATCAGTCCAGGGTCGAAGCTGGCGAACTGACGCTGGACGACGCGAAGAAGCAGGCGTACGCCACGCTCACCGGCATGAAGTATAATCCAGACGGTTACTTTTTTGCCTATGACTACGACATCACCATCGTCTTTCACTACGACAAGACCAAGGTCGGCCAGAACGTGAAGGGCCAGCCGGATGTCAAGAACCACTTGTATCGCGAGGAACTCGTCAAGCTCGGCCAAAGCGGCGGCGGTATGACGGATTACTATGCGAGCAAGCCAGGCGAGCCCAAGGATGCGACTTTCCGGAAGACCGCCTATGCGCTCGACTTCGCGCCATGGAAGGTCGTGGTTGTCACCGGCGTCTACATGGACGATCTCGATGTGCAAGTGCGCGGCAGGATCATGACGGCGCTCATCAGCAGTCTCGTCCTTTTCATCCTTGCGATCGCGGCTGCCTATTTCGTCATCCGCGGTATTTCCAGGCCGCTTTCAGATGTCCACACAGCCCTGAAGGCCGTCGCCGACGAGGATGTGTCGGTTGCTATCCCCCACGCCGATATGGGTAATGAAGTGGGCATGATGGCCAAGGCTACGAAGGCGCTTCAGGAAAAAATCCGCGAAAGGCAGGCGCTGGCCCTGCATCAGGCCGAGCAGGAATTGGCACTGCGTGCCGAGCGCGAAAACAATCTCCGCCTGCAGCAGGAAGAAGCCCGGATGCAGGCAGGCGTCGTCTCCACGATCGGCGAGGCACTGGAACTGATTGCCCGCGGCGATCTGACGGTTCGCTGCGGCGATATTGGCCAGAAATACGCCGCCCTTCGCGACAACTTCAACGACGCGCTTTCGCATCTCGAAGCCGCGATGGCCAAGGTCAGCGCCAAGGGCGGTGATATCGGCATGGCGAAGGAGGAAATCCGCCGCGCCTCGAACGAACTGTCGCAGCGCACCGAGCGCCAGGCCGCGAGTCTGGAGGAAACCTCGGCCGCTCTTGACGAACTGACCGTCGCCGTCCGCCAGACGGCGGAAGGCGCGCACGAGGCCGCCAAGCGCGTACACGCCGTCAGCACCGAAGCGAACCGCAGCGATGCGGTCGTCACCGAAGCGATCGAAGCGATGAGCGGCATCGAAAAATCGTCCGACGAGATTGGCAAGATCATCGGAGTCATCGACGATATCGCCTTTCAGACGAACCTGCTGGCGCTGAATGCCGGTGTCGAAGCTGCACGCGCCGGCGAATCCGGCAAGGGCTTTGCGGTGGTCGCCCAGGAAGTCCGCGAGCTGGCTCAGCGCTCCGCCGCTGCAGCCAAGGAGATCAAGGATCAGATCGCCCGTTCTTCCAGCCAGGTCGATCAGGGCGTCCGCCTTGTCGGCGAGGCAGGGGAAGCGCTCAAGCGCATCTCGGATCAGATCAAGGCTGCCAACGAGATCGTCGCCAAGATCGCCCACAGCGCCTCGGAGCAGGACACGACGCTGCGCTCGATATCGTCCTCGATGAACCAGCTCGACACGGCAACGCAGCAGAATGCGGCGATGGCCGAGGAAACGACGGCATCGGCGGAAACGCTGGCGGCCGATACCGACGAACTGCTCGGCCTCATCCACGGCTTCCGTGTCGGCAGTGCAGCTCAGACGATCACCGCTCCGGCACGCCGCGCGGCCTAAGCCAGTCGTTTTCAAAGGCAACATATTAGCGGCCGCCCGAGAAATCCGGCGGCCGCTTCTTTTTTTCTCAGACGGCCGCGGCGAGGCTTTCCACCAGCCGGTCGATTTCCCGGTCGGAGAATACCTGGATTCCCGCGCGCATCAGCAGGGCAGCGGTGACGCCCCTGCCGCTATGCTGCGCGCCGCTGAAAGACCCGTCATAGATGAAGCCGGAACCGCAGGAGGGGCTGCCGTCGATGAGCAGAGCGTAGGCGCAGCCCGTCTCTTGAGCCAGCCTGAGCGCATTCTCTGCCGCCTGCCGGAATGTCGCCGTTACATCGTCGCCGGTGATCTCGACGACGCGCGCTCTACCCGCAAGCACATCTTCGCCGCTCGCCCCGCCCGCGATTTCCGCCGGCGGCCGCGGCACGGGCATGCCTGCCGACATCTCCGGACACATCGTCACGAGCCTGCCCTCCGCCCGCCACCGCTCGATCGCCGGATGCGCAAGCGGCTTCGCCCGGCCGTCATAACGGACGGCATGGCCGATGAGGCAGGCGCTGACGAGAATTTTTCCGGTCATGATTGTCTGATAGCTCTGCTGCGCCTCAAATGCCAGTGCCAGTGTGGCTATCAGACATCGGAAGCAGGCGGCAGCGATGCGATCGAATTCCGAAACCAGCGCCGGGCGGGAGGTACGTCTCTCTGCCCACCAGAAAATCTAGCTCCGAAGTCTTGCGGCGGTCAGATCCAGATGTCGTTCTGTGCCGTCCTTTCGCCGCCTTCATCACCGGTATTCAGTGTTCCGCGCGGCTCGATGAGCAGCATCTTCACTTCGGAGGCTGCGTGAGGCTTGTGCTTGACGCCTTTCGGGACGATGTACATTTCTCCGGGGCCGATCGACACGGAGCCATCCGGAAAATCGATCCTGAGCACACCGTCGAGAACGATGAAAGCTTCATCTGTCGTCGGGTGATCGTGCCAGATGAAGTCCCCTTCAATGCGGACGATCTTGAACTGATAGTCATTGAGTTCGGCAATGACGCGTGGCTGCCACTGATCGCTGAACTTCGAAAGCTTGTCGGCAAAGTTGATGGGCGCGTAGGTCTTGGTCGTCTGATCCATCTTGATCTCCATTCTGCAGCCTGCAGTCGATAAACAAGGATGAATCAGCCGTCTTGTACGTTTGTGACCGGATTCTATCCGGCGATCTTCGAGAAGTCCGCAACTGTCCCCGTCGCCTCGCGGATGAGCCGCAGCAGGGCGAGGCGGTTGGCGCGGATCGCCGCGTCTTCATCGTTGACGAGCACGTCGTCGAAGAAGCGGTCGACCGGGGCGCGGAGCTTCGAAAGCGCCTCCATCGCCGAACGGAAGTCTTCCTTGGCGATTGCAGCGGAAGCCTCGGCCGAGGCCTCGGTGATGGCTGAAAAGAGCTCTTTTTCGGCATTGAGCCGGAACAGATTTTCCGAAACGCCGTCGGCGATCACTGTGCCCTTCTTCTCCTCGGCGGCGAGAATCTGCGTCGCGCGCTTGGTGCCGACCAAAAGGTTCTTACCGTTTTCCGAGGTGATGAATGCCGTCAGCGCCTCGATGCGGCGGGCGATCATCAGGAGGTCGTCGGCTTCGGGAGTGACAACGGCGTCGATCAGATCGTAGCGGGCACCTTGATCGCGGAGATAGACCTTGAGGCGGTCGTGGAAGAAGGAGAGGAGGCTGATCGCCAGCTCATATTCTTCCTCGATTGTCTTTGGGTGGCCGTCAGCGAGATAGGTCTCGCAGTATTCGATAGCGGCGTATTGTTCTTTTATGAGCTTCTCGAATTCGGACTTATCCTCACCCTGTTGGATCCTAAGCTCGAAGAGTCTTATCGAAGCTTCATGGCTGGCGATGGCCACAGCCCATTCGCTGCGAAACGCGGCGCGAAACAGCGGGATGAGGGATGCTCTAATTCCTCGTTCCAGCAGCAGCCGTATAGATCCTAGCGCTGCGCGTCTTAGCGCGAACGGATCCTTTGAGCCGGTGGGTTTTTCATTTATGCGCCAAAACCAAACAAGCGTGTCGACCTTATCAGCAAGAGCGATGCTTATGGCGACCTTGTCGGTGGGCACGCGGTCTGTGGGGCCTTGAGGCTTATAATGGTCCTCCACGGCCGCCGCCACCGATTCTTCTTCACCTTGCAGCAGCGCGTATTTCTTCCCCATTGTGCCCTGCAGTTCGGGGAATTCGCCGACCACCTCAGTTCGCAGGTCCGCTTTTGCCAACACTGCGGCACGGCTGACCTTTAAGGCATCTGCATCGACCACTTTCCCGATTTCGCCGGCAAGGGTGCGAATGCGGGTTACCCGTTCGCCCTGCGTTCCAATATGAGCATGGAACGTCACATGCAGCGTATCGAGCTTTGCCATCCGCTGATCCAGCGGCTTCTTCAGATCAAGCCCGAACTTTTTGGCTGAAACCTCCAGCGTCTCCAGGTCAGGCAAGTTCCCCTGGTCGCGCTTCCAGAAATGCAGCGCGTCGGAAAGGCGGGCGCGGACGACCTTGCCGTTGCCGTGGATGATTTCCTTGCCGCCGTCGCTCGCTTCAATGTTGGAAACGAGGACAAACTTGTTTGAAAGCGTCTCGTCGCCCGGTTTGCGTGTGACGAAGCACTTCTGGTTGGTCTTGATCGTCAGCCGGATGATTTCGGAGGGGATCGAGAGGTAGTCCTCCTCGAAGGCACCCATCAGCACCTGCGGCCATTCGACGAGGCCGGAGACCTCTTCGAGCAGGCCTTCGTCCTCGACCAGTTCCAGACCGGCCGCGAAAGCAAGGTCGCGGGCGTCGTGCAGGATGATGTCCTTGCGGCGCTCGGCGTCGAGAATGACCTTCGCCTTTTCGAGGCTTGCGGCATAGTCGTCGAAGCGCTTGACGGTAATGGCGCCGGGCGCATGGAAGCGATGGCCGTAGGTGACGTTGGAGGCAACGACGCCGTCGATCTCGAAGGGGATGACCGTGGTTTCCTCATGCTCGGTGCCGAAGGTGCAGACGATCGATTGCAGCGGGCGTACCCAGCGCAACGATCCCGGCCTCGATGAGGCCGTGCCCCAGCGCATGGATTTGGGCCAGGGGAAATCGCGGATGATCCGGGGCATCACCTCGGTGATGATTTCGTCGGCGGCGCGGCCGGGCTTCGAAACGACGGCAACGTAGAAATCGCCCTTTTTCGGGTCGCTCTGCACCTGCGCCTCGGCAATCGAGGAAAGGCCGGCGCCGCGCAAAAAGCCTTCGATTGCCTTCTCGTTGGCGTCAATGCGCGGCCCCTTGCGCTCTTCGCGCACATCAGCGGAGCGGGCGGTCAAGCCGTGGATGTCGAGCGTTAGGCGCCGGGGCGTCCAGTATTCGCGGGCGCCCTCATAGGAAAGACCTGCCTCCACCAGCGCATCGGTGACCAGCTTCCTGAGATCGCCTGCGGCCTTGCGCTGCATGCGGGCGGGAATCTCTTCGGAGCGAAGTTCGAGAAGCAGGTTCGGCATGTGACTATGATCCTTGCACCGTCGGAAGAAAGCGGTCTGAAACGGTGGCTTCTGCTAGCAAAGAAAGCGGTCCTCGCACAACCGCAAAAAAGCGGAGGAGGGCGATCACGATAAAGGCCCTTCCCGGATCCCTCACCACAAGGGGGAGGGGCTACGATGCCGCTCACTTAATGCCCTCTCGCAGCGTTGTTCCACGAAGAGGTCGCTTTGCGGCGAACGATGGTGGCAGTTAAGCCCCTCCCCTTGTGGGGGTTGGGGAGGGTCTTTCGCGGGTTGGGGAGGCGTCTTCGTCCAGAAGGGGTGGCGGTTTTCGCATTAGTGGGGCCTCCGCTCTGTGGAAACCCATCTCGGGCATTGCCTTGCCGCTTTTCGCCGCTATGGTCCCGGCACTTTCGTGAATTCAGGGAAATCCCATGGCCGCAGACCTTCGCTCGCTTGCCGCAGTCATCGCCTCCGAAATCAATGCCCGGCCGGACCAGGCCAAAGCCGCGATCGAGCTGCTCGATGAGGGCGCGACCGTTCCCTTCATCGCGCGCTACCGCAAGGAAGTGACGGGCGGGCTGGATGATACGCAGCTGCGCACGCTCGCCGAACGCCTCGTCTATCTGCGCGAGCTGGAGGCCCGCCGCGACACGATTGTCGAATCGATCGCCGGCCAGGGCAAGATGACCGACGAGTTGATGGCCAAGATCGCGAGCGCCGCCACCAAGGCGGAGCTCGAAGACCTCTATCTGCCCTACAAGCCGAAGCGCCGCACCCGTGCCGAAATCGCCCGCGAGCGCGGTCTCGGGCCGCTGGCCGAAGCGATCGCCGCCGACCGCTCGAAGGAACCCGCTGCGTTGGCTGAAGGCTACATCACTGCCGATGTGCCGGATGTGAAAACGGCGCTCGAAGGCGCACGCGATATCATCGCGGAAGGCATTGCGGAAAATGCCGATCTGCTCGGTAAGCTCCGCGCCCATATGCGCAAAGCCGCGCTTCTGAAGGCCAAGGTCGTGGATGGCAAGCAGGCGGCGGGCGAGAAGTTCTCGGACTATTTCGGCCATTCCGAACGCTGGGCGACGGTGCCCGGCCACCGCGCGCTTGCCATGCTGCGCGGCTGGAACGAGGAAGTGCTGACGCTGACGATCGAAGCCGATGCGGAGACCGCCTCACCCAACAAGCCAGTCGAGCGGATGATCGCCGAAGCTTACGAGATCGGTCCGAACCGCCCCAGCGACCGCTGGCTGATGGATGTCGCAAGCTGGACTTGGCGCGTGAAGCTTTCCATGTCGCTGTCGCTCGACCTCATGCGCGAATTGCGCGAACGCGCCGAAGAGGAAGCGATCCACGTCTTTGCACGTAATTTGAAGGATCTGCTGCTTGCGGCGCCTGCAGGTTCGCGTGCCACGATGGGCCTCGATCCGGGCATCCGCACGGGCGTCAAGGTCGCGGTCGTCGACGGCACCGGCAAGGTCGTAGCAACCTCCACGGTCTACCCCTTCCAGCCGCGGAACGATGTGCGTGGCACTCAGGTGGAATTGGCCTCGCTCATCCGCAAGCACAATGTCGAACTGATCTCGATCGGCAACGGCACCGGCAGCCGCGAAACCGAAAAGTTGGTAGCCGACATGCTGGTCGATCTTCCGGGCGCAAAGCCCACCAAGGTTATCGTTTCGGAAGCCGGCGCATCGGTCTATTCCGCGTCCGCGACTGCTGCAGCCGAATTCCCAGACCTCGACGTATCGCTGCGTGGCGCCGTTTCCATCGCCCGCCGCCTGCAGGATCCGCTGGCAGAACTCGTCAAGATCGAGCCGAAGTCGATCGGCGTCGGCCAGTACCAGCATGACGTGGACCAGCAGAAGCTGTCGCGATCGCTCGATGCCGTCGTCGAAGACGCGGTGAATGCCGTCGGCGTCGATCTCAACACGGCTTCCGCGCCGCTGCTGTCACGCGTCTCCGGCCTCGGCCCGTCGATTGCCGAAGCCATCGTCGTCCATCGCGACCAGAACGGTCCGTTCGGAAGCCGCCGCGACCTGTTGAAGGTCGCCCGCCTCGGCAACCGCACCTTCGAGCAGGCGGCGGGCTTTCTGCGCATTCCGAACGGTAAGGAGCCTCTCGACGCATCATCGGTCCATCCGGAAGCCTATGGTGTGGCGAAGAAGATCGTCGCCGCCTGTGGCCGCGATCTGCGTTCGCTGATGGGCGACAGCGCCGCTTTGAAGGCGATCGATCCGCGCCAGTTCATCGACGAGAAGTTCGGCCTGCCGACGGTCAAGGATATCCTCGCCGAGCTGGAAAAGCCCGGCCGCGACCCGCGCCCGAACTTCAAGACGGCCACCTTTGCCGAAGGCATCAACGAAATCTCTGATCTCAAGCCGGGCATGGTGCTGGAAGGCACGGTGACCAACGTCGCGGCCTTTGGTGCCTTCGTCGATATCGGCGTGCATCAGGACGGCCTTGTGCATGTCTCGCAGCTTGCCGACCGCTTCGTCAAAGATCCTCACGACGTTGTCAAGGCCGGCGATGTGGTGAAGGTGCGAGTCGTCGAAGTCGATGCGAAGCGCAAGCGCATCGGTCTTTCGATGCGCAAGGATGACGGTTCCCCGGCTTCGGCACCGCGCGGCGAGCCCCGTGGAAATCAGGGTGCACGGCCGCAGAACGACCGGCGTCCGCTTGTCCCGAGACAGGAAACACAAGGCGCCTTCGGCGCTGCGCTCGCAGAGGCCATGAAGCGAAAATAAGGGCTTAGCTGCGCCCATTGCAAAAATGTCACAGTTTGGCAGCCTTGTTGCGGAACTGCCAAATACGGCGCTTGTGTGGCGGAGGAGAGGGACTAAGTTTAATCCGTATCATCCTGTCACATTTGCGAGGCCCAGTGCATGGCGTCGGGATTTTTATCGATTGTCAAAAAAATCATCCGCAAGGGTAATCTGAAGCTCACGCTGGCCAATGGCGAGACACATGCGATTGGCGATGGCAGCGGGGATCTGGTCGTCGTCCGCGTAGCAGACGAGGAGGCCGAGAAGCTCATCCGCCGCGATCCCACACTCAAGCTCGGCGAAATGTACATGGACGGCCGGTTCATTCTTGAGCAGGGCAACATCTACGATTTCCTTTCGATGGTGAAGCAAAACACCACCAACGAAATCTTCGATATTCCGATGGCCGCACGTCTGGTCGGCCGCATCGCCCTACAGCAGCTGAAGAGCCGGCTGCCGATCAATCACAACCAGCGCAATGTCGCCCACCACTACGATCTGTCGGAAAAGCTTTTTGCACTTTTCCTTGAGGAAGACTGGCAATATTCCTGTGCTTATTTCGATCCGCCGGGCATCAGTCTGGAGGAGGCGCAACTCGCCAAGAAGCGACATATCGCCGCCAAGCTTCTGCTGGAACCCAATCAGCACATTCTGGAAATCGGCTCCGGCTGGGGCGGCATGGGCATGTATCTGGCGGAGTCGACGACAGGCGTCGACGTCACCGGCATCACGCTCAGCGAGGAGCAGTTGAAAATTTCGCGCGAGCGCGCCCAAAAGCGTGGCCTTGCGGATCGCGTCCGCTTCGAACTGCAGGATTACCGCACGATGACAGGCATGAAGTTCGACCGCATCGTTTCGGTCGGCATGTTCGAGCATGTCGGCATCGGCAATTTCGGCAACTATTTCCGCAAGGTGCACGAACTTCTCGCCGACGATGGCGTCATGCTCCTGCATTCCATCGCCCGCCCAAAGCGGAGCTTTGCGACGAATGCCTTCATCGAGAAATACATCTTCCCGCAGGGCTACATCCCCTCGATCGGCGAGACGGTGCCTGCGATCGAGAAGGCCGGGCTGTTGATCAGGGACATCGAAGTCCTGCCGCTACATTATGCTCATACGCTCCGCCACTGGCGGGAGCGCTTCGTGGCGCGAAAGGCGGAGGCCGTTGCCCTTTACGACGAGCGGTTTTTCCGCATGTGGGAGTTTTATCTCGCCGGCTCTGAAATGGGCTTCCGCTGGGACGAACTCTTCGTCATGCAGATCCAGATTTCCAAGAACCAGTACTCGACACCGGACAACCGCAATTATATTGCCGAGAATGAGGCGAAGCTGAAGGAGTTCGAGGCCACACGGCCGCCCTTGGAAAAGGTGATTTTCTGACATCACGGCGCGGCGACCGCGCCTTTTCTTTAAGGAAGGTGTGCAGATGAGCAGTGCATTCCCCGAAATCCATCTCGTCCGTCACGGCGAAACGGAGTGGTCGCTCTCCGGAAAACATACCGGCAGAACGGATATCCCCCTGACCCCGAACGGCGAGGCGGCCGCCCGCAAACTCGCAGACCGCTTGAAGGGACTGGAGGCTTCCGCGGTCTGGTCGAGCCCCTCACAAAGGGCGAGAAACACCTGTGCTCTTGCCGGTTTCGGTGCAAATGCCATGATAAAGCCCAATCTCGCCGAATGGGACTATGGCGCTTACGAGGGCATCACGACAAAGGAAATCCTTGCGGCCCGACCCGGCTGGCGATTATTCCGCGACGGATGTCCAGAGGGAGAGATGGCCCCGGATATCGGTGCAAGGGCGGACTATATCGTCAGCGAAATTCGCGACGCCAACGTGCCGATCTTGATCTTCTCCAGCTCCCATTTCCTCCGCGTGCTTGCCGCCCGCTGGCTCGGCCTGCCGCCGGAAGACGGCTCGCGCTTCGTCCTCGACACTGCAAGTATCAGCACCCTCGGCTATGAGCACGACTTGACCGAGCCGGTCATCCGGCGCTGGAACCAGCGTTAGCAGCGGAGCGGTGTGATTGAACTATTGAATTTAAAGCTTATTTCGAGCTCGAGAACCGGAGCTGTCTATGCGAACACGTCTCGACGACTTCATCAGCCGGATTTCCGCGCAGAGGGACATTCTCGATTACATCGCGGAAAAGCAGGCGAGCCTGCCCGATGGACCGATACTGGAAATCGGCCTCGGCAACGGCAGAACCTACAGCCACTTAAGAGTGCGCTTCCCGAATCGCCACATCATTGCATTCGATCGCGAAAACGGCGCCCATGGAAGCTGCCGGCCCGACGATGGCGATGTGGTGCTCGGCGATATCAAGGAAACCTGCCTGAGCTATACCGGTAAAAGGGCAGCTATCGGGCATGCCGATATCGGCACCGGGTATCCGGAGAAGGATGCGGTCATCCGGGAGTGGCTGCCGTCGAGAGTGGTTGCGGTGCTGGCGCCGGGTGGATTGGCGGTAAGCGGCCTGGAATTGATGCATCCTGAACTGGAGGAAATGCCGCTGCCGGCATCCGTCGGGAAAGGCCGCTACTTCCTCTATCGGCGAAGATGAGCGCCTGGTGCCGACTGCGCTATTGACCCGCGCCGCGCCCCGTCGCTAGATGGCCGCATGCAACAGATTGGCGGCTTTAACGGGCGCGTCGCCGATGCGCCTTCGGACAATTGGGTTTATCGGATCTTGCCTCCGTGGCTCTGGCCCTATGCGCAGCTGGCGCGCTGGGACAGGCCGATCGGCTGGCAGCTCCTGATGTGGCCCTGCTTCTGGTCGGTGGCGCTTGCCGCGAATGCGGCCGCGGCGCAGGGCTTGTTTTCCGGCTCGCAGATGCTGTTTCACCTGCTTCTCTACTTCATCGGGGCCGTTGCCATGCGCGGGGCAGGGTGTACTTACAACGATCTGGTTGATCACGATATCGACATGGAGGTCGCGCGCACACGTTCACGGCCGCTGCCGTCCGGACGCGTTACGCGCACTCAGGCAAAGGTCTTCATGGTGCTGCAGGCGCTGGCAGGCCTGCTGGTGCTTCTCCAGTTCAACTGGTTCGCAGTCATTCTAGGCGTGCTGTCGCTTAGCATCGTCGCGCTCTACCCGTTTGCCAAGCGCTTCACGGATTGGCCGCAGTTTTTCCTTGGCCTCGCCTTTTCCTGGGGCGCACTGATGGGCTGGGCCGGCATATTCGGCGCGCTCTCTTTCGCTGCGATTGGGCTCTATCTTTCCTCCGTCGTCTGGACGATCGGCTACGACACGATCTATGCGCATCAGGACAAGGAAGACGACGAACTGATCGGCGTACGTTCGACCGCGCGGCTTTTCGGCGATCAGACGCGGCAGTGGCTGATCGGCCTTTATGGCACAACGCTAGTCCTCATGCTGCTCGCCTTTGTTTTGGCCGGCGCCGGTTTCGCGTCCTATATCGGGCTGTTGATTGCCGCCGGCATGTTCGCCTGGCAGATCGCCAGGCTCGATATAAACGACGCCACGCAATGCCTGGCGCTTTTTCAGTCGAACAACCGCGTCGGCCTGATCATCTTTGCGGGACTGTTCGTCTCGGTGCTCTTTTCCCTTCCCTGATTGAAACAAAAAACCCGGCGCGAAGCCGGGTTTCAGATTGGGTCACTCGCCGAATTCTTAATTGCGGGCGATAATTTCCTTGCCTTCGATCTTCATCGTCACGCCGAGTTTGCCGATCGTGCGGCGCACTAGGAAGCGCGGACGGCGATTGGCGAAGTAGGAATGGCGGCGGCGTGGCTTCATGTGGCTGGTGCGCAGATCGCCGAGATGATCTTCGAGCGGACGGGCAATGCCGTCGGCCTCCACCATCAGCATCGGAATGCGGAATGCTTCCGACCAGCCCCGCCAGTCGGCGGCGATATCGGAGAGATCATGTGCGACAAGCAGCGGCACGCAGAGGTCCGGGTCTTCATGGTGCAGTTCCAGCGTGACGGTCACTTCTCCGTCGCCATGGTCGATCGCCCGGGCCGCAACGCCTTTGAAGGCGCGCTTTGGCAGGGCGATGGAAAGCGGCAGACCGCTGGAGGGAAGGATCTTGCGGAGGATGGCGCCGCGTTCATCGATCGTTATGCTGACGTCACTTGTGGAGTCGTGGATGGCGTAGCTGACCTGCTGGGGAAAGCGCGACGGATCGAGACGCAGTGTCGTTCCAGCCCAAGCGGGCTTCATAACGGTGTTGTTCATGTTCATTTCTACCCTTGTCTTACCTGAGAGCCGGTTTCCGGTCTTCTCCTCGGGGCTTTTTCGCCCTCTATGCCTCGACAATAGGCGGGGCCTCTTCCGGACCACTTAAAATTTGCGGTTAAGAAAACTTTGCCTTCCCTGATGGTTATCAAAAACCAATGTGGCAGGGTTTCCGGACCATGAACGGATCGGCGAGGGCGGTCGCGTCAAAGCGGGACAGCATCAGGTAAGTCTCAGGTAAGCTTTCCATGGCAAAATACGCGCAGGATCCCGCATTGTTCTTTTAGGTTTTGCTGTTTAAGGGCGCATTCATGATTTCCGCCTCCGTTGCCTACGCGATCATAAGTCGCGACCCGAAGACGAGTCTTGATCGCATTGCTTCGCAGGCAACGATCAAAAGGGACGCCGAATATTACGCCGCCAATATCAACAAGGTGAAGGACGTCGACGACTTCCTCGGCGACTACAAGCTCTATAGCTATGCGATGCAGGCCTATGGCCTTGACGACATGACCTATGCCAAGGCCTTCATGAAGAAGGTGCTGGAAAGCGACCTGACCGATCCCGACAGTTTCGCCAACAAGCTTTCGGATCAGCGCTACAAAACTTTTGCTGCGGCGTTCAATTTTAGCACCGGTACGGCCAAGGATGCGCAGACGGACGCTCAGGAAACTGACCTTCTCGACAAGTATAATGCGTCCTTTACCGATCAGGAAAAGCAGGCGATCAAGGATACCGACTATTACAGTGCGGCGATCGCCAATGTGCAGTCTGTCGATGATCTCATCAATAACACGCGGCTGCGGGCCTATGTGCTGGAGACGTTCGGCATTGATACGACCTACGCGTCCAAGCAGTTTCTGCGCGATGTGCTGACGAGCGATCTCAACGATCCGAACAGCGTGGTGAACCTTCAGGGCGGCGAGAAATACCAGGCGCTTGCGGCGCAGTTCAATTTCAATGCCGATGGCACGGTGAATGGCTCGGCCCAGACGGCGACCCAGAAAAACACGGTCATGGAGCAGTACAATCTGAATTCGTCGACCGTCATTGTCGACAACGACGTGTTTCCGGATATCGTCTATACGACGAAGGCCGCCGCCGACTACAACAAGACCTATTACGAATCCAAGATCAAGACGGTCACCAATGTCGACAGCCTCATCGCCGACGAGCGCCTGACTGACTACATCAGGGCCGCTTACAGTCTTGGCCCGAGCAGCTTCGGCACGGACTTGAGCGATGCGGCCTTGAGGCAAATCCTTGTCGATCCGGCCTATGCCAATACGATGGGCGCCACGGCTGTCTATCAGGCATTCGCCTTCGAGGCTGATGGAAGCGTCCTCGGGACGGATGGCCCGCAATCGGACTCCCTGATCCAGGCGACTTCCGTAAATTACATGGCCCGTTACGACGACGAGGCGAAAGCGGCCATCGAGGAAATCGTCGCCAACTACAAGACACGTATGTCCGATACCAGGACGCTGAACAATTTCTCCGACGTCGACAGCGTCAACGATTTCCTGAACAACAACAAGACCGGCGATCTAGACAAGACGAACGACGATCTGCCCGACCTCTATCAGGTTGCGCTTCAGGCTTTCGGCTTGACGGAGGCGGCGCTGCCGAAATCCGTCATGCGCAAGCTGCTGGCAAGCGATCCTTACGACCCCGAGGGCTATGTCGCATCCTTCAAAGACGACCGCATAACCCAATTGGCAAGGGCCTTCAATTTCGATAGCGAAGGTAACGCGTCAATCCAGCTGCAGGCACTGTCACCCGCGGCGATGGCCAAGTATGCGACGACCTATAAGTCGCATGTAATCATGCTGATGAAGGACGGTCCCCTGAAGGATAAGGCATCCAAGGATGCGACCGAGGAAGTCGACTATTTCGCCAAGACCATGGAATCGGTGCAGTCCCTCGATGATTTCCTGGAGGACGACCGGTTGACCGGTCTGATTCTCAAATCCGTCGGTCTCGATCCCAAGGATTACGACGAAGAGACGCTGAAGAAGATATTCACGTCCGATCCCGACAATGCAAAGAGCTATCTGAACACCAAGGCTGACTCGAAATTCAAGAACATCGTCGCCGACTTTAACTTCGACACAGCTGGCGATCTCACGCGCGCCAAGCTGGGCACCGTTCAGGATCAAGGTGCGCTCGATCGCACCCAGGATGCCTATCTGCGGCAGACGCTCGAGACGCAGGAAGGCGCGACGAACGATGGAACCCGCCTCGCACTTTACTTCGCCCGCAAGGCGCCAGACATCACCTCGCTCTACTCCATCCTGGGCGACAAGGCGCTTTTCCAGGTCGTCACCACCGCCTACAACCTGCCAAGCCAGATATCGAGCATGGATGTCACCAAGCAGGTCGATCTGCTGAAGCGTTTCGTCGACCTAGAGGACCTGTCTGACTCGAAGAAGGTCGACAAGCTGGTGAAGCGTTTCACGGCGATGTACGATATTCAGAATGTCACGACGCAATCGCCGGCACTGCAGATTCTGACCGGTGGCGGCTAAGTCGCCACGTTTTTACTCCACATTGACCACTTTCCCTGGGTTCATGATGTTCGCCGGATCGAAGACGCGCTTGATGCGGCGCATCAGATCGATCTCGATGGCGGGGCGGATCGCGGCAAGTTCGTCGCGCTTCAGCTGGCCGATGCCGTGCTCTGCCGAGATCGAGCCGCCGTGAGAGAGCACGATGCCGTGCACGATCTCGTTCATCTCATGCCAGCGGGCAATGAAGGCGTCCTTGTCGGCGCCGACCGGCTGGGAAATGTTGTAGTGAATATTGCCGTCGCCCATGTGGCCGAACCCGCAGATGCGAGCACCGGGCATTGCCGCCATGACGGCATCGCCGGCCTCCTGCATGAAATGCGGGATCTTCGAGACCGGCACGGAGACATCGTGCTTGATCGAGCCGCCTTCTGGCTTCTGGGCTTCCGACATGCTCTCGCGCATGTGCCAGAGCGCCTTCTGCTGCGCGACGGAGGAGGCAATCGCCGCGTCCTGCACGAGTCCGGCTTCAAACCCCTGTTCAAGCAGCGCATTCATCATCCGCTCGGCGGTCTCGGCTGAATCCGAGGTCGAGATGTCGATCAGCACATACCACGGGTAAGCCGTTTCCAGCGGATCGCGCACGCCCTCGATATGCTTGGCGGTGATCTCGACGCCGAAACGCGGCATCAGTTCGAAGCCGGTCAACGAGGTGCCGCAGAGGCTGCCCGCGAGATTGAAGAGGGCAAGCGCCTCCTCCACGGAGTTGAGCCCTGCGAAGGCGACCTGATGGCCAAGTGGCTGCGGGTAAAGCTTGAGGACGGCACCGGTGATGATGCCGAGCGTGCCTTCGGCGCCGATGAAGAGATCGCGAAGATCGTAGCCGGTGTTATCCTTCTTCAGGCGGCGCAGGCCGTCCCAGATTTCGCCGGTTGGCAGCACGACTTCGAGGCCGAGGCAGAGCTGGCGCATGTTGCCGTATGCCAGCACCGCCGTTCCGCCGGCATTGGTGGAGAGGTTACCGCCAATCCGGCAGGAGCCTTCGGCACCGAGCGAAAGAGGGAAAAGCTTTCCATGCGCCTCGGCCGTCTTCTGCACGTCGGCAAGGATCGCGCCGCCGTCGGCAACCAGCACGTTCGCCACCGGATCGACGTCGCGGATCCTGTTCATGCGTTCGAGCGAGATGATGATGTCCGACTTGCCCTCACGCGGCGTCTGGCCGCCGACAAGGCCGGTATTGCCGGTCTGCGGCACGACCGCCGCGCCGGTTTCCGTCGCAAGCTTCAGGATCGCCGAAACTTCCTCGACGTTCGCCGGCTTGAGCAGGAGAGGGGAGGAACCGTGATAAAGCCCGCGGTTCTCGATCAGGTGCGGCGCAAGCTCGGCCTCGCTGCGCAGCGCGTATTTCTCGCCGACGATGGCGGCGAAGCGGTCAAGAAGTTCGGGGGAGACGGCAGCGCTCATCGAGCTCATTCCTTCCTGGTTATTCGTCACGCGGCCCGGCAGCGCGCCGCAAACGGTCGTTGATCGCTTCGCCAAGACCCTCGTCCGGTATCGGCGAAAAGGCGATCGTTGCTGCGCCGCTGGCATCGGCCTTTTTCATGTAGTCGAAAAGATTGGCTGCCGCCTCGGCCAGATCGCCGCGGGGGCTGAGGTTGAGCACTATGGCGGCTTCGCTGGCACCCACGACATCGGTAGAGCCAAAGGCAATCAGGGCCTCGTCGCGTGTGACGGCTCCGGCATCGAGACGGACGTTGGCACCCGGCGCATAATGCGAGGCAAGCATGCCGGGAGCCTCGATCGCCGCTGATGCCTTTCCGGCGCGCCGCAGCCGCTTGCCGGCGACGCGTTCGATCTCGGAAGCCGGAAGCCCGCCGGGCCGCAGAAGCTTCAACTCGCCGTCCTCCACCTTGACGATGGTGGATTCGACGCCCACGGTGCTGGCGCCGGCATCGATGATGAGCTTGATCTTGCTGCCGAGATCGGCGTCGACATGCGCGGCGCTGGTGGCGCTGATCCTGCCGGATGTGTTGGCGCTGGGCGCTGCGAGCGGCTTGCCGAAGGCGCGGATCAGATCGCCCGCAAATCCCTTCGGCACGCGGATGCCGACCGTATCCAGACCGGCGGTTGCCAGCGCATGGATATGGCTATCCGCCTTCAAGGGCAGGACGAGCGTCAGCGGCCCCGGCCAGAAGGCTTCCGCCAACGCGCGCGAAACCGGATCGAACTCCGCATAGTCCTCTGCCATCGCAAGGTCGCTCATATGGCAGATCAGCGGATTGAAGCGCGGCCGTCCCTTGGTCTCGTAGATACGGGTTATCGCCGCCGCATTGGTGGCATCGGCGGCAAGGCCGTAGACGGTCTCGGTCGGGATGGCGACCGGAAAACCTTCCGAAAGCACGGCGGCCGCCATTTGCAGCGCTTCATCTCGATGTTCTGCGATGTCGATTATACGTGCCATGTACCGCCCGTTGTTTCCAGGCAGTCCCATAGGCCTTTGAAAGCTTTCGATCAATATCAGAGCTGGCGGATGATTTCGCGAAGCTGTTCGTTGCGCGCGCCGAGCAGAAGCACGTTCCTGATGGCCACCTGCGGATCGTCGGTTCTGAAGAGCACGCCGTTGCCGCGAATGGAGCGGTCGATCGTCATTTTCTCCGGCGTATGTTCGCCCGGCTTGATCGCGACGGCGAAATACATGCGGGAATATTTGATATCGATGTGATGGAAGAAATTGTCGTTGTCGCCGATGTCTGCATAGAAGTTGGCGATGTAGAAGGCCCAACTGACGTCCTCGTAGCGGTCGAACTTTGTGCGGGCGGCCGTGACATGGCAGTAGCCGAGATGCGGGCTGTCGGCGAGCGTGCGGTGAAACACCATCTTGGGAAACTGGATCGTGCGGTGGAAGCCGTTGATCTGCTGATGCGCCTTGATGCCTGCCGTTTGCAGCTTCCGGCCGGTTTTCTCGCTTACTTCCTTATGCGTCAGGTAGCGGCGTTCTTCGGCGAGCCAGTGCGCCCGATCGCGAGTGATCTTGCCGGTGCGGAGAAATTCGGAATGCGGTGCGGCAGGTCTCTTGTCCTGTGGCCTGGCATCTTCTTTGGCGTCGAAATAGCGAAGTTTCGCCATGGCTCGCATTCCATCTGCTTTGTTCGATAAGGGAAGAATAGAAGTTTATGCTTAATGGCCTGTTAAACCCGTCTCTTGCGCATGATGGTGGGCGCCCGTAGCGAAAGGGCGTCGCAGATGCGATAATGCGCTGGAGGGCGGTTGATTCCGCCGTCATATTTGAACTTTTCGGATGTCGCATTTGAAGGCTTCGCGGCGGGGATGCCGAAAATCATCTTGCCTCGCCGCGCTGTCGTCAATTTCGAAGCCGATGTCGCATTACAACCAAGCCGCAATCATGGCCGGTGTTTAAATGGCGCCATGATAATTCTCCCGCACGGAGAAGAAGCGGGCGCCTCCATCCCGCCTTCGCGGCGGCGGCCTATGGCACGAGGATAAGCAGATGGATATTCGCAGCAACGTTTTGCGGCAGCTCAGGAACCGGCACGCAGGCTTCAGCCTTGAGCAGCCTTTCTATATCGACGAAGATTACTTCAAGCTCGATATGGAGATGATCTACTATCGAGACTGGCTGTTCATGGGCCACGATTGCGAACTGCCGAAGCCGGGCGCCTATTTCACCGTTCAGATCGGCCAGTATCCGGTTGTGATCGTCCGTGGCCGCGACAACGTCATCCGTGCCTTCCACAACAGCTGCCGCCATCGCGGCTCGCGCGTCTGCACCAAGGAGCACGGCTCGTCGGTCCGTCTCGTCTGTCCCTATCACCAGTGGACGTATGACCTCGACGGCAAGCTCGCCTTTGCCCGCCACATGGGGGATGATTTCGACAAGAGCGGCTACAGCCTGAAGCCCGTGCATTGCGAGAGCTTCGCGGGCTACATCTTCATCTGCCTGGCTGACACGGCGCCGGACTTCCAGCCGGTTCGCGACATGGTCAGCCCCTATATGCTTCCCCACCGTCTCAGCGAAGGCAAGGTCGCCTTCCAAAGCACCATTATCGAGAAGGGCAACTGGAAGCTCGTCTGGGAAAACAATCGCGAGTGCTACCACTGCGCCGCCAACCATCCCGAACTCTGCCGCACCTATCCGGAAGCCCCGAGCGTCACGGGTACGGACGGAGGTGCCGACGATCCGGAAATCGCCGGTCATTGGGCGCGCTGCGAGGCGGCGGGCCTTCCGAGCAAGTTCCAGATCTCGCCCGACGGCCAGTTCCGCACGGCCCGCATGCCGCTGATCGAGGATGCCGAAAGCTACACCATGTCCGGCCGCCCGGCCGTCAAGCGCAAGCTGTCCGAGGACGTCACAATCGACCGCATCGGCACCATGCTGCTCTTCCACTATCCGACGACATGGAACCACCTGCTCGGCGACCACGCGATCACCTTCCGCGTGCTGCCGCTCAGCGCCAACGAAACAGCCGTCACGACGAAGTGGATCGTGCACAAGGACGCCGTCGAGGGCGTGGACTACAATCTCGAGGAACTGACGCACGTCTGGACGGAAACCAACGACCAGGATCGCCGCATCGTCGAGGAAAATGCCTTCGGCATTCACTCACCGGCCTATGAGCCCGGTCCCTATTCGATGCTCCACGAAGGGGGCGTCATGCAGTTCCTCGAATGGTATTCGAACTTCATGGTGAACCGCCTCCAGGGCGACCAGGCGCAGCTTTCCGTCGTTGCCTGATTTTTCCCGTTCTGCGGAAAATGAACCGGTTAATCCCCGGTTCATTTGCACTCCAGTAGAAATCCGATTCATGCCGAACGGAGCGTGTTGGGAAAGTGTTCCGCACCTCTGCGTTACCGGTGAGGCCAGATTCGCGCTTGGGATTGGAGAATACAATGAATGGGCTCAGTAAGAAGATTGCGAGTGCCGTCTTTTCCGCCGTTGTCGTCCTGACGAGCTTCGTGCCGTCGCAGGCCATTCAGATGCCGGCAGCACCGCAGATCGAAAAATCGGACGTGCAGAACGTCCAGTACCGCCGCTACTATCCGCCGGGCTATCGCCCCATTTACCGTCCGGGCTATCGTCCCGGATACTACCCCGGTTACCGCCCCGCATATCGCCCGGCCTATCGTCCAGGTTGGTATGGTGGCTATCGCGGCTACCCTTACTACCGCCGCGGCTATCGCGAGTATAACGGCTACTGGTACCCTCTGGCTGCCTTCGGCGCCGGCGCGATCATCGGCGGCGCTATCGCTTCCCAGCCGCGCTACGTTGCCCCGCCGGCCTACAGCGGCGGCGGTGGCCATGTTGCCTGGTGCGCAAACCGCTACCGTTCATACCGCGCTTATGACAATACGTTCCAGCCCTATAACGGCCCGCGCCAGCAGTGCTACTCGCCTTATAACTGAGGCTCGGCGTACCTTTGGATCGATCAGTCCGGCAGCGATGCCGGGCTTTTTCGTTTCAAAGAATATTGACACGCTTAAGGAGCCACCAGGCGAGCAGTACCGAAGCGACGATCAACGCGCCCGCATATGCCGTACCGCTGGCCCCTTCGGCGAAGGGGAGATTGGTGGTATTCATGCCGAAGAAGCCGGTCACCAGCGTTGGCGGCAGCAGGAAGGCGGTCATCAGCGACAGGATATAGAGGTGGCGATTGGTCTCGGAGGACTGCTTCGAGTCGATTTCCTCGTGCAGCAAGCGCGCGCGCTCCTGCAGCGCATAGATATCGTGGTCGACCGCCTCCAGCCTGCTCGTCAGCCTGCCGGCGATGTCCTCGAAGCCGAAGGGCATCTCGTCCTCGTCGGAGGCCGAGGCGCGCCGCATGAGCGTCAGCACGTTCCTGAGGTGCCGATGAAGCCGCACGATCGTGCGCCGTGCCGGCGCCAGCCGCCGTCGTTCGTCGCGAGAAACGTTGTCATAGACGAAGTCTTCGATGAGGTTCAGCTCTTCGGTGAGTTCCATCACGACGGCAATCAGCGTACGCTGGAACTCGATCACCAGTAGCTCGAAAAGGTCGACCGGCCGGGAGAATTTTGCCGAGTTCTTTTCGATCATCGCGCGTGCCCGCTCGAGGCTGCGTAGCGGCTGTAGCCGCGTGGTGATAATGAAGCGATCGGAGATCGCGAAATGCAGCCAGCCGAGATCGGCGGTGTCTTGGTCGAATTCGCGCTGGCAATCGATCAGCGTGCCGAAGAGCATCTGTTCGTCGACGGTGATCGCGGCATGTGTATCCCGCGTCGTCAGAGCCGCCTTGGCATCCTCGGAAAGGCCGTCCAGCGTATCGAGCAAGGCGGGAACTCGCGCATCGGCGAGGTTGAGATGCAGCCAGTAAAACCCTTCGCCGGACAGCAGCTCGGCCGGAAAGGCGCTGTTCTGCAGGCGTACCGCCTTGCCGCTTCCTGCCGGGAAGCTGTAGGCCCAAACGAGGCCTGGTATATTGGCGGGCAATGTGTCCATCGGTCGCGATCCTTTCGATGCGATCAGTCTTCGTAGAGATTCTCCATGACGGTTGTTTGTGCAAGTGCGAAGGTCCGTAAACGGCAAAATATCGCCAAATGCAGAAACACGGATTCCAAATTGACGTTTACGTAAAAATCAATTAGCTCTTCCACCGGAGGCGCGGAACCATGGTTCCGTTTGAGATGCGAGGAGATGATATGTACAAGGCGCCCGTCGAGGACATCGCGTTCACCCTGAAACGTGTCGCAGGACTGAGCGACGCGATCGATAAGGGCCTGTTTGGCGATCTCGGCGAAGATCTCGTCGATGCGATCCTGAGCGAGGCCGGCCGTTTCGCAACGGAAGAGGTTGCTCCGCTGGCGGAGATCGGCGACAGCCAGGGGGCTCGTCTCGTCGATGGCAACGTGAAGACCCCGGACGGCTGGGCAAAGCTCTATCAGGACTGGATCGCCGGCGGCTGGAACGGTCTTTCGGCCCCCGAGGAATATGGCGGCCAGGGCCTGCCCAACATGCTGAACGTTGCCGCGCTTGAGATGTGGAATTCCGGTGCGACCGCCTTCGCGCTCTGCCCGACGCTGACCATGGGAGCGATCGAGGCGCTGAGCGCTCACGGCAGTGAGGAGCTTCGGAGCAAATATCTGCCGAAGCTCGTCTCCGGCGAGTGGACCGCAACGATGAACCTCACCGAGCCGCATGCGGGTTCCGACGTCGGCGGCCTGAAGAGCCGCGCTGAGCGGCGCGTCGACGGCACCTACCGCCTGTTCGGCCAGAAGATATTCATCACCTGGGGCGAGCACGACGCGACCGACAACATTATCCACCTCGTTCTTGCCCGCTTGCCGGATGCACCGGCCGGCACGCGCGGCATTTCACTGTTCCTTGTGCCGAAATTCCTCGTCAACAGTGATGGTTTGCCCGGACGCCGCAACGATCTCTTCTGCCATTCACTGGAACACAAGATGGGCATCCACGGCTCGCCCACCTGCACGATGATCTACGGTGACGGCAGGTTCGGCGAGGAGAAAGGTGCGGTCGGCTGGCTCGTCGGCGAAGAGAACAAGGGCCTCAACTGCATGTTCACGATGATGAACAATGCCCGCCTGACGGTCGGCATGCAGGGTGTCGCGATCGCCGAAGCCGCAACGCAGAAGGCGCTCGCCTATGCCAAGGAGCGCACGCAGGGCAGGGCACCTGGCTGGACCGGCAGCGGCATGAGCCCGATCATCGAGCATCCGGACGTCGCCCGCATGCTGTTAACGATGAAGGCGCTGACGCAGGGCTCACGCGCCATTTCCTACGTCTGCGCCCACGCGATCGACATGTCGCATCGCGCGAGTGGAGACAAGCAGCACTGGCAGGAGCGCGCTGCGCTTCTGACGCCGATCGCCAAATCCTTCTCGACCGATGCCGGCGTAGATGTCTCCTCGCTCGGCATCCAGGTTCATGGTGGCATGGGCTTCATTGAGGAAACAGGCGCCGCCCGCTTCCTGCGTGACGCCCGCATCGCGCCGATTTACGAGGGCACCAACGGCATCCAGGCGATCGACCTCGTCACCCGCAAGCTGCCGCTTTCGAATGGCGGCCAAGTCAAGGGTTTCATCGCCGAGCTTCGCGATACCGCCGATCAGGTGCGCCGTTCCAACCTCGATAGCTTCGGCGAAACAGCGTCGCGGCTTGATGCGGCCATCGCCGATCTGGAACAGGCAACTGGCTGGCTGCTGAAGGCGCAGGCGGACGGCAAACTGGCAGAAGCCCTTTCCGGCGCGACACCCTACCAGCGCCTCTTCGGCCTTGTCCTGACCGGCTGCTATCTCGCCAAGGGCGGGCTTGCCGGGGTGTCTGACGGCGCGGGCGAAAGCCGCATTGCCCTTTGCCGCTTCGCCGCAGAAAATCTACTGCCGGAAACCGCGGCGTTGAGGGATAGCGTCGTCAACGGCGCAGCAAGCCTCGCCGCTGCCCGCATTGCTCTTGCCTGAGGATCATCATGTCCGATCACATCGTCGTCGAACAATCCGCCGACCATCCCGGCGTCCAGATCATTCGCTTCAACCGTCCGGAAAAGAAAAACGCGATCACCCGCGCCATGTATGTGCGGATGACGGAAGCGCTGAAGGCCGCGAACGAGGACAGTGCCGTCCGCGCGACGGTCTTCCTCGGCACAGAAGGCGCCTTTTCGGCGGGCAACGATATTGCTGATTTCCTTGCGGCCGCGATGGGCGGCAGCCTCGGCCATGAGCTTCTCGATTTCCTTTATGCGCTCGTCAATGCCGAAAAGCCGCTGATCTCCGGCGTCGATGGGTTGGCGATTGGCATCGGCACGACGATGCACATGCATTGCGATCTGACGATCGCCTCCGACCGCAGCCAGTTCCGCACGCCCTTCGTTGATCTGGCGCTTGTGCCCGAAGCCGCCTCCAGTCTGCTTGCACCGCGTATCATGGGTCATCAGCGCGCTTTCGCGCTTCTCGCTGCCGGCGAAGCCTTCTCGGCGGGGGAGGCTAAGGACGCTGGATTGCTCTGGAAAGTCTGTGCCGCGCCTGACGTTGAATCTCTCACACTTGCAGCTGCCGCAAAACTCGCTGCCAAGCCGCCGGAGGCCTTGAAGATCGCCCGCAATCTCATCCGCGGCGATCGTGGGGAAATCATCGAGCGCATCGATGATGAGGCCCGGCATTTTGCCGCACAGTTGAAGAGCGCGGAAGCCCGTGCTGCCTTCGAGGCCTTCATGCGCCGGTGATGCCGAAGCAAGGATATCTGCTCAATTTTAAGCCTGTTTTAAGCAACCCCTAATAATCAGGGGGTGACGAGTTGATTCCATTCGGTCGTCCGGGCGCATGAGGCGCTTTGCGCAGCCTGTCTCCATGAGCCCTCTGCCCGTTCAGCGCTCCCGCCCGCATGCCTGCGCGCCGGCGGGACGGCAGTCGATCCGAAAGGAACCTATCTTGAAAAAGAAAACGAATTTGATGACGCGCATCCTTGTCGCCGCGTCCGCCGTCGTTCTCGCGGCCTTTGCCGCCTTTTCCTATTACATCAATTCGGTCCAGCGCAGTGTCACGACGGCCTCGATCGAAGCGAATATCCAGTCTTCCGGCGAGCAGGCCGCACGCAGCCTTGCCAACTGGATGAACGGCCGCGTCACGCTGACTGCCATGGTCGCAAACGCCTCCGCCAAGGCTGCCGACCGCGCCGGTGTCGTCAGCGTATTGCAGAATGACGTCCTGACGAAGCAGTTCGTCAGCACCTACCTGGGCGATGAGCAGGGCGTGTTCACCTCCTGGCCGGACCTGCCGCTCCCGGCGGACTACGATCCGCGCAAGCGCCCGTGGTATCAGGACGCGGTCAAAGCCGGCGCGCCTGTGCTGACCGAGCCCTATACCGACGCCTCGAGCGGTGATCTCATCATCAGCGCCGCCGTTCCGGTCAAGCGCGACGGCAAGCTGGCCGGCGTCGTTGGCAGCGATTTCTCGCTCGATACCATGGTGAAGATGATCAAGGAGATCGATCTCGGCGGCCAAGGCATGGCTTTCCTGGTCAACAAGAGCGGCCAGATTCTCATCCATCCGGATGCCAAGCTCGTTACCAAGACGCTTGCCGATACCTTCCCGAATGCAACGCCGTCGATCGGTTCCGGCCTGATCGAGAGCGAATTCGACGGCAAGCCGGTTCTCATCAGCTTCCTGCCGGTCGATGGCCTGCCGACAGTTCAGTGGCATCTCGGCTTCGTCGTCGAGAGCGACAAGGCCTTCGCGTCTCTGGACGAGTTCCGCATCGCCGCGACCATCGCCACGCTTCTTGCCGTTGGTCTGATGATCGCCGCCATGGCATGGCTGCTGCACGGCCTCGTGATCCGTCCGGTCACCGCTATGACGGCTGCGATGCAGAAGCTGGCCGCTGGCGATCTCTCCGCCACCATTCCCGGCGAGGAGCGCCGTGACCAGATAGGCTCGATGGCCGAAGCGGTTGCCGTTTTCAAGAACAATGCGATCGATCGCGAGCGTCTGGAAGGCGAGGCCGAGACCGGCCGTGCGCTGACTGAGCGCGAGCGTCAGGACCGGGAAGCGCAGAAAGCGCGCGAGGCAACGGAAATCCGCACCGTCGTCGATGCGCTGGCTGGAGCTCTCGGTGCGCTGTCGGAGGGCAATCTCGCCCACCGTATCGAAACGCCGTTCGCCGCACATCTCGACCGTCTCCGCAGCGACTACAACACGGCCGTCGGCAAGCTGCACGCAGCGCTGCAGACGGTCGGCCACAACGCACATGCGATCGACGCCGGTGCCTCGGAAATCCGCACGGCCGCCGATGGCCTTGCCCGCCGCACCGAGCAGCAGGCCGCTTCGGTAGAAGAGACCGCTGCGGCTCTCGAGGAGATCACGACGACCGTCAAGGACACGGCCCGCCGCGCCGAGGAAGCCGGCAATCTCGTCAACCGCACGCGCGCCGGCGCCGAAGAATCCGGCGAGATCGTCCGCAAGGCAGTCGTCGCGATGAACGGGATCGCGCAGTCATCCGAGCAGATTTCCAGCATCATCAGCGTCATCGACGACATCGCCTTCCAGACCAACCTTCTGGCACTCAATGCCGGTGTCGAGGCCGCGCGTGCCGGCGAGGCAGGCAAGGGCTTTGCCGTCGTCGCGCAGGAAGTCCGCGAACTGGCGCAGCGTTCCGCCAAGGCGGCAAAGGAGATCGAGAGCCTGATCACCGCCTCGAATTCCCAGGTTCGCTCCGGCGTAACGCTGGTCGGCGATACCGGCAAGGCGCTGGAGGCGATCGTTCTGCAGGTGCAGGAAATCAGCCGTCATGTCGGCGCAATCGTCACCGCCACTCGCGAACAATCGACCGGCCTTCACGAGATCAATACAGCCGTCAACACGATGGATCAGGGCACGCAGCAGAACGCCGCAATGGTCGAAGAGCAGACGGCAGCAAGCCACGGGCTCGCAACGGAGGCCGCAAAACTGATGCAGGTTCTGGCGCAGTTCAACCTGCAGTCCGGGGGACGCGCAACGACGGCTTTGGCCAGCCGCCGCGCTGCTTGATCCTGACGCTTCAAACCAGAAGGTGCCCGCGCTCGCCGCGGGCATTTTTGTTTGCGCGCTCGATCGCAATGGCGGAGCGGCCAGCGTCTATTTTTCCAGCGTCGCCACCACCTCGACATGCGAGGTCCAGAGAAACTGGTCGATCGGCGTGACGCCGGTGATCCGGTACCCGCCCTCGATGAGTATGGCGAGATCGCGCGCCAGTGTCACCGGATTGCAGCTGACGGCGGCAATCTTCTTCGCTGCGGAGCGAGCGAGCTCCTGGCACTGCAGTTCCGCTCCGGCCCGCGGCGGATCGAAGACCACCGCGTCATAGACTTTCAGCTCGGACGTCATCAGCGGGCGGCGGAAGAGATCGCGCTTCTCGACGCTGACCGGCTTCAGGCCTTGCGTCCTGCGCGCTGCCTGGTCGAGTGCGGAAAGGGCTTTCTCGTCGCCTTCAACGGCATGCACGCGTCCGATCCGGGCAAGCCGAAGGGAAAAGGTGCCGGCGCCTGCAAAGAGGTCGGCGATGCGCTTTGCCTTGCCCACATGGGCAAGTACCAGATCGGCCATCGCCTCTTCGGCTTGCTTCGTCGCCTGCGTGAAGCCGCCAGCCGGCGGCGAGACCTGCACGCCACCGAAATCGACGGTCGGCTTGGACGGCTCGACCAGGATTTCGCCGTTCACCGAAACGCGCGCGATGCCGCGAAGGCCAAGCACGGTTTCGATCGCTTTGCGCCGCTGCGGGTCCGGCAGCTTCTGGATCCCGTCGACGGCGAGATCGAGCCCGGACAGTGTCTCAAGAACTGAAATGCGGAAGGCTTCGGCGCTGGTCGCAAGTGTCGCGCCAATCGCCTTGATCGCCGGCAACCGCGCGAGGATCGCTGCCGACGAGATGGGACATTCCTCGATCGCAACGATGTGGTGGCTTTCGGCTTGGTTGAAACCGATCAACATATCCTTCTCGGTCTTGCGTGCCGCAAAGACGACGCGCCGCCGCTCGCCGGGATGCGCCGCGACGAGCTCGCCTACCTCGGCCGATATGCCTTTCGATTTCAGCGCATCGAGCACCAGTTGCCGCTTGAAGGCCCGGTAGGACTGATCGACCATATGTTGCAGCGTGCAGCCGCCGCAGGTCCCGTTGACACCGTCCGGGCCAAAATGGCGGCAGGGCGGCTCCTGCCGGTCGGGCGAAGGCTTGGCGATCGACATGATCGTGCCATGGTTCTTGACGCGCGCGATCGCCACGCTTTCGCCAGGCAGCGAGAAAGGCACGTAGATCGGGCCGTCCGCGCCGTCGGCAATCCCGTCGCCCTGGGCGCCGAGCTTTAGGATCGTGATTGTTTCGGTGCTCACGGCTTCGTTCCTGCGAGTAGAAATTCCTGGTTGCCGTCGCCGCCAGCGATCGGCGAGGCGATGAGCCCGAGACTCTTCCAGCCCATGTCTTTGGCGAACCAGCGCCCGAGCTCGTCGGCAACCGCACGCGCGGAGGAGGGGTCCTTCAACAGGCCGCCCTTGCCGATCGCTTCGCGCCCGGCCTCGAATTGTGGCTTTACCAGCAGCGCAGCAACCGCGCCGGGCTCGGCGATTTGCAACGCAGGCGCCACCGCCAGCTTAAGCGAAATGAACGAAACGTCCGAGACGACGAAGGTGATCGGCCGGCCAATTTCCTCTGCCTTTAGGTTTCGGGCGTTCAGCCCCTCGATATTCCTGACCCGCGGGTCGCTTGCGATGCGCGGGTGCATCTGCCCGTGACCGACGTCGATGGCGGTCACATGCGCTGCACCGCGCTCCAGCAGCACTTCCGTGAAGCCGCCCGTCGAAGCGCCGACGTCGAGACAGTGGTGGCCCGCCGGATCGAGATGGAAATGATCGAGCGCCGCAATGAGTTTGAGCGCGGCACGGGAGACATAATCCTGTGCAGGATCATCGATCTCGATTACGGCATCGCCGGCAAAGAGCGCGCCCGGCTTGGTGACGACAGCGCCGCTAACCTTCACGGTGCCGCGGCTTACGGCATCGCGTGCCCGTGAGCGGCTGGCAAAAAGGCCGAGGCTGACGAGAAGCTGGTCGAGGCGCTGGGTGTTCTGATTAGACATTGGCTGTGCATGACCGGCAAAGCCGCTGCTTGCAAGCCTTTTGTTGCCGTGGCCGTGCTGACCGCGCGGTCTGCCAACAGCCGCACATAACGGCACCCCAATTTTTATGCGGCGCGGATTAAACAAATTTAAAGCCCGCCCACGTAGCTTTGCCGCGATTGCAACGGTCCACCCGGCCGTTTCCTGCCATGATGGCATCATAACCTCCACCTGCAGATCATGTTCAGATTCATTCGCTGTGCCGCTGCGTCCCGCGCGGCCCGCTTCGCCGTTTTTGTCAGGAGTTGACCGGTGTTCGCCAACATGTCCTTGAAGGGAAAGCTTGCCGCAACATTTGCCGCGCTGATCCTCATCTTCGTTTCCGTCTCAGCCTATGTGTACAGCAAGGCAAGCGCCTCAGCCGCTGCCGCCGCCGAACAGGAGAAATCGCAGCTTCTCGTCGATCACATCGACGATGCGCTGCAGGCGATGCTGGAGCAGGCCGTCAACCTGCGCGGCTTCATCCTCTTCCGCAGCGATAGCACCTATGGCGATCTCTTCGCCAATCGCGAGCGGATGCTGAAGGCGATTGCCGCCGCCAAGCAGACGGCTGCAGGCGAGGTGGAATTGGTCGGAATGATCGACGGCATGCAGAAAGCCGCCGATCTCTATTTCCACGAACTTGCCGAACCGCAGGCCAAGGCCCGCAAGGAAACCGAGACGCCGATCGCTGACGTCGTCAAGATCGGTGTGAACGCCACCAAGGGACAGCTCGACGGTTTCCGTCAGGCCTCGGCCAAGATCAAGGCAGTCGCCCGAGAAAAGTCGGCGGCCTTTGCTGCATCCCAGCTCGACGCCAACGAGGATCTGACCTTTACCCTGATTGCGGGCGGCATCGCCGCATCGCTCGCCGCAGCCGTGCTGGCATGGCTTCTATCACGCACCATTGCACAGCCGATCGTCGGCATGACTGCGGCCATGGGCCGCTTGGCGGCTGGCCATAACGACATCGACGTGCCGGCGCTCGACCGCGGCGATGAAGTCGGCCTGATGGCAAAATCAGTGCTCGTCTTCAAGGAAGCCGCGATCGAAAAGCAGCGCCTTTCCGGCGAGACGGACCGCATGCGCGACGAGGCCGAACGCCAGCGCCAGCTCTCCGACCAGGAGAAGGCCCGCGAGGCGGCCGAAATTCGCATCGTGATCGAGGGCCTCGCAAGCGGTCTTTCGAACCTTGCCAACGGCGATGTCGCAAGCCGCATTGCAGCGCCGTTCTCCGCTCAGTTCGACAGCCTGCGAAACGACTTCAACCATGCGGCCGAGAAGCTTCAGTCGGCGCTGCAAGCGGTCGGCCGCAACGCTTCCGCGATCAATGCTGGCGCCGGTGAGATCCGCTCTGCCGCCGACGATCTCGCTCGCCGGACCGAGCAGCAGGCCGCTGCCGTCGAGGAAACTGCCGCGGCACTTGAGCAGGTTACGACGACCGTCCGCGACAGCGCCAAGCGCGCCGAAGATGTCGGCCATCTGGTCGAGCGTGCGCGTCTCGGCGCCGAGCGCTCCGGCGATGTCGTCCGCAAGGCCGTCACCGCCATGCAGCAGATCGAGAGATCGTCGAGCGAGATCAGCAACATCATCGGCGTCATCGACGACATCGCGTTCCAGACGAACCTGCTCGCGCTCAACGCAGGCGTCGAGGCCGCCCGCGCCGGCGATGCTGGCAAGGGCTTTGCCGTGGTCGCCCAGGAAGTGCGTGAACTGGCTCAGCGCTCCGCCAACGCGGCGAAGGAGATCAAGGCGCTGATCAATACCTCCGGCAATCACGTCAACACCGGCGTCTCGCTTGTCGATGAAACCGGCAAGGCGCTCGCCGAGATCGTGAGCGAGGTCCAGGAGATCAACCGCCACATCGGTGCGATCGTCACGGCAACGCGCGAACAGTCAATCGGCCTGCAGGAGATCAATACCGCCGTCAACAACATGGACCAGGGAACGCAGCAGAATGCCGCTATGGTTGAAGAGCAGACGGCAGCAAGCCACTCGCTCGCCCAAGAAGCCCACGCGCTGGACGCCCTGCTGCAACAGTTCAAGCTCGGCCAGACAGCACCTGCGGCCACGCCCCGTACAGTTGCCGCACAATCCGGCGCCCGCCCTGTCGCATCGCCTGCTCGCGCGCTGACCAGCAAGCTCGCCAGCGCCTTCGGCGGCAAGGCGGCAACCGCCGCGGCCGTCCAGGACGATTGGACGGAATTCTGATTGGCTTCCCGTCTCCAGGCGGGAGAAAGTAGCTAAAGGGTCGGATGAGGGCAGTGCGGTGTATGCTGCACTGCCCTTTGCCTTTCTTAGCGCTTGCCGTCAGCCCGCAACGCCCACGGCGGCGCCGTGGCCGAGCGTGCGGAAGACGGTCGATACGATGCCAGCGCGGTCGAGGCCGGCATGGGCGTTCATCACCTCGGGTTTTGCCTGCTCCATCCACATGTCGGGCATGGTGAGCGAGCGGACCTTCAGGCCGCTTTCGAGCAGCCCTTCGGTCGCGAGGAAATGCAGCACATGACTGCCGAAGCCGCCGATGGCGCCTTCTTCGACGGTGATCAGCATTTCGTGGTGGCGGGCGAGCTGGCGGATCAGGTCATGATCCAGAGGCTTGGCGAAGCGCGAATCGGCAACCGTGGTCGAAAGGCCGGCGGCTTCAAGGTCTTCCGCGGCAAGCAGGCAATCGGCAAGCCGCGAGCCGAAGGAGAGCAGCGCAACCTTGGTGCCCTCCCTGACGATGCGGCCCTTGCCGATCTGCAGGATTTCGCCGCGCGCGGGCATCTCGACCCCCACGCCTTCGCCGCGCGGGTAGCGGAAGGAAATCGGGCCTTCGTCATAAGCCGCTGCCGTGCGCACCATATGCTTCAGCTCCGCCTCGTCGGCCGCAGCCATGACGACGAAACCGGGAAGTGTCGCAAGGAAAGTCGTGTCGAACGATCCCGCATGCGTCGGGCCGTCGGCGCCGACGAAGCCGGCGCGGTCGATCGGGAAACGGACCGGCAGGCCCTGGATTGCGACATCATGGACGACCTGGTCGTAGGCGCGCTGCAGAAAGGTAGAGTAAATCGCCGCAAAGGGTTTGTACCCCTCGGTGGCAAGGCCGGCGGCGAAGGTGACGGCATGCTGCTCGGCAATGCCGACGTCGAAACAGCGGGCAGGGAAGACCTCGGCGAGCTTGTCCAGGCCCGTGCCGTTCGGCATGGCCGCCGTGATGCCGACGATCTTTTCGTCGAGCGTCGCCTCCTGCACCAGCGCTTCGGCGAAGACGCTCGTATAGCTCGGCGCATTCGGTTTCACCTTGGCCTGCGCCCCGGTGATGACGTCGAACTTGTTGACCCCGTGATACTTGTCGGCTGCTGCTTCGGCGGGCGGATAACCCTTGCCCTTCTGCGTGACGACGTGGATCAGGACCGGACCTTCGGCGTTGTCGCGCACATTGCGCAGCACGGGCAGCAGATGCTCGAAGGAATGGCCGTCGATCGGGCCGATATGGTAAAAGCCCATTTCCTCGAACATCGTCCCGCCGGTCACATAACCGCGCGCATGTTCGACGGCGCGGGTGAGCGCCCGGTCGACCTTCTCGCCGAGATAGGCAGTCAGCTTCTTGCCGAAATCGCGGAAGCCCATATACGTCCGCCCCGAGGCGAGGCGGGCGAGATAGGCGCTCATTGCCCCCGTCGGCGGGGCGATCGACATGTCGTTGTCGTTGAGGATGACGATCAGCCGCGCATCGAGTGCGCCGGCATTGTTCAGCGCTTCGTAAGCCATGCCGGCCGACATGGCGCCGTCGCCGATGACGGCAATCACGCGCCGGTCGGTGTTGCTGAGTTCTGCGGCAACCGCCATGCCGAGGCCGGCGGAGATCGAGGTCGAGGAGTGCGCCGCCCCGAAGGGATCGTATTCGCTCTCCGCGCGCCGTGTGAAGCCCGAGAGGCCGCCTTCCTGGCGCAGTGTGCGGATGCGCTCGCGACGGCCCGTGAGGATCTTGTGCGGATAACATTGGTGGCCGACGTCGAAGATCAGCCGGTCCTCGGGCGTATCGAAGACGCTGTGGATGGCGATTGTCAGCTCGACGACGCCCAAGCCTGCGCCAAGATGGCCACCCGTGCGCGAGACCGCATCGATCATCTCATCCCGGACTTCGCGCGCAAGCTGCGGCAGGTCGCGATCCTCGAGCTTGCGCAGGTCGGCGGGATATTTGACCTGGTCGAGCAGCGGGGTTTTCGGCTGATGTGTCACGGGCGGGAGCTCTTTCTTATGGTTCTTGGCTTTGCTTATTCGACTAGATTGCGGCAAAACAAGTGCATTTCAAGAACCGCAACCCCATAATTCTAAAGGAGTTCATTCTTCAGGCAAAGGCACGAATTCCTCTTCGTCCCCCGGAACGATATCGAAGCGGCCGGTGCGCCATTCCTCTTTCGCCTTCTCGATCCGCTCCTTGGAGGAGGAAACGAAATTCCACCAGATGTAGCGCCTGGAGTTGAGGGCCGCACCCCCGAAAAGCATCAGATGACAGCCCGCAGGGCCTGCTTCGAGCGTGATCGCGTCGCCTGGCCGGAAGACGAGCAGCTGGTCTGCGGCAAAACGGTCGCCGGCAATGACGACCTCGCCCGAAAGCACATAGACCGCGCGCTCTTCATGAGCCGCGCCGAAGGGGAACCTCGCACCCGGTTCAATATCGAGGTCGGCATAGAGCGTGTCCGAAAACACCTTGACCGGCGACGTCATGCCTTCGAAGGAGCCGATGACGACGCGCCCTCTCACGCCACGTTCATCGATCAGCGGCATCTCGCTTTTCTCAGAATGGACAAAAGAAGGGTCGATTTCCTCCTTGTCGTCCGGCAGTGCCAGCCAGGTCTGCAGCCCCGACATCAGCAGCGGGTGGCCACGCAGATTGTCGGGCGTGCGCTCCGAATGCACGATGCCGCGCCCGGCCGTCATCAGGTTGATGTCACCGGGGCGAATGATCTTTTCGGTGCCGAGGCTGTCCAGATGCCGGATTTCGCCATCGAAGAGATAAGTGACCGTCGAAAGACCGATATGCGGATGCGGCTTCACATCGAGCGCCTCGCCGGGCTTCAGGATCGCCGGACCCATCCGGTCGAAGAAGATGAACGGCCCGACCAGCCGCCGCTGCCGCGTCGGAAGCGCGCGCCGCACCTGAAAACCGCCGATGTCGCTGGTCCGCGGGATGATCAGATTCTCGATGGCGTCGCAGGCGAAGGCGTCACCAGGCAGTGGGTCTTTACCGGGGAAGAAGGACATGGCGGTTCTCCGAAGGGGACTGCAAGGGCGAAACTAGCGGCAATGACCATTCACGGATAGCAAAAACTTTATGTCGATTGACGACATATGGCGGACGATGTCATAATGTACCTATGAAGGCTGAGCGCGTCGTTTGCGAACGGATCGTTTTTGGCGACGGCGCGATCATCGATATCAAGGTGTGGCGTGTGCCGGCGCAAATGCCAGGCTCCAAGCACTTTTTGAAGTATTTGCTTTTCTACGGAAAGCCCGCGTTGCGTTTGATTTGCTATGACAATGAGCGGGGCAAGGGCGATCACCGGCACTACGATCAGCACGAAGAACGCTATGGATTTATCTCGATCGAGCAGATGCTCGCAGATTTCCGGAGCGACGTGGAAAAGCTGAGAGGAGAACGGATATGAGCAAGGATATAGAACTGCATATCGGCTCCTCCTTTGAGGATGTCGCAAGGCGCGTCACTGATGCCTGGCACAAGGCCGAGATGGGCGCACCTGTCACTGAGGATCATCTTGCCTTCGTCGGGTGGGAGGCTTTCTCGCGAACGATGACTGCAAAGCGGCTTGAACTTCTCCGCCATCTGCACCGCAATCCTCAGACGAGCATTTCCGCTTTGGCGAAAAGCCTGAAGCGCGATTATCGCCGCGTCCACGAAGATGTGGAAATCCTCTCGGAGGCAGGCCTTATCAAACGGGATCATGATGGTCTGCGAGCAGGCTACGACGAAATCAGGACTATAATCGCTCTCTAGGCCTCACGCCCCGTCCAGCGGTTCCGTGCCCTGCGGTTTTCCGGCGCGGTCGAGCCTGATCTTCTCGATGCGGTTCTCGGCGGCCGAAAGCAGCGTCTCGCAGTGCTTCTTCAGCGCTTCGCCGCGCTCGTAGATCTCGATGGATTCATCGAGCGCCACGTCGCCGCGCTCGAGGCGGGCCACGATGCTTTCGAGTTCGGCAACCGCTGCTTCGAAGGAAAGACCGGAAACCTCCGGTTTGGCGCTGTCAGTCATACTCAACCCTTCATCAATCGAAGCACATGCAGGCCCGCCGATTCGGCAAGCCCTTCCAGATCATAGCCACCTTCCAGCAGGCTGACGACCCGGTTGGAGGCGCTTTTGTCGGCTATCTCCAGCAATCTTCCGGTCGCCCAGTCGAAATCCTCGCCGACGAGATTGATCTGCGCCAAGGGATCGCGGTGATGCGCGTCGAAACCGGCGGAGATAATGATGAGATCCGGCCGGAAATCGACAAGGGCCGGCAGCACGCGCGATTTGAATGCCTCACGGAAATGATCGCTGCCCACGTTCGGCGAAAGCGGTGCGTTGACGATAGTGCCGTGCTTGCCGCTTTCGTCCTTCGCTCCTGATCCCGGATAAAGCGGCATCTGATGCGTCGAGCAGAAGAGCACGGACGCGTCGTCCCAGAAGATGTCCTGCGTGCCGTTGCCATGGTGCACGTCCCAATCGACGATCGCCACACGCTCGGCGCCGTGGCGTTTCTGCGCATGCCGGGCGGCGATCGCCGCGTTGTTGAAGAAGCAGAAGCCCATCGCCGTCGTCTTTTCCGCATGGTGGCCGGGCGGGCGGGCGGCGACGAAGACGTTATCGGCCTTGCCTGTGAAGACGTCGTCCACAGCAGCCATGGCCGCACCGACGCCAGTCAGCGCCGCCTGTAGGCTCTTCGGGCTCGCATAGGTATCGGCCTCGATTTGGTTGATCTCGCCGTCCCCTTCGGGAATCTGGCGCATGACGGCGCGCAGATGCTCTTCCGGGTGGGCAAGCAGCACGGCGTCCTCGCTTGCCTGCGGCGCTTGCTTCCGATCCAACTGCTCGAAATTCGGATGGCCGAGTGCAACATTGATCGCCCGCATCCGGTCCGAGCGCTCGGGATGGCCTGCCGGCGTGACGTGCTCGAGAAAGATCGGGTGTTCGTAAAGGCGGGTGCTCATGCGGATACTCTTATCGCTTGCCCCAGTCATGTTCCACACCAGATGGCGCAAATAGCCGCAATTTCAACACGCACGCTGTCGTGAGCCCGTCATCTCCACCGTTTACTTCGGCTTGCATTGCGCTAGTCTTTCAGCCAGGGAGCAAGGGAGCAAGGACAGGGATGCTAACGGCAAAGTCAACCGGCTCAAATGGAGCGGAAATACGTGTCCCGTTTCGAGATGTGGACATGCACGGCGAGATGTTTATCTCGTCCTATATTTCCTATGCCGAGTCCGTACTTGCAAATTTCTGGCTGACTCGGCCGGAAGTGGAAGGCGAGCCCATTTATACTGCAAGCAAGATTTCGTGCATCCTACACCGGCCCTTGCATTACGACGAACTGGTGGAATTCACCACCGCGGTCGACAAGATCGGAGTCCGTTCCGTCGGCTTCCTGATTGCAGTCGAGGCGGAAGGTGAACGCGCCGCCGAGGTCGAAATCATCTGGCAGGCGCGCAACCGCGAAGACCTCTCGCCTGCCGCGCTCCCCGAAGTGACGCGCGACTGGCTCTACACTTTCGTTGATTAGCCCCTGATCCTAGGTACGAGCCGGCAGCAGCGGATAGCCCGCCATGACGGCGCGGCCGGCAAGCGCTGCGACGAATGCCTTGATCACGTCGCCGGGAATGAAGGCCATCGAGCCGACGAAAGCCTGCTGAAAGCCGATGCCGGCTGCAAACGCGAGATAGGCGATCCCGAAAGCATAGAGAACGACGATGCCGCCGATCGCAGATGCGAGGAAGAACCCGACCGTCTGCACCAGGCCGGACTGCTCCGCCTTCACGAGGCGCTCGGCGATATAGCCGGTGGCGAAGGCGGCAAAGAGCCAGCCGACGAGGAAGCCGGTCGTCGGTGCGGCAAAGGCCGCAAGGCCGCCGCGTCCGCCCGAAAGCACCGGAAGGCCGATTGCGACCAGAACCAGGACGATCAGCACAGCGATTGCGCCGCGGCGCGCACCGAGCACGACGCCTGCCATCATGACGCCGAGCGACTGCGCGGTGATCGGCACCGGGATGAAGCCGAGCGTGATTGGCGGCAGAATGCCGAGCGCCACGATGATTGCGGCAAAGAGGGCTGAGAGAACGAGGTCGCGGGTGCTCATCATGGGCTCCGTGTTTACAGAATATTAACTGACATGCCGCCGGACGCCGCGCGCGTCAATTGCCGTCGCGATATTATCCGCATCTCTGAGCGTGAGAATGATGAGCGGCGCAAGCACCGTGACCGGCCGCACCTTGATGCCGCGCGCCGCATGCGCCTCCTTGATCGCCTGGTAGCGGCTCAGAATTTCCGGCACGAAACGGACCACGAGACCGACCGCCAGGCCGACGTCGTTCGCCGCCACGAGGCCGGCTCGCTCCAGCGGACGGGCAAGCAGCGTGATCTCGTCGATGAACTCGCTGATCGTCGTCGTTGCCGTGACTGCCGCCGCAAAGAGCATCAGCGCCGTCAGCCGCAAAAGCGCCACGACCGCACCGTGCCATGGATTGAACAATAGGCTGAAGAGCGCCACGACGAGGATTGTCAGCAGCACGGGCTTCAGCCGCGCAATCGCTTGCCCGAAATACAGGCCAAGGCTGAAATAGACGGCGCCTGTCATCAGCACGCCGATCGAAAGCAGCGGAATGTTGCGGGTGGTGAAGAGAATGATGCCGAGAATCGCGAGAACAAGCAGCTTCGAGCGCGCCGGAAACCGGTGCATGAAGCTGTCTCCTTCGACATAAAGCGATTGCATCAGCAGGTAATCTCCCGGTAGCGCGCGATTGCCTCGGCCGCTGGCGCATCGGTCGCAAGCCTGCCCTCGTGGAAGAGCAGGACGCGGCCGAAATCCGCGACCAGTTCCAGATCATGGCTGATCACGATGGCGTTTTCGGGCAGGCCCTTGATGATCTTCTGTACCAGTGCGCGGTTCTTGAGGTCGAGTTGGTTCGTCGGCTCGTCGAGGATCAAGATATCCGGACCGGTCACCAGAACCGCGGAGAGGGCGGCGATCTGTAGCTCGCCGCCGGACAGCTCGTGTGCCCGGCGCGCTGCCAGATGGGCGGCATCGAAACGGCCGAGCGCAGCTTCGACCCTCGCTTCGATCTCGGCCTTCGAAAAGCCGCGGCCCTTCAATCCGAAGGCGATGTCGTCGCGCACGATCGGCAGGATGATCTGGTTCTGCGGCTGCTGGAAAATGAAGCCGACATCAGGAAGGGCGGAATGGGAGGTGGCCGTGTCCCGGCCATTGACGATCACCCGTCCTATCGTTGGCTTCGTTAGCCCGTTGATCAGCCGCGCGAAGGTCGTCTTTCCCGAGCCGTTGAGGCCAATCACACCGATGCGGTTTTCAGTGAGGGTGAGGGTGAGTGGTGAGAGCGCCTCCCGCGTCCCATATCTGACTGCAGCTCCTTCAAAGCGGATGTCCAAATCATTCCCCTGTCACAATCCGATGCTGGTTCTATAACCGCAGCGGCAAAAGTGCAAAACCGGGTGGCTAGGAACATTTTCCCGAATATGATGTGCTCATGACGAATCTCCTTTCGAACTGCGATGCCCGCCGCGTCTTCCTAGCCAAACAGGGTCTCAGCACGCCGCCGAACCGCGCCCTGACCAAGGCGGGACTGCTGCAGTTGATCCATGAAATCGGTTTCGTGCAGGTGGACAGCATCCAGACGGTGGAACGGGCGCATCACCAGATCCTCTTTTCCCGCAACCAGACATACAGACGCGAACACCTGACCGCGCTCCTGGAGAAGGACGGCGCGCTCTTCGAACATTGGACGCACGACGCCTCGATCCTGCCAAGCGCCTTCTTTAAATACTGGAAGCACAAGTTCCGGCACCAGGAGGAAGTGCTTGTCGAGCGCTGGCGCAAATGGCGCGGTGAGGGCTTCGAGCATGCCTTCGATGAGACCTACGAGCGCGTGGCGCGCGACGGCGCGATCATGGCGCGCGAGATCAAGGCCGATGGCCACACTTCCGGCGGCTGGTGGAACTGGCACCCCAACAAGACCGCACTCGAATATTTCTGGCACACCGGCAAGTTCGCGATCGCCGGCCGATCCAATTTCCAGAAGATTTACGATCTGGTCGAACGTGTCATCCCGGCGGAGTTCCGCGAGCCGGAGGTCAGCCGCGAGGAGTTTGTCGACTGGGCCTGCCGAAGCGCGTTGAAGCGGCTCGGCTTTGCGACTCATGGCGAGATTGCTGCTTTCTGGAACCTGCTTTCGCCGGACGAGGCGAAGGCGTGGGTCAGCGCGCATCGCGAAGAACTGACCGAAATACTGATCGAACCGGCACTCGGCGGCAAACCGCGCCCATCCTGGGCCTTTATGGATTTCCTGTCGACGCTTGACGATTATCCCGATGCACCGGCGCGCATTCGCGTCTTGAGCCCCTTCGACCCGATGATCCGCGACCGCAACCGCGCCGAACGCCTGTTCGGCTTCTTCTACCGCATCGAAGTCTTCGTGCCGGAGCCGAAGCGCGAATACGGCTATTACGTCTTCCCGCTGCTTGAAGGCGACAAGCTCATCGGCCGTCTCGACATGAAGGCGGATCGCAAGAAGGGGACGCTGGACGTCAAGCGGCTATGGCTGGAGCCTGGCGTAAAGGCGTCTGCTGGGCGCCTGGAAAGGCTGCAGGCGGAACTGGAGCGCGTGGCAAAGTTTGCCGGGGTGGAGAGGGTTGTGCTTCTCGACGGCTGGTACACGAGAGGCTAGAAAAAGCGATGCTTGCTTCTATCGAGTTTCGCCGCATTCTTCGAGCGGCTTGGCTGAGCGCACAGCATCTCGATTACAACGATTTTACACGCGTTCAACCAAACGTTTCCGATCGCACGCTTAGCTTCCTATGCACTAAGAATACCGAGAGCTGCAGGAGCCTAATGAGACAGTGGCGGCGCTGGTATTACATTCTGCAGCCCTATTCGTACAACTTCTCGATAACCTATCGCAGCAATCGCCTTGTCGATATCCAAATCTCAGCCAACACTATTTAGCTGAATCTCACCAAATCTCCGTCTTCGATATCTTAATCCCAAAGCCCTCGAGGCCGACATAGTGGCGCTCCCGGCTCGTCAGCAGCCTGATCGAGCTGACGCCGAGGTCTTTCAGGATCTGTGCGCCCAATCCGATTTCCAGCCATTCGCTTTCGCGGGTCTTGGCTTCGGCGTGGGATTCGCGGTCCTGGCTGCGGCTCTTGCGGCCATTGTCGTAATGGCCGACGCCGACGGAGCCTTCGCGGAGGTAGACAATGATGCCGCGACCTTCCTCGGCGATCTTCTGCATGTAGTGGTCGACCGGGCTCTTCTTGCCGAAAAGGTCCTCGGCGACGTTTTCCGGATGCAGGCGAACCGGGATGTCGATGCCGTCGCGGATATCGCCGAAGACGACGGCGAGGTGCTGCATCGGGTCCCAGGGGAGTGAGTAGGTATGTGCCTTGGCCTTGCCGAACGGCGTCTCGATATCGAAGCTGTCGCCGAGTTCGATCAGAGTTTCCTTGCGCTGGCGATAGGCAATGAGGTCGGCGACCGAGAGGACCTTCAGGCCGTGTTTTTCCGCGAAATCGATGACCTGCTGCCCACGCGTGACCGTGCCGTCATCGTTGACGAGCTCGCTGATGACGCCGATCAGCGGCAGTCCGGCAAGCCTGCAGAGATCGACAGCCGCTTCCGTATGGCCGGAGCGCATCAGGACGCCGCCTTCGCGGGCAACGAGCGGGAAGATGTGGCCGGGACGGACGAAATCGGCCGCACCGACATTCGGATTGGCGAGATTGCGCACCGTGAGCGTCCGGTCGTCAGCGGAAATGCCGGTCGTCGTGCCGTGCTTGAAATCGACGGACACGGTGAAAGCCGTCGTATGCGCGGAGTCGTTTTCTGCCACCATGGCGTTGAGGTTCAGGCGCTTTGCCTCTTCCTTCGGCATGGGCGTGCAGACAATGCCGGAGGTATGGCGCACGATGAAGGCCATCTTCTCCGGCGTACAGTGGACGGCGGCGACGATAAGGTCGCCTTCGTTCTCGCGGTCGTCGTCATCCATGACGACGACGATCTCGCCGGCTTCGAAGGCTCGGATGGCATCGACGACACGCTTCTGGTCATAAGGCATGGGAGCAGTTCCTATTTCAGCCGGCCGGTCTGGCCGCGGTCGCGGAGGTAATGGTCGGCGATAGCACAGGCGACCATGGCTTCGCCGATCGGCACGGCGCGGATGCCGACGCAGGGGTCGTGCCGGCCCTTGGTGCGGATATCGACATTGTTGCCATCGGCATCGATCGAGCGCCGCTCGGTAAGAATGGAAGACGTCGGCTTGACCACAAAGCGCGCGACGACCGGCTGGCCGGTCGATATGCCGCCTAGAATACCGCCGGCGTGGTTGGAAAGAAACAGCGGCTTGCCGTCATTGCCCATGCGCATCTCGTCGGCATTTTCCTCGCCGGTGATTTCGGCCGCACCGAAGCCGTTGCCGATCTCGACGCCTTTCACGGCATTGATCGACATCAGCAGCGAGGCGATGTCCTGATCGAGCTTGGCGTAAATCGGCGCGCCGAGCCCGGGCGGAACGCCTTCCGCCACCACTTCGACGACGGCGCCGATCGAGGAGCCGTTCTTGCGGATGCCGTCGAGATATTCCTCCCATACGGGAACGATCGTGGCGTCCGGTGAGAAGAAAGGATTTTGATCGACCTGATTCCAATCCCAGTTCTGGCGGTCGATCTTGTGTTTGCCGATCTGCACGAGGGCGCCTCGAACCTTCATGTCCGGCACGACGAGGCGGGCGATGCCGCCGGCCGCGACACGGGCCGCCGTTTCGCGCGCGGAGGAGCGGCCGCCGCCGCGATAATCGCGGATGCCGTATTTGACGTCGTAGGTGTAGTCGGCATGGCCGGGGCGGTATTGCCGGGAAATCTCGCCGTAATCCTTGGAGCGCTGGTCCGTGTTCTCGATTATCATCGAGATCGGCGTTCCGGTCGTGGTCATCGTCTCGCCGTCGGCGTCCAGCATCACGCCGGAAAGCACCTTCACGAGGTCCGCCTCGCGGCGCTGCGTCACGAAACGCGACTGACCGGGCTTGCGCTTATCGAGCCAGGTTTGAATGTCCTCCAGCCTGAAGCGCAGCCCGGGAGGGCAGCCGTCGACGACGCAGCCGAGCGAAGGCCCGTGGCTCTCGCCCCAGGTTGTCACGCGGAAGAGATGACCGAATGTATTGTGCGACATATGTTCCGACCACGCGCGTCAACCCGCGCCATTCTCCAAAATGCGCGACACTCATAGGCCAAAAAGAGGTGGAGGCAAAAGCCTTTCTTTGCGCGAAATCCGCGTGAGGAAGAAATGCTGTTTCCGCAATTTGCAAACGATGCGCTCAGGAGGCGAGCCGCCATGGCGCGCCGTCCGCTGCAGCGGCGGTGAAGTCGTCGAAGGAGAGGGGCCGCGAGAAGGCGTAGCCCTGCAGCAGGTCGCAGCCGAGATCGCGCAGCATGTCCGCATGCGAAATCGTCTCGACCCCTTCCGCCACCGTTTCGACGCCGAGCGAGCGGGCGATATCGATGATTGAGCGTACCAGCGCGCGTTCCTGCGGCGAATGGAGGATTGGCTGCACCAGTTGGCGGTCGATCTTGAGCCTCTTTGGCTTCAGCTTCAGAAGGCTTACGATCGAGGTGTGGCCCGTGCCGAAATCGTCGATTTCGATATCGATGCCGAGCGCCTTGATACGGTCGAGATTGTGCGCCGCCACGTCCTCGCTCTCGTCGAGGAAGATCGATTCCACTAGCTCGAAGGAGATTTCGCCGGGCCGGATCTGCAGGTCGCTCAGCGATTCGAAAAGGCTGCCGTCGTGCAGCCGCCGCGCCGAAACGTTGACGGAGACCTGCGGCACGGCAACGCCGAGTGCTGACCAGCGCATCTTGTCCTTCAGTGCGGTTTCGAGAACGATGCGGTCGAGCTCCTGCACGACGTTGATCTCGTCGGCGATGCGCAGGAATTTGTCCGGCGTCAGCAAGCCGCGGGCCGGATGGTGCCAGCGCACCAGAGCTTCGACGCCGGTGAGCTGCATAGTCTGTGCGCAAAATTTCGGCTGGTACCAGGCCGTGAATTCGCCATTCTCGATGCCGGCGAGAATCTCGTCGGCGGTGCGCTTGCTGTTGATGATGTCGGCCTGGAGGTTCTGGTTGAAGAATTCGTAGCGATTCCGACCCAGGCTCTTGGCGCGATAGAGCGCGATATCGGCATTGATCAGCACTTTGCGCGCGTCGACATGGATGCCGTTTGCAAGCGCGATGCCGATCGAAACGCCGCAGCGGCAGGGGAAGCCCTGGAAATTAACGGGCTGGCGCATTTCTTCGATGATCCGGCCCGCCAGCGCGGCCATATCCTCATCGCCGACATCGAGGGCGAGGATGACGAACTCGTCGCCGCCGATACGCGCGACGACATCGCTGCCGCGGACATTCTCCGAAAGCACTTTCGAAGCATGCACCAGCATCGCATCGCCTGCTGCATGGCCGAGCGTGTCATTAATCTGCTTGAAGCGATCGAGGTCGATATGGAGGATCGCGAATTTCTGCCGCTGCGACTGGCTGCCGGCAGTCAGGTTTTCCAGCGCGATGTCGAGCTTGCGGCGATTGGCAAGCGCCGTCAGCGGATCATGCAGCGAATTGTGCTCGATGCGATTCTTGGCAAGTTCGAGCTCGATATTCTTGGCAACCGCATCGTCCTTGGCTGCCTTGAGCTCGGCTGTCAGCAGCGCGTCTTCGGTGGCGTCGAACGCGACGCCGATGAGTTTCAGCTGTCCTGTTGCCGCCTGGTGCACCTTGCCGGTCGAGCGGACGTAGCGAATGCTGCCGTCCTCCGCCGGCACGCGGCAGATGAGCGTGTGCTTGTCGCCGAGCTTCTTGAAATGCCGTGCGCTTTCGAGCGCAAGATCACGATCGTCCGGATGAATGCGGGAAAGCCAGACATCCTGGGTCATGAACCCATGCCTTGGTTCTAACCCGTAGAGTTCATGCATGCGCTCGTCCCAGACGGAGCCGGCGGCGCCGAGCGTCGTCTCCCAAATACCGCATTGGTAGGAATCGAGCGCCAGGTCGAGGCGGGTTGAGAGTTCGGCAAGCTGCGTCTCGCGGCGGGAGAGTTCGTCCAGTGCCAATTCCAGCTCGGCATTCTTGATGTCGCTGTTTTCCTTCGCCTTGCGCAGCATATCGGCGGCCTCAGCGTCTGCAGTCACGTCCGCGACGATGCCGATCGTCCTGCCGGTTCCCCCCGCATCCGTATAGAAGGAGCCGACCGACCGCAGATGCCGGACGCCGCCGTTCGAAAGCCTGACGCGGTACTGAGCCGTGCAGGAGGTGCCCGCCAGGCTGCAGTTGAAGAAGTGTGTTTCGGCGATCGGCCGGTCTGCCGCCACGATTGCCTCGAGCCAGCTTTCAAGCGGATGACTGCCCTCGCCGGAAGGCTGGCCGTGAAGAGCCGAGGCCCGCGTATCCCAGTAAAGGCTGTGGCCATGATCCTGCAGTTCCCAGATGCCGATATTGGAGGAATCCAGCGCCAGGTTCAGCCGCTGCGAAAGCTCGAGCAGCTTCCCCTCGCGCGCCTCCAGCTCGCTGATATTGCGGTTGCGCTCGCCAAGCAGCAGGGTCGCGAAGAAGATCGGGACGATGATGACGCAGCCGGCGGCGATGATGATCAAGCGAAGCTGAAGCTGGTTCGGCGGGGGTTCGTTCCATCCGGTCATCGGCACAGCCGAAAGTTCCCAGCGCCCGCCAGCAAAAGTGATCTTGCGCCGGAGCGGCTGTTTGTCGAACACATCGGCGCTGCCGAAGAAGGGAAGGGAGGAGCCCTCGGCCGCCGTGCCCAGGTCGCGCACCGCGATCGAAAGGTGGCCGAGATGCGGATAACGCTCCTGGTTTTCACTGTTGCGCGCGGGTTTTAGGCCGGTGTTCTCGTAGAACATATCCCGGTCGATGGTGACTTCGACTGCACCCCAGACGTTGCGCTGCCCGTTCTCCTTGACGAAGATCGGGAAGAAGATCGCGAACGCATCCTTGCCGCTTCCGGTCGTGACCGGGCCGTAAAAGCGTGCCTGCTGGTCTCCCGTATTGCGCCTGACGGATTGGCGCAGCATCAGCGTTTGACGCACATCCTTGCCAATGCGGCTCTTGCCGGGCTGCGGTGGGAAGACGCTGCTGACGACGAAATCCGGTGCGACGGCGATACTGATGAAATGGGGGTTCTGGATGAGCACCCAATTGATCTGGCGCTCCATTTCCTCCTGGTTGGTTTTCGCGCTCACGGAAATCATGTTGGACAGATCGCGGGCGACGGTGATGTCCATGTTGATTTGTGCCGCCATGCGAGCGCGAATAAGGCTTGCTTCGTTTTCCGTGCGAATCTGCAGTTCCCGCAGATGGGCGGCCGTATTTGCGCGATCGAGTGTGAAGCCGACCCCAACGACCACAAATGCGACGAGAGTGGAAACCAGCAGTGAGACCCAGGTATTCTTGAGTAGCCGCCGTAAGTGAATATTGGCGCTGAGCCGCAAAAGCAAAAACACGTCCCCCTTGTTCGGCGGAACTCTAGGAGGAACCGGTTAATTTACGATTTCCCGATGGTTCGTCTTCGCTGCTTGTAATGAAGTGCGCCCTAATGGTTAGCGGTTGCTCTTGCTTATTGTTAAAATGCTATTCATCAATGAGGCGCGGAAAGTCATTCTTCCGGGCAATTTTCGCCATATTCAGGAGCTTATCTGTGTTTCACCGGATTTTTGCGTCGAGTTTCATGAGGGTTGCCGCGATGCGTTTTTTTGTTGCCACGCTGCTGGCTACAGCAAGTTTCCTGTCGCCCATCAGCGGCTTTGCGGAAAGCGCCGACGTCGAAGCGACCATCAAAACGGTCGACATGAACAGCCTCAGCCTGACGCTTGATGACGGCAAGACCTATCAGGCGCCGGAGGAGTTCAACTTCGAGGGGCTGAAGGCCGGCGTGAAGGTGGTGATCTTCTACACGGAAGTCGATGGCAAGCGGGTGATCAACGACCTCGATATCGTGCAGTGAGAGGGATTATATCCAGCCGATCAGTCTTCTTGCGGTGTCGATCTTCAGGATGCGGTCCTGCGGAATCTCCCCCTCGGCAGCCTCGTGCTTCGGCAGGTCCGCGATCATCTTGAAAAGGCTGCGGATGACGCCGCCATGCGTGACACAAACGGTCGGGCACTCGATCGAATTCAGCCATGAGCGGATGCGCCACGACATGATCTCGTAGCTTTCAGCATCGTTGCCCGGCGGAATGAAATCCCACTTATTGATATTGCGCTCGTTGATGCGCTCGCGCTGCGTCGCCTTCAGTTCCTTGATCGTAAAGCCTTCCCAGTCGCCGAAGGAAACCTCGACCAGCCGATCGTCCGGGCGGTAGTCCTTTGGCGGCAGGCCCATCGCCGCGCGCATGATCTCCATCGTCTCGCGCGTGCGCTGGAGCGGGCTTGCGACGAAATCGAAGGAAATGGCTTCGACCCTGAGAATCTCGGCCATATCGATGCCGTTCAGCCGCGCCTGTTCGCGGCCGATGGCGTTCAGCGGAATATCCTTCTGGCCCTGCAGGCGGCGTTCGGCATTCCAGTCGGTCTGACCGTGTCGGACCACATAGATGAGCAAGGCAGGTTCCGCTTGATTGGACTTCGATCAGTCTTTGATAACCGAAATATCCGGCGCGTCTACCGCCTTCATCCCGATCACATGATAGCCGCTGTCGGCATGGTGTACTTCACCCGTGACCGAGCGCGAGAGGTCCGACAGCATGTAAAGGCCGACATCGCCGACATCTTCGATGGTGACGGTACGGCGGAGCGGAGCGTTGTACTCGTTCCACTTCAGGATATAGCGGAAATCGCCGATGCCGGAGGCTGCGAGCGTCTTGATCGGGCCTGCCGAAATCGCGTTGACGCGGATGTTCTTCGGTCCGAGATCAACGGCGAGATACTTGACGCTCGCCTCGAGCGCTGCCTTGGCAACACCCATGACGTTGTAGTTCGGCATGACCTTCTCGGCGCCGTAATAGGTGAGCGTCAGCAGCGATCCGCCCTCTGTCATCAGCTTCTCGGCGCGGCGTGCGACAGACGTGAACGAATAGACGGAAATCTGCATCGTCTTGGCGAAATTGTCCGGCGAAGTGTCGACATAGCGACCGGTCAGCTCGTCCTTGTCCGAGAAGCCGATCGCGTGAACGACGAAATCGATCTTGCCCCACATCTTTTCGACGTTCTCGAAAACGGCATCAATGCTCGCTTCGTCGCTGACATCACAGTGGCCGGCGAGTACGCCACCGAGTTCGGCAGCCAGCGGCTCGACTCGCTTCTTCAGGGCATCGCCCTGATATGTAAATGCAATTTCGGCGCCCTGTGCATGAATGGCTTTGGCAATGCCCCACGCAATCGAACGATTGTTGGCGACGCCCATGATGACGCCGCGCTTGCCTGACATGAGGCCTGTTGCTTGAGCCATATTTTGCCCCCTAATGATCCAATTGGAAATTGGCTATGGCATAGGCCGTCCACCGGTTCAAGATTGCGGGCAATCATCAACTGTAAGGGATCGTAATAAAGGGTGCGCTTGTCACGAAAATTTCACAGAAACAGCCCTTCGCGCATGCTTCGCATGAGATCCGTGACTTTATCGTCCGGCTTTTCCCACAACATAATGCGCAGTTCGACGACCAGGTCGCCCTTTCCGCCGGTGTCGTCGGGCAGGCCCTGGCCGGAGATTCGGATCGTCTTGTCGGATCCTGACCAGGCGGGAACGGTGACGTCGACCGGCCCGTTCGGTCCGTCGATGCGTGCTTCGGTGCCGAGAACGGCATTTTCGATCGTCACAGGAAGCACGGTATGCAGGTCGAAGCCATCGACGGTGAAACGCGCGTCGGGCGCGATGTGGATGCTGACGACTGCATCGCCGCGCTGCATGTTCGGCAGCTTGTAGCCCTGACCCTTCAGCCGGACCTGATGGCCCTCCCGCGTTCCGGCCGATAGTGCGAAGCTTGCCTCGCGGCTCTCGCCGAGCTGCACGGTGGCCCAGTTACCTTTCAGTATATCTTCTATTGTTACGGTCGTCTGAGCAAACTGATCCGGCGCCTTTTCCGGTGCGGGCGTGCTGCCGGTGAAGCGGCGCACGAGCGACGTCAGGATGCTCAAGGGCTGAAGAATGCCGCCAGCAGCCGCGACGGCAGCAGTTTCTGCACCTTCCTCCTCGGGCTTGATTGCCTCCGCCTCCGGTTTGCCTGCCTCCGCCTCCGGTCGCCGGCTGGCATTTGCCTGTGGATGAACCGTCGCGCCTGCGCTTGCAGCTTTAGCCTGCGCGCCAAAAATGCGCTCGACCATGTCTTCGGCGGATTCCGGACTGGCCTGCTGCTGCTTTGCCGCTTCGGCGGCGGCCCTCGCCGCCTTTTGCGCGTTGGCGCGGGTGAGTTCTTCCATCACCCGTTCGGCATTCGCCTGTGCTGCCTTCGCCCGGACCGCCGCCTCGCGGGCGGCCTGCCGCTGTTGCATGATCGTATCGCCGCTCACGCGCGCCTCCGCCATCCGTGCGGCCGTATCGAAAAGGCTGCGCTTCTTGGGGTCCTTCAATGTCTCATAGGCGCGACCGACCTCGGCGAAACGCGCCGTTGCCGTCGGGTCGCCCTGGTTATGGTCCGGATGGACGGCCTTGGCCTTGTTGCGCCAAGCGGCCTTGATCTCGTCTGCCCCTGCGTCCTGAGGAACGCCCAAAATCTTATAAGGATCGCGCATAATAAACCGCCGGTGTTCCGATGCGGTGTGCCTGTCCTTGCCCAGCACCCCGATGCCCAATGACAACTCTCTGCGCGCCATCTGGCCCATTTGAGAGGAACCGGAACACGCGTCTGTGAGCCGATCGTGCGTCAGAGTTACTAATCAGTCCTTATTTTTGGGGAGGGGAATGCGGCTTTCTCCGCAAATGGTTAGCTTTCTGCTAAGCATCGCGGCGGCGATTAATCATCGGAAGCGCGCGACCTTGGGTCTCGACATACTGCCGGACAATGTCCAAAGGCGCGCCGCCGCATGACGCGGCGAAGGCGGCGCGCCAACGGCTGCACTGGCAACACGTGACGACGACGCGCATCGCGAAGCGCTTCGGGGCGGCCGTCCTCGAGGACCTGAAGATCAGGAACATGAGCGCCTCGGCGAAAGGGACCGTCGAAGAGCCGGGCAGGAACGTCGCCCGGAAGGCTGGCCTCAGTCGCTCGATCCTCGCGGCGGCGTGGTACCGCTTCGAGCTGTTGCTGACTGACAAGCTTGCCTTCCTCGGCGGAAGCGTCGTGAAGGTCGATCCGAGATACACGTCCGTGACCTGCTCAAAGTGTGGGTCGAGAGACAAGGCAAACCGCGAAAACCAAGCGAAGTTCCTCTGCCTCTCCTGCGGACACGCAGACCACGCCGACGTCAACGCGGCGGTCAACATACTCCTGGCTGGAACACTGCCATCGGCGGCGTCGGAGACTTCCGGCGGGAGCCGAGGACTCGAAAGGGCGGCCTAAAGCCGCCCCTGAAAATCCCCGTCAGGGCGGGAAGATGTTAAGTTTTGAAGCGGATCAGCCTTCCGGCTGGAAGCTCAGCAGCTGCCAGTTGCCGCCGCCCACGAGGCAAGTCTTGCCGTAGAATTTGGCAACGCCCGCATAGGAGTGCCGTGTCGTGCGGAATTGGCGGCAGACCTGGCCCTGGTCGTTGTTCTCGACGATCGTGTCGATGACGCCGGCGCTGCCGGTGGAGGAGTTCGCCCAAGGCAGTGGCTGACCGGCCATCCTCTGGATGTCGGCGGAGGTGACCGCGTTGCGGACCGTCATTTCGTCGGAAAGAGTATCGGTGCTCGGCGGCGCCTGCGGCACGGTACCGGTGGCGACTGAACGGTCCACCTTGGAATCGCTCAAGAAGTCAAATCCGCCCGTCATGCAGCCGGAAAGCGGCAGCATCGCCGCTCCGATGACGAACAACATGGTACAACGGCACAGCCGGCCCTTTGTATGGCGATTTGACTTTGCTATGACTTTCACCCTGCGTCCTGTCCAGTCGTGAAAAGCTGGGCATTAAACCAATAAACCCGGGGCATTTGAGATAATATGTCGGCAAATGAGTTAACAAGCAGTGACTTCACCGAGCGCGACGAGCCGTTCAAGCTATTCGCGGAATGGCTGAAAGATGCCGAGGGTTCGGAGATAAACGATCCGAATGCGGTAGCACTTGCAACGGTCGATGAAGATGGCCTTCCCAATGTCCGCATGGTTCTCCTGAAGGGATTCGATAGCGACGGATTCGTCTTCTACACCAATTTTGAAAGTCAGAAAGGCCGCGAAATCCTGGGACAGAAAAAAGCAGCCCTGTGTTTTCATTGGAAAACGCTGCGCCGGCAAGTGCGCGTTCGCGGTCCTGTGGAAATCGTGACCGACGAGGAAGCCGACGCGTATTTCAAGACCCGCGCACGCGGTAGCCGCATCGGCGCCTGGGCGTCCAAGCAATCCCGCCCGCTGGAAAGCCGTTTCGCGCTGGAAAAAGCCGTTGCCGAATATACGGCGCGTTATGCCATCGGCGAAATACCGCGGCCGCCCTATTGGTCCGGTTTCCGCATCAAGCCAGTCTCGATCGAATTCTGGAAGGACCAGAACTTCCGCCTGCACGACCGCATCGAGTTCCGCCGCACAACGGCGGAAGGCGATTGGGAAAAGGTCAGGATGTATCCGTAACGGGCTTATCGGCCCATCAGCTTCAGCGGGATGCCGGAGGCGAGCGCCGAGACGTAACGCGGCCTCTGGTAAAACCCGTTGAGCGAGAGCCGCGGCAGATAGGCCGTGCCGCCGGGCAGGTCCGGACGCATGATGCCCGGCCGTGTCGTCACCGCGACCTTGAACCCGAGTTCGGCCGCGATTTTCGCCTCGCGATAGGTTGCGGCCTCGGGCGTGCCATAAGGGAAGGCGAACGCTTCTGGCCGTTTGCCGGTGATCGCCTCTACGTGATCGGCAGAAAGCGCCATATCCTCCCGCGCTTGGGATTCTGGAAGCCGCGCAAGCGCGCGATGGCTGACCGTATGGGCGCCGATGGAGGCGAGGGGGCTTGCGTCGAGAAGATTGAGTTCCGCCGCACCCATCACGAGATCGTCGACGAGTTCGGCCGGATCGACCTCACGGTGACGGGCGAGCGCATCGATCTTCGCAACCGTTGAGGCCTCGTCGGTGCGGTGGACATGCGCTGCAAATCGCGAGAATGCCGCATGCTGATCGGCCAGTGTGCCAAGCGTGATCGTCTCTTCGCCTGCGCCGAAATCGAAACGGACTTGTTCCGCCTTCCGCAGGATGGCGGCAAGCGTCTCCCACCAGATCGTGTGGGTGCGCTCCGTGAGGCCCTTTGTCACGAATACCGTAAAGGGCGCCTCGTGCTTCTCGAAGATCGGATAGGCGTGAACGAGGTTGTTGCGGTAGCCGTCGTCCAGCGTAAACGCTGCAAAGGGCTGGTCGCCGGCCGGTCCGGAAAGCAATGCCGGAATCTCGTCCAACGCGACGAACCTGTAACCGTCATGGGCAAGCCGCGTCAGCGCCACATCGAGAAACTCGGGGGTGATTTCCAGGTGTCTGTTCGGCTCGAAGGCATGCGGCTCGTGCGGCCTGACATGATGCAGGGTAAAGATCGCGCCGCGTCCGCGCGCGTTGCGCATCAGCCGGAGAGCCGCGACAAGATGAGCGGCCTCGAGCCCGCCGGTGATGGCGATCCGTTTCGCGCGATTTTTCCACAGCCTGTGCATACCGCCTCCCTGAAGACGGGCGAGCCTATCAATTATGGTGTTAAGCGTTGTTGAACGTTGCATTTCCGAGTGAAATCTTTACGTTCCGTTCACCAGGAGCAAAGAAAACTCAAAAAATTGGTGTCCGTTGCCTCAAAGTCGCGCCAGATTAGCGGCTTCTGTCGCAGAACGGGACACACATCTGACTTCGCCGGTGCGGCATTTTGATTGAGGGGATTTCATGAAAAGGTTGGTGGCCGCATTTTTAGCCGTGACGTTTGCGGTTTCGGCACCCCTCGCGGCGATCGCCGGCAACGCCTCCCTCATCCTTGATGCCCGAACGGGCAAGGTTCTCGCTTCAGAGAACGGCGATGTCCTGAACCATCCGGCCTCGCTCACCAAGATGATGACGCTCTACCTCACCTTCGAGGCATTGAAGCGCGGTAAGATCACCTGGGATACGCCGATCGTCATGTCGAAATACGCGGCCAGCCGCCCGCCGACCAAGCTCGGCGTGAAGGCGGGCGGAACGATTACCATTCGCGAAGCCGTCTATGGCATGATCGTCAAGTCCGCGAATGATGCCGCGGCCGCAGTCGGCGAAAAGCTCGCGGGCTCCGAAAGCAACTTCGCCCGTATCATGACGCAGAAGGCCCGTCAGCTCGGCATGAACCGCACCGCCTTCTATAACGCCTCCGGTCTGCCGGATGCGCGGCAGGTGACAACGGCCCGCGACATGTCGACGCTCGGCGTTGCGCTGCTCAAGCACTATCCGAGCGAATACCGTCTCTTCTCGATGACGGCCTTCACCTTCCGCGGCAAGACCATTCGCGGCCATAACAACCTGATGGTTCGCTACCAGGGCATGGACGGCATCAAGACGGGCTACACCAATGCCTCCGGCTTTAATCTCGTGAGCGCCGTGCGCGACGGCAACCGCCGCGTCGTCGGCGTCGTCCTCGGCGGTCGCACGGCCCGCAGCCGCGACGCTCAGATGGAAGCCCTTCTCGACAAGTATCTCGGCCGCGCCTCCAGCGGTGGCAGGCTGCTTGCAAGCGCCGGCGCGAAGCAACCCGTCGAGATTGCATCCGCCGCCGCCGGTACGGACGTCTCGCTTCCGGGCGTCACGACGAAGAGCGAAGTCGAAGCCGGCAATGTTCCCTTCGCGCTCGGTTATTCCGACACTGCAGCCGTTCCCCTGGAGCGTCCGGCAGCACTTGAGGAAATGGTCAACGCCGGCAAGCCGCAGCAGTCGGCCCAAGGCTGGCAGATCCAGATTTCCGCCGCTCCGAGCGCCGATGCCGCCCGTGCCCTGCTTGCCCAGGCAAAGTCCGAAGGCGGTGCGGCACTGAAGTCCGCAACTCCCTATACCGAAGCCTTCGGCACTGGCGCCAACGCCATCTACCGCGCCCGCTTCGTCGGTTTCGCCACCGAAAAGGCCGCCACCACCGCCTGCGAAGCCCTCAAAAAGCGCTCCTACGACTGCGTGCTGCTCGCCAATCAAGGCTAAGCTCCGAACGCCATTCGCTGGACAATCCGGACGAATCGGCATTCTCCTGTTTTGGATACAAAAGGAGAACACCGATGCTTGCCGATCTCGCCGAAAAATTCGAATCCTCTTCCCGCCGTTACGCCGAAGTGAATGGCATTGAACGGGATCCGGACTGGTATCTCCTGAAGCTGCAGGAAGAAATGGGCGAACTCACCCAGGCCTGGAACCGCGTGAGCGGCAGAGGGCGCTCGAAAGGCAAGACGCCGGACGAACTGAAGCAAGACCTCGCCGACGAAACGGCCGACATGCTCGGCCACATCCTGCTCTTTGCCCGCCGCAACCACATCGATCTCGATCCGGCGATCGAACGGAAGTGGCGCTTCAGGCTCTAACTTGCGGCTTTCCGCGGACGCCCGCCTTTGGAACCGTTTACCCGGGCAGCTTCGGATTTCGCGACAGATTTCGTCTGCCCGGCGCGCCGCGCCATGTAAGCCTGTGTGCCAAATATTCCGGCAAACAGTCCGGGAACAGAGATGTCGACATCCAATGCCTTCCAATAGAGGCCATAGCCTACCCTGAGGACTTCGACGTCGGTCAATTCTTCGTCGCTGGCGGCACCAAGGCTCTGTACAGGCTGAGGCGGGAAGGCGAAAGTGCAGCCGTTTGCAAGGTCGACGATCAATCGCCCGGCATGGCCCTCGTATCGCGCGGACACGGCGCGGTGTTCGTTTTCGCGATTGCGCTTGCCACGTTCCAAAGCTTCATCGATTTGGGCATCCGTAAGCCCATTCATGGATCTTCCTCCATCGTGCAAGGAATCGTCCTGCCAGTCGCCGGTGATCGTCATGGCACGGCGAATATCGTTGCGTTTCATTCCATCGGCCCACATCAGTTCCGGGTGGCCATCCGCGCTCAGGAGATTGATCGTCGCTTCGCCATCGCCGAACACATGCACGTGCGCCGGCTCGTGGTCGTCGATAAAGATGACGAACCGAAGCCCGGTCTGAGCGATAGATTGTCACCATGCTTGAAAAAGAAGCGAACCTAACCCACAGCCCGCCGATAGAACTTGTTGTCCACGGCCATCAGCGGGAAGGAGCGGGGGAGGTCGCCGCGCTTAATCTCGGTGAATCCGTTTTTCTCGTAGAAGCGATGCGCGGCCAGGAACCTATCGGTCGTGCCGAGGAAGATGTCTCGGATGCCGTGCGCTTTGGCATGGGCAAGGAGCGTGTCGAGCAGCTTTGCGGCAACGCCATGCCCGGGGCCGCGCACGGGTGCGGCGACGAACATCTTGCGGAGCGCTGCCCGGTTGTTGCCGATGTCCTTGAGGCCGACTGTGCCGACGATGACGCCGTCAAGCTCCGCGACCCAGAACTGGCCTTTGCCGGACTGGTAGAAATCCGGGATGACCTGCAGGTCCGGCTGGTCGTCAGCGGTGATCGCGAAGCCGAATTCGTCACGCTGGATCGGCAGAATGACCGAAAACACGGCATCGATATCAGGGGCGGCGAAGGGTCTGATCTCGATCTCGCTCATCGCCACCTCCGGATCGTTAGGCCTTCGTGCCGCCGACGGTCACCTGGTCCATGCGCAGATGCGGCTGTCCGACGCCGACCGGAACCCATTGCCCGGCCTTGCCGCAATTGCCGATGCCGGTGTCGAGCTTCATGTCGTTGCCGATCATCGAGACGCGCTTCATGGCATCCGGGCCGTTGCCGATCAGCATCGCGCCCTTGATCGGTGCGCCGATCCTGCCGTTTTCGATCAGGTACGCTTCGGTGCAGCCGAAGACGAACTTGCCGGACGTGATGTCCACCTGGCCGCCGCCGAAGGAGACGGCATAGACGCCCTTTTTGACCGAGGCGATGATCTCTTCCGGCGTCTTGTCACCGCCGAGCATGTAGGTATTGGTCATGCGCGGCATCGGCACATGGGCATAGCCCTGGCGGCGCCCGTTGCCGGTCGGCTGCATGCCCATCAGCCGGGCGTTCTGCCGGTCCTGCATGTAGCCGACGAGCTTGCCATTCTCGATGAGTACATTGTAGCCGGACGGCGTACCCTCGTCGTCGATGGTGATCGAGCCGCGGCGGCTGTCGATCGTGCCGTCGTCGACGACGGTCACGCCTGGTGCGGCGACCATTTGGCCAAGCAGCCCGGCGAAGGCAGACGTTTTCTTGCGGTTGAAATCACCTTCGAGACCGTGGCCGACTGCTTCGTGCAGCATGACGCCTGGCCAGCCGGAGCCGAGCACGACATCCATCGTGCCCGCCGGGGCTTCGATCGCCTCGAGATTGACGAGCGCCTGGCGCAGCGCCTCGTCTGCGCCGTACCGCCAGCTTCCCTCGGCAATGAAATCGCCGAAGCCGACGCGCCCGCCGCTGCCATAGGAGCCCGACTCCTGCCGGTCGCCTTCGCCGACGATGACGGAGATGTTGATGCGCGTCATCGGGCGGATGTCGCGAACGCGATGGCCGTCGGCACGAAGGATATCGACAACCTGCCAGCTCGCAGCGACCGATGCCGTCACCTGGCGCACCTTGTCGTCCTTGCCGCGCAGATAGGCGTCGATATCGGTCAGCACCTTGACCTTCTCTTCGAAGGTCGGCGAGCCGATCGGGTTCTCGTCGCCATAGAATTTCTTGTTCGTGCGTTGGGGTGCGGCGGCATAGCTTCCGGAATAACCTTTCGTGACCGCGCCGACAGCCTCACCGGCGCGCTTCAGCGCCGCGACCGAAAGATCGCCCGCATGGGCGTAGCCGACGGCCTCGCCGGCAACCGCGCGAAGGCCGAAACCCTGCTCGGTGTTGAAGCTACCGCCCTTGAGGCGGCCGTTGTCGAACATCAGCGATTCCGCCTGCGCATGCTCGATGAACAGCTCGCCGTCATCGGAGCCGGAAAGCGCCTCGGCAACATGCTTGCGCATTGTCGCTTCGTCGGCGTCGAACAGCGTCAGCAGGTCGGTATTCATGATCATATTCTCCGCTTCGAAGCAGAAACGCTTCCAAGCCGATGTAGGTCCGCAGGGCTGTTCGAGCAAGCCCTTATCAGGGCAGGACGTCGTAGCCTTCGGCAAAGCCCTTGAGGTCGACGGGAATGCCGATGCCTTCTTCCGGTGTCTGGAAGACGATGAAAGTCGCGCTGGTGCCGCTGCGGAATGTCTTCAGCAGCTCGTCCTCGAGCACGACTTCGGCGTAGCAGCCGTCGGCAAAGCAGCGCACGAAATAGGCGCGGCCGATGTCCTTGCCGTCGACATTGAGGCCGAGGCCGTTCGGCAGCAGCACGCCGAGCGGCGCCAGAACGCGGAGGATCTTCGACTTGCGGTCGGCGGTCTTCAGCACGACGACCGAGAGGCCGACTTCCGGCCGGTCTTCGGCAATCACGTTCTGCATCAGCGCGCATTGCTCGGCCGAAGCGCCGGCCGGCTTGTCGCAGACGACGGACCAGGCGCCGTGGTTCGACTTCACGGTTCCGGGAGCCTGCGGCTGGCTTTGTCCGGGCGCTGCCTGCTGCGGCGGAGCCGGCCGGGCCGGTGCCGGTTGCTGGGCCGGTGCCGGTGCCGGTTGTTGCGCGGGCGGCTTCGGTGCAGGCTGCTGCTGGGCAAATACGGGGATTGTCGCCGCGGCTGCGATGCTGCTGGTCAGAATAAGCGACCGCGCGAGGGAACGGAAACCCATGGAAACCTCTGGAATTCGAATCAGTGCCGCTATTGTTGGAGGCCGCCATCGGAAATGAAAAGCCCCGCCCCGTCAAAACCGGGGGACTACGGCAGAAATAGGACCTTTCGCCGAGAATGTCGAAATGGCGTATTGGCCCCGGCCGGTCTTTTTCGTATGACCATGAAAATCTTCAGCAATGTTTTGCCCTGGCTGCGGAATTTGACTTTGGGCAAAAATGCCGCATAGACAATCGCTCTGGCCTGTTGCGGTAGATGGCAAACTGTGGTTTGAAGCGCTGAAGATGGCAAGGGTTCTGCGTTCGATTTGTGGCAGATCAAGCGCTCGAGGGAGATACTAAAGTGATGAAGAAGGCTTATGCAGCACTGACCGCGCTGGTCTGTCTGCTTTTTGCTTCCGGCAGTTTTGCCGATCAGCCGCTGCCGTGGCAGGCAACTCTGCAGCCGGCGGCGACGCCGATCATGCGGGAAATCCGCTGGTTCGAACAATATACGCTGTGGTTCATCGTTCCGATCACGCTTTTCGTTCTCGTGCTGCTGATCGTCGTGTGTTTCAAGTTCGGTGCCAGCGCAAATCCGGTGCCATCGAAGACGAGCCATAACACGATCATCGAAGTCATCTGGACCGTCGGGCCAGTTCTCATTCTCCTCTTCCTCGCTGTTCCGTCGTTCAACCTTTTGACGGCGCAGCTCACCCTGCCGGAAAACCCGGATGTCACGTTGAAGGCGACGGCCACCCAGTGGCAGTGGAATTATGAATACGCGGGCACGGGCGAGACGCCTCTCACTTTCGATTCCTATCTGCTCAAGGATCCGGATCGCGCGGCCGCCGGCAAGGTCGACCTCGCTACCTATCCGCGCCTGCTTGCCGTCGACAACGAAGTCGTGCTGCCGGTCAACAAGACGGTCCGTGTTCTCGTGACCGCCGCGCCGACCGACGTCATTCACGCCTTCGCCATGCCGTCCTTCGGCATCAAGATCGACGCCGTTCCCGGGCGTTTGAACGAAACCTGGTTCAAGACGGAGCGCGAAGGCCTGTTCTATGGCCAGTGTTCCGAGCTTTGCGGTAAGGACCATGCGTTCATGCCGATCGCGATCCGCGTCGTCTCCGAAGACAAGTACAAGCAGTGGCTGACGGCTGCCGCTTCTGATCTTCCCGGAGCCTACAAGGCTCTCATGGCTGCCACCGACGGTCAGGCAAAGACCGTCGACGTCGCCGAAAACGTTCAGTAATAGAAGGGGCTCGGGACAATGGCTGGACCTTCCGCTCACGATCACTCTCATGATCACTCGCATGACGCGAATGCGCATGACGATCATCACGACCACTCGCACAAGCCGAGCTTCGTCAACCGTTGGTTCTTCTCGACGAACCACAAGGACATCGGCACGCTCTACCTGATCTTCGCGATTGTCGCCGGCATCATCGGCGGCGCGCTCTCCGTTGCTATGCGCATGGAGTTGCAGGAGCCGGGCATCCAGATCTTCCACGGCCTGGCTTCCATGGTTTACGGCTACGAAGGCGATGCTGCTATCGACGGCGCCAAGCAGATGTTCAACATGTTCACGACCGCGCATGCGCTGATCATGATCTTCTTCATGGTCATGCCCGCAATGATCGGCGGTTTTGCCAACTGGATGGTGCCGATCATGATCGGCGCGCCGGATATGGCATTCCCGCGCCTGAATAACATCTCCTTCTGGCTGATCGTTCCGGCCTTCCTGCTGCTCGTCCTGTCGATGTTCGTCGAGGGACCGGCAGGCGCCTACGGCGCGGGCGGCGGCTGGACGATGTATCCGCCGCTTGCGACCTCCGGTACACCAGGCCCCGCGGTCGATCTGGCGATCTTCGCGTTGCATGTGGCCGGCGCTTCGTCGATCCTGGGTGCAATCAACTTCATCACCACGATCCTGAACATGCGCGCGCCGGGCATGACGCTGCACAAAATGCCGCTCTTTGCCTGGTCCGTCCTGATCACCGCCTTCCTGCTCTTGCTGTCGCTGCCGGTTCTGGCAGGCGGCATCACGATGCTGCTTACCGACCGTAACTTCGGCACGACCTTCTTTGCACCGGAAGGCGGCGGCGATCCGATCCTCTACCAGCATCTGTTCTGGTTCTTCGGTCACCCGGAAGTCTACATCCTGATCCTGCCGGGCTTCGGGATGGTCAGCCACATCATCTCGACTTTCTCGCGCAAGCCGGTCTTCGGCTACCTCGGCATGGCCTACGCCATGGTCGCGATCGGTGCCGTCGGCTTCGTCGTCTGGGCTCACCACATGTACACGGTCGGCCTGTCGCTCGATGCGCAGCGCTACTTCGTCTTCGCAACCATGGTCATCGCCGTTCCGACGGGCGTGAAGATCTTCTCCTGGATCGCGACGATGTGGGGCGGCTCGATCACCTTCAGCACGCCGATGATCTGGGCGATCGGCTTCATCTTTCTGTTCACGGTCGGTGGCGTTACCGGCGTCCAGCTGGCAAATGCCGGTCTCGACCGCTCGCTGCATGACACCTATTATGTCGTGGCTCACTTCCACTATGTTCTGTCGCTCGGCGCCGTCTTCGCCATCTTCGCCGGCTGGTACTACTGGTTCCCGAAGATGACCGGCTACATGTACAACGAGTTCGTCGGCAAGCTGCACTTCTGGATCATGTTCATCGGCGTTAACCTGGTGTTTTTCCCGCAGCACTTCCTCGGACTTGCCGGTATGCCGCGCCGCTACATCGACTATCCTGATGCATTTGCCGGCTGGAACTATGTTTCCTCGATCGGCTCCTACATCTCGGCTTTCGGCGTAGTGATCTTCCTCTTCGGCGTCTTCGAAGCCTTCGCCAGGAAGCGCCTCGCCGGCGACAATCCGTGGGGCGAAGGTGCCACGACGCTCGAATGGCAGCTGCCTTCGCCGCCGCCGTATCACCAGTGGGAACAGCTCCCGCGCATCAAGTAAGATGCTGATATTCCGGGCGCCGCTTGCAAATGCGGCGTCCGGCCTTGAAGAATGCAGGACGGAAGAATGAGGGTCATAAACAATCACGAGGTACTTGTGAACGACGGCGAACATCTCCTGTCGGAAGCCAGTGCGCGCGATTATTTCGAGCTTCTGAAGCCGCGCGTGATGTCACTCGTGGTCTTCACGGCTTTTGCCGGCCTGGTGCTGGCACCTGGCCACATCAATCCCGTCCTCGGCCTGATTTCGATCCTCTGCATAGCGATCGGCGCAGGCGCCTCGGGTGCGCTCAACATGTGGTATGATGCCGATATCGACGCCATCATGACCCGCACCGCCCGCCGGCCAATTCCGGCAGGACGCATCACGCCGAAGGAAGCACTGGCCTTCGGCCTGATCCTCTCCTGTTTTTCGGTGGTCATCCTCGGCCTTGCCGTCAACTGGCTCTCGGCCTCGATCCTCGCCTTCACGATCTTCTTCTACGTCGTCATCTACACGATGTGGCTGAAGCGCTTGACGCCGCAGAACATCGTCATCGGCGGTGCCGCCGGCGCCTTCCCGCCGATGATCGGCTGGGCCTGCGTGACGAATTCGGTGACGATCGAAAGCACCGTCCTGTTTCTCATCATCTTCCTCTGGACGCCGGCGCATTTCTGGGCGCTTGCCCTGTTCAAGATGCGCGATTATGAGGCCGTCGGTGTGCCGATGCTGCCGAACGTCTCCGGCGAGCGCGTTACCAAGCACCAGATCGTCGCCTATGCCGTATTGACGGCCATGTGCGGCGTGGTTCCGTCCTTCCTCGGCTTTGCGAGCGTCGGATACGGCCTCGTCGCAGCGGCGCTCGGCGCGGTCTTCATATACTGTTCCATCGCCGTCTGGCGTATGCCGGATGGCGATCTCAAGATGATCCCGGCGAAGAAGCTCTTTGCTTTCTCGATCTTTTATCTCTTCGCCATCTTTTCTGCCCTGTTGATAGACCGGCTCGCTTCCATGCTGGTCTCCCGTGCAGGAGGTTTGTTCTGATGGAAACCGTCAAGCTCACGGACGCGCAGCGCAAGTCGCGCCGCAACCGGAACGTCGCCCTCGGCCTCGCGCTTGCGGGCCTCTGCGTGCTCTTTTACGCCATCACCATCGTGAAGTTCACCGGGCACGGAGGTTGAACCGATGAGCGACACCGCAAACGCACCGAAGAAGCGGGGCCGCAACAACGGCGCCGTCGTGTTCATGTGCCTGAGCTTCGTTGTCGGCATGACGGCGATGAGCTATGCCGCGGTTCCGCTCTACCGCATCTTCTGCCAGATGACCGGCTATAACGGCACGACGCAGCGCGTCGAGCAGGCGTCAAGCGTCATCCTCGACCGGAAAATGCGCGTCACCTTCGACGCTAATGTGGCGTCGGGCCTGTACTGGGACTTCAAGCCGGTGCAGCGCGAGGTCAATCCGCGCATCGGCGAGACCATTCAGGTCAATTTCGTCGCGGAAAACAAGTCGAACGAGACGCAACGCGGACAGGCGGTCTTCAACGTGACGCCGGGCGAGGCGGGCGCCTATTTCAACAAGATCCAGTGCTTCTGCTTCAACGAAACGGACCTGAAGCCGGGCGAGAAGCTTGAAATGCCAGTGGTGTTCTATATCGATCCGGATATTACAAAGGCCGTCGAGTCGAAAGACATCCACACGATTACGCTGTCATATACGTTCTACCCGAAAGAGGGACCGAAGCCCGTGGCTTTGAACGAGGGTGGGGCGCAGAAGGTTGAAAAGAAACTTTGATTGAGGATCGTTTCCGGCTATGCCGGAGGCGAAGCGAAGGAAGACATCCGGGGATCTGACATGGCCGATGCGCATCAGAAAAATCACGACTACCACATCATCGACCCAAGCCCTTGGCCGATTCTGGCGTCGCTTGGCGCCTTTATCGTCACTTTCGGCGGCGTCGGCTATATGCGCTACCTGAATGGCGGTTCGCTGCATCTCTTCGGCATCGAATGGGCCCAGCCCTGGCTGTTCTACATCGGCCTCGCGCTGATCCTCTACGTCATGTACGGCTGGTGGTCCGATACGGTGAAGGAGGCCCATGAGGGCGCCCATACCCGCGTCGTCTCGCTGCACCTGCGCTACGGCATGATCATGTTCATCGCTTCGGAAGTGATGTTCTTCCTTGCCTGGTTCTGGGCCTATTTCGACGCGAGCCTCTTTGCGAACGAAGCGATCCAGGCGTCGCGCCTTGCATACACAGGTGGCCAGTGGCCGCCGAAAGGCGTCGAGGTTCTCGATCCTTGGCACCTGCCGATCTACAACACCGTAATCCTGCTTTTGTCCGGCACGACGGTCACCTGGGCGCACCATGCGCTCTTGCATAACGACCGCAAGGGGCTGGTGCAGGGTCTGACGCTCACCGTCCTTCTCGGCATCCTGTTCTCCAGCGTCCAGGGCTACGAATATGCTCACGCTCCGTTCGACTTCAAGAACTCGATCTACGGCGCGACCTTCTTCATGGCGACCGGCTTCCACGGTTTCCATGTGCTGATCGGTACGATTTTCCTGACAGTCTGCCTCATCCGCGCGATCCGCGGCGACTTTACGCCGAAGCAGCACTTCGGCTTCGAAGCGGCCGCCTGGTACTGGCACTTCGTTGACGTCGTCTGGCTGTTTCTGTTCTTCTCCATCTATGTCTGGGGCGGCTGGGGCGCACCTGTCGCCGGCTGACAAACGCAAAGAAAATCAAAAAAGGCGGGCGCCAACCGATGCCCGCCTTTTTCTATGGACTACCTTGCAGCAGCGATCCGCTCGAAGGCCGATGGCTCCGGAATGCCGAGATCGAGTTGCTGCCGGATCGCCTCGGCACATTCGTATGGCGTCAGCACCGACGTATCGACCTCGAGGTCGTAGATGCCCGGCCGGTGCACTTCTTCCTGCCAGCGCCGCACGGCATCCGGAACCGGAACCTCGTCGCTACCTCTTGCGTAAAGATGCTCGCGTCCCGGCTCATCGATGTCGCGGCGCTTCATGATGACGTCGAGCGGGCAGAGCACGCCGATGAAGAGAACCGAGAAGCCTTCAAGCCGCCGGGCGCAATCCGTAAGAATTCCGAGCGGCCGCGAATAGGCGTCGTGATGGCCGAGATCGGCGACGACATTGAGCCCAAGCCCGGCATGGATGGCTATGGATTCGTAGAGCGCCGCGTATAAGAACGGCACCAATTCTTCAAGGTCGGGTCGCTCGCCGCCGGGGCGAAGTCCGATGCCCGGCAGGTAGCGTGCCGGCGTCGCGGCATTGTAAACATCGACGCCGAGGTTCATCCACGGTCCTTCGAACTGTTGCTGAATGGTTCTCGCGATCGTCGTCTTGCCGCTGCGCGGCGCGCCGTTCAGGATCACGATCTGGCCGGCAGGGCTATCATTGCTCATCCGTTTTCTTCTTCTGTTGGCGCGAATCACTGAGGCGAAATCGCGCAGCTATTTCCATTCGTCCTGCGGATACTTTATGGGAGAGTTAAGGCACGACCGGAAATGACCCCGGCCGAAAGGAAGACGATGAGCGAAGACAGTGCACATTTCCCCCCAGTGGATCCCGTAAAGACCGGCGTGCGGGGCTGCTGCCCGCGCTGCGGACAGGGAAAATTGTTTGACGGCCTGCTCTCGCTGAAACCGCGCTGTGCTGCCTGCGGCCTCGATTATTCCTTTGCCGATTCGGGCGATGGCCCTGCCGTCTTCGTCATTCTCATCGTCGGCGTCATCGTCATCGGCTCTGTGCTCTGGCTGGAGGTGAACTATTCGCCGCCAATCTGGCTGCACATTCTGCTGTTCGCTCCGCTGACGATCATGCTTTCGCTGGTGGCGCTTCGTTGGTGCAAGGGAATCCTGATCGCCATGCAGTTCCGCCATAATGCCCGCGAAGGACGCATCTCCAGTGACTGACATTGAGATCGTCGCCGCACGCCGCAGCCTGCCGGTCTTCACCGGCATTGCCGTGCTGATCGCGCTCGCCATCCTCATTTCGCTCGGTACCTGGCAGGTGGAACGCCTGTATTGGAAGGAGAGCCTGATCGCCGACATCGCGGAACGCCGCGCATCGGCTCCGGTACCGCTCGCCGATATCGAGCGGATGCTCGCCTCGGGCGCGGATATCGAATATCGCCCCGTAACGGCAACCGGCCGCTATGTGAACGACAAGGAGCGTCATTTCTTCGCCACCTGGCGCGGCCGGACCGGCTATTACGTCTACACGCCGCTTGAGGTTGCCGGCGGACGTTATCTCTTCGTCAACCGCGGCTTCGTTCCTTTTGAAAACAAGGAGCCAGAAAAACGCATGCAGGGCCAACTGACCGGCGAGCAGACCGTCGCCGGCCTGGCGCGCAACAAGCTGCCCGGAAAGCCTTCCTGGGTGGTGCCGGAAAACGATGTGGCCAAGAACATCTTCTATTGGAAGGACCTCGACGTCATGGCGACAAGCACCGGCCTCGACAAGGCGAACGTCGTGCCGTTCTTCGTCGATGCCGATTCGACGCCCAACCCGAAGGGCCTGCCGATCGGCGGCGTCACCGAAGTCGACCTGCCGAACAACCACCTGCAATACGCCTTTACCTGGTATGGCTTGGCGGCGGTGCTGGTCGTGATCGTTGTGATCTCGTGGTTCCGCGGGCGCGGCAGGACTTCGCAATAGTATCGCTTCAATTCTTTTCTATATTGGGCTAGAGGTCGCTCAAGTCGTAAACGTGGGACTGTCTCTTCCGTGGTGCTGCACGAAGCTCAATTTTCCCTCATTCCTGTGCTTGTCACAGGAATCCGGCCACGGCGCGTCTGCACCGTGAATGAGTCTTTCGCGCCCAAGGACTTGGGCGCACTGGATTCCTGTGACAAGCACAGGAATGAGGGCAGCCTTAAAGGAACGACATGAACATCGCAGCGAAACCTCCTTTGACGATCAGGCTTTGCGGTCCGCGCGGCTTCTGCGCCGGCGTCGACCGCGCCATCCAGATCGTCGTGCTGGCGCTGAAATCCTACGGCGCGCCGGTCTATGTCCGCCACGAGATCGTGCACAACCGCTACGTCGTCGAGGGACTGGAAGCGAAGGGTGCGGTCTTCGTCGAGGAACTCGACGAGATCCCGAAAGAGCACCGCGCCCAGCCGGTCGTCTTTTCTGCGCACGGCGTTCCGAAGTCCGTTCCGGAAGACGCGAACGCGCGGAATCTTTTCTATCTTGATGCCACCTGTCCGCTGGTTTCCAAGGTCCACAAGCAGGCGATGCGGCATAACCGTCTCGGACGCCATGTCGTGTTGATCGGCCATGCCGGTCATCCGGAAGTCATCGGCACGATGGGTCAGCTTCCCGAAGGTTCCGTCTCGCTGATCGAAACCGTCGAAGATGCCGATGCGTATCAGCCCGCCGATCCCGACAATCTGGGCTACGTCACCCAGACGACGCTGTCGGTCGATGACACGGCCGGCGTGATTGCGCGACTGGAGCAGCGTTTCCCGAACCTGACCGCACCGGCGGCCGATTCGATCTGCTATGCCACGACCAATCGTCAGGAAGTCGTCAAGCAGGCCGCACCCGGCTGCGACCTCTTCATCATCGTCGGCGCGCCAAATTCGTCCAACTCCAAGCGCCTCGTCGAAGTCGCGCTGAGGTCGGGGGCAAAGAAATCGATCCTCGTGCAGCGCGCTGCTGAACTCAATTGGAACGAGATCGGCCCGATTTCGACGCTCGGCCTTTCTGCCGGCGCTTCGGCACCGGAAGTGATCGTCAACGAGATCATCGAGGCCTTCCGGTCGCGCTTTAGTGCCAAGGTCGAGCTTGCGGAGACCGTGCAGGAAAACGAGCATTTCCTCGTGAACCGGGAACTGCGTAATATCGAGCTGACGACGGCCGACATGGCCTTTGTGAACGGGGATTAGAGGGGGTGTCGCATACTCCGAGCCCAAACCGCCGTAGAACAAAATTTAATGTGAGAGTCCGCCTTGGCCGTCTATACCGATATTTCAGAAGATGATTTGAAGTGGTTTTTGACGGAGTATGACGCCGGCACTCTGCTTTCCTACAAGGGGATCGCGGAAGGCGTCGAGAACTCCAACTTCCTGCTGCACACTACCAAAAAGCCGCTGATCCTGACGCTTTATGAAAAGCGTGTCGAAAAATCCGACCTACCGTTCTTCCTCGGCCTGATGCAGCATCTTGCCGCCCGCGGCGTATCGTGCCCGCTGCCGCTGCCGCGCAGGGACGGCACGCTGCTCGGCACGCTTTCGGATCGTCCCGCGGCGCTGATATCCTTCCTCGAAGGCATGTGGCTGAGAAAGCCCGAAGCAAAACATTGCCGCGAAGTCGGCAAGGCCCTGGCACAGATGCATCTTGCCGGCGAAAGTTTCGAGCTGAAGCGGCCGAACGCGCTGTCTCTGGAGGGTTGGAAGCTGCTCTGGGACAAATCTGAGGCGCGCGCCGACGAGGTCGAAAAGGGCTTGTCCGCCGAAATTCGCGGGGAGATCGATTTCCTGTCGGCCCGCTGGCCGAAGGATCTTCCGGCGGGCATCATTCACGCCGATCTCTTTCCTGACAACGTCTTCTTCCTTGGCGACGAACTATCCGGCCTGATCGATTTCTATTTCGCCTGCAACGATCTGCTCGCTTACGACGTCTCGATCATCGTGAACGCCTGGTGCTTTGAAAAGGACGGCGCCTATAACATCAGCAAGGGCACTGCCATGCTGGAAGGTTATCAGAGCATCCGCCCTCTCAGCGCTGCAGAGCTCGCGGCACTTCCCGTGCTCGCCCGCGGCTCCGCGCTTCGCTTCTTCCTGACCCGCCTTTATGACTGGCTGACGACGCCGGAGGGCGCGATGGTCACCAAGAAGGATCCGCTCGAATATCTGCGCAAGCTGCGCTTCCACCGGCAAGTCGCATCGGCGGCCGAATACGGGCTTTCGGCATGAAGCACGTCGATATTTTTACCGACGGCGCTTGCTCGGGCAATCCCGGTCCCGGCGGATGGGGCGCGATCCTGCGTTACGGCGACATCGAAAAGGAACTTTCCGGCGGCGAGGCGGAAACGACCAACAACCGCATGGAGCTGATGGCCGCGATCTCGGCGCTTTCGGCGCTGAAGACGCCCTGCGAGGTCGATCTCTATACAGACAGCGCCTACGTCAAGGACGGTATTTCCAAGTGGATTTTCGGCTGGAAGAAAAATGGCTGGAAGACCGCGGACAAGAAGCCGGTGAAGAATGCCGAGCTGTGGCAGGCGCTGGAGGAAGCGCGCAACAAGCACAAGGTGACGCTCCACTGGGTCAAGGGCCATGCCGGCCATCTGGAAAACGAGCGTGCCGACGAACTGGCGCGCATGGCCATGGCGCCCTTCAAGAAACGGTAGGGCGAAATCCGGGGAGGCGACATTGCGCATCATTTCGCTGAATGCTTGGGGCGGCAAGCTGCATCAGCCGCTGATCGACTATCTCGGAACCATCGAGGCGGACGTGCTCTGCCTGCAGGAGGTCACCCGCTCAGTCACTGTCAAGAGCGACTGGCTGGAATATCGCGACGGCAGCCACATCCTGCCCCAGCGCGCCAACCTCCTCGAGGAGATCAAGGCGGTTCTTCCGGAGCATGACGTCTTCTTCGCGCCGACGGCGAAAGGCGAGCTCTTCGATGGCGGGAGCAGCGTGCCTTCGGAGTTTGGGCTGGCGACGTTCGTGCGCAGGTCGGTTGCGGTTATCGGCCATGCCATGGATTTCGTGCATGGCGATTTCTTTGCAGACAGCTATGGTCCGCATCCGCGCGCCCGCAACGCTCATGCCATCCGCCTGTTCGACTATAAGGCCAGCCATCCGGTGACAATCGCCCAACTGCATGGCCTGCGTGACCTGGCCGGCAAGGGCGATACGCCCGCGCGCCGGGGACAGGCCGATGCACTCGTCAGTTTGATCCGGCAGATCTGGCGTAAGGGCGAGCGCCTCGTCGTCTGCGGCGACTTCAACGTGCTACCCGGAAGCGTCATGTTCGATGCGCTCGGCGGGCTCGGCCTCACCGATCTCGTCACCTCCCGCGGCTTCACGGATACGAGGACATCGCACTACGCGAAAGACGGGCGCTTTGCGGACTACATGCTGGTGACGCCTGACGTTGCGGTTGCGAGATTCGATGTGGTCGCGGAACCGGAAGTGTCGGATCATCGGCCCCTCCTGCTGGAGATCGGCTAGCCGCCTATCTTTTCACGCCTTGCCGTTGATAGCGGCGCTCCCAAATTATTCAGGGCACAAAACTGCTTAAATAGTCATCACTGCTGCCACTTTCTTCTGCGGCGGGCAGGCAAACCCTTGTAGATGAAGCATTTCTGAAATTGGCATATCGCTTGCTTACCCGTCTTGTATGCAAGATAGCCATACAGCTGAGACCGCGCAGAACACCATCGAAGAGGCCATCATTTCGGGCATTCTTTCCGCCCGGATCAGACCCGGTACGCGGCTGAGCGAGAACCAGCTTGCAGCCGTGTTCGGCGTTTCGCGAACCCGCGTGCGCGAGGCGATGATGCGGCTGGAAACGCGCGGCATCGTCACTGTAAGCCCGCGCCGGGGCTGGTTCGTCGTCGAGCCGTCCGCCGAGGAGGCGATGACCGTCTACCAGGCGAGGCGCGTCATCGAATCCGGCCTGCTGCGCGGCATGCGGGCGCTGACGGACGAGGGCCGCAAGGTTCTCACCGCGCACCTCGACGAGGAAAAGGCTGCGATGGCCGTTGGGGATCGCCAGCGTCTCACCTGCCTCATGGGCGATTTCCATATCTGCATTGCCGAACTCGGCGGCAACCCGATCCTTGTCGACATCCTGCGCGATCTCACTGCCCGCACGATCCTCATTTCGATGCTCTATCAGTCGGAATTTCATGCAGTGCAATCCCATGAGGGGCACTGCCGCATCTTCGAGGCCATGGCAGCCGGCGATTTCGTCAGGGCCGCCGAGCTCTCCGTCGAACATCTGGACGAGGTGGAAACGGGCCTGGACCTCACGACGCGTCCGGACCCTCTCTCGGAACTGCGCAGTTCCCTGTCCCTTCCTCCCAGGACCGTGCCTTCCCAATCATCCGGCATACGAAAAACCGCAACTTCAAAGGAGAAATGAACACATGCTGACGAGAAGAACATTCTTTGCAATCGCAACGCTCGCGGCCGCCGTCGGCTTCGGCTCCGCATCCCACGCCGATGCGCTGGCCGACATCACCGCGCGCGGTACGCTGCGTGTCGCCGTCCCGCAGGATTTCCCGCCTTTCGGCAGCGTCGGTACTGACATGGCGCCGATGGGCTATGACATCGACATGGCCAATCTGATTGCCGAAAAGCTCGGCGTCAAAACCGAACTAGTGCCAGTCACAAGTGCCAACCGCATTCCATACCTGCAGACGAACAAGGTCGATCTGGTTATTTCCAGCCTCGGCAAGAATCCGGACCGCGAAAAGGTGATCGATTTCTCGACCGCCTATGCGCCCTTCTTCAACGGCGTATTCGCGCCAGGCGATCTTTCCGTCGCCAAGGTGGAAGATCTGGCCGGCAAGACGGTCGGTGTCACCCGCGGCGCCGTCGAAGACCTCGAGCTGACGAAGATTGCGTCTGCCGATGTCACGATCAAGCGCTACGAGGACAACAACGGCACGATCTCCGCCTTCCTCTCCGGCCAGGTCGAGGCTGTTGCGACCGGCAATGTCGTTGCCGCCGCCATCCTTGCCAAGAACCCGCCGAAGCGTCCCGAACTGAAGTTCCTCATTAAGAACTCGCCCTGCTATATCGGCCTCAGCAAGGAACAGCCTGCGCTTCTCGAAAAGGTGAACAGCATCATCGCCGCCGCCAAGACCGACGGTTCGCTGAACGCCATTGCCCAGAAGTGGCTCGGCACCGATCTCCCGAAAGACCTCTAAAAGCCGGTCCAGCATGGTCACCCCGCCGCCGCGGGGTGACTACTCGCCGTCGGTATTCAAAGAGGGGACGTGTTTTGAGCTACCATTTCGAATTCGGTTGGCTGCTTCAGTATTATCCGCAGGTCGTCAAGGGCATAGTGATCACCCTGGAGCTTGTCGCGATCGGCGGTGTGCTCGGCATCTCGCTCGGCACCTTCTGTGCCTGGGTGCGCGCGCTCGGTCCGGCGTGGCTGAAGCCTGTGGTCGCGGGTTACGTCGAGCTTATCCGCAATACGCCATTCCTGATCCAGCTTTTTTTCATCTTCTTTGGCCTGCCGTCGCTGGGTCTGCAGCTTTCCGAGCTGACGGCCGCCAATCTCGCCATGGTCGTCAATCTCGGTGCCTATAGCTGCGAAATCATCCGCGCCGGCATCCAGGCGACGCCAAAGGGGCAGTTCGAGGCGGGCGCCAGTCTCGCCATGACGCCGTTCGAAACCTTCCGCCACGTCGTTCTGGTGCCCTCGCTGCAGCGCATCTGGCCGGCACTCTCCTCACAGGTGGTGATCGTCATGCTCGGCTCCTCCGTCGTGTCGCAGATCGCCGCCGAGGACCTGACCTTTGCCGCCAACTTCATCCAGTCGCGAACCTTCCGCGCCTTCGAGGCCTACATCGTCTCGACGGCCATCTACCTGGCGCTGGCGATCCTGCTTAGGCAGGTGCTGGCGGTGGCCGGTGGGTTCATCTTCCCGAGGAGGCTTGCCCGATGATCGAGTTCACGCTCTGGGATATCCTGCGCAACCTGCTGCTCGCCACCCGCTGGACAGTTCTGCTCTCGCTCATTTCCTTCATCGGCGGCGGCGCGGTCGGGCTCGGACTGCTCCTCCTGCGCATCAGCAAGCGCAAATCGCTGCGGGCGCTTGCAAAATACTACATCGAGCTTTTCCAGGGCACGCCGCTCCTGATGCAGCTCTTCATCGCCTTCTTCGGCCTCGGCCTGTTCGGTATCAATGTCCCGGCCTGGCTTGCCGCCGGCCTGGCGCTGATCCTCTGGACCGCCGCCTTCCTTGCCGAAATCTGGCGCGGTTGCGTCGAATCGGTCGCAAAAGGCCAGTGGGAGGCCTCCGCCAGCCTCGGCATGGGCCGGCTTCAGCAGATGCGCTACGTGATCCTGCCGCAGGCCCTGAGGGTCGCCGTGCCACCGACGGTCGGCTTCTCCGTCCAGGTCGTCAAGGGAACGGCGCTCACCTCGATCATCGGCTTCGTCGAGCTGTCGAAGGCAGGCACCGTCGTCACCAACGCCACCTTCCAGCCCTTCACCGTCTACGGGCTCGTCGCACTCATCTATTTCGCGCTCTGCTGGCCTCTGTCGAAGAGCAGCCAGATCCTCGAAAGGAAGCTCAATGTCGCTCATCGAAATCACTGAAGTCCGCAAGAGCTACGGCACGAACGAGGTGCTGAAGGGCATCAACCTGGATGTGGATCCGGGCGAAGTCATCGCCATCATCGGCAAGAGCGGCTCGGGCAAATCGACCCTGCTGCGCTGCATCAACGGCCTTGAGAGCATCACCCAAGGCTCGATCTCGGTGGCCGGAGCCCAGCTTCTGGACGACGAACTGCACCTGAAGGCGCTGCGCCTGAAGGTCGGCATGATCTTCCAGCAGTTCAATCTTTTCCCGCACCTGACGGCCGGCGGCAACGTCATGCTGTCGCAGTCCGTCGTCAAGAAGACGCCGAAGGCGGAGGCCGCAGCGGTCGCCCGCAAGATGCTCGACCGGGTCGGCCTAGGCCACAAATTCGACGCCTATCCCGACGAGCTTTCCGGCGGTCAGCAGCAGCGCGTCGCGATCGCCCGTGCGCTTGCGATGCAGCCGATCGCGCTGCTCTGCGACGAGATCACCTCCGCGCTCGATCCGGAACTCGTCGCCGAAGTCCTGGCTGTCGTGCGCGAGCTTGCCGCCGAGGGGATGACGTTGCTGATGGTGACGCACGAAATGCGGTTCGCCCGCGACGTCTGCAGCCGGGTCGTCTTCATGCACGAAGGCCGCGTTCACGAAATCGGCCGGCCGGAAAACGTCTTCGCAAATCCGAAGACCGCCGAACTCAAGCAGTTTCTCGGCATGCATTGAGGGGCGCGCCGCCAGGTCATGTATGTTATCCCGCCGCCTCGATGATCAGCTGGGTGATCTCATCGGGATGGGAAATCAGTGAAAGATGGCTGGCCTTCAGTTCGATGGTCTTGGCTCCCATGCGCTTGGCCATGAAGCGTTCGAGTTCTGGATTGATCGTGCGATCTTCTGTCGATACGGCATACCAGCTTGGCTTCGAACGCCAAGTCGCCTGTGTGGTCTTGCCTGTAAGGAGAGCCTTGTTGAATGGCGCCTGGACTGCATAAAGCACCTTCGCCTTTGCTTCCGGTAGGTCGCCCGCGAAATCATGCAGGAATGCCGCCTCGCTGAGGCGCCCTTCGTCGCCATCGAAAACAATGCCTGCGGAAGCCGGCGGCGGGGGAAATGTCTTGGCCAATGCCGTATAATCCTCGCCCGCATCCGGCGCCCGCGCCGCGACATAAACGAGTGCCGATACGTTAGGATGCATCCCGGCTTCCGTTATTATCATTCCGGCGAAGGAATGCCCGACCAAAACCGTCGGGCCATCCTGCCGTGCCAGCACCCGCTCAACGGAGGATACCGCTTCAGGCAGCGTCGTTAGCGGATTTTGCACGGCCGTCGCATTGAACCCCGCCGCCTGCAGTCGGGTAATCACCTCGGACCAGCACGACCCATCGGCGAACAACCCATGCGCCAGGACGACGTTGCGGGCCTTCACCGTACCAGAGGGTGCGGCCATGCTGCTGGTTGAGAGAAGAGAGGCAGCAGCGCTGGCAACGATGGCGGCTGAGAAAGTACGTCTTGTCATCATCATGATTTGGCTTCCTTCTGCGTCGAATAGTTGGAAGGCTTTGCAAGCTTTTATGTATGCAGGATGTAACATTGATCGGAAGAATGTATTCTCATGACGCGATTTTTTCAATAATTGAATGCATAACAGCTTCGTGATAATGGTTTTGCATGCGCTTAACCTGTGTTTACGCATATTCGCATACGGGCCGGAAGCACGACCGGTTCAGGGAGGATTTGCATGGCAAACGGATCAGAAGCTGGAGATGATGGCGATGATCGGGAACTCCTGTCTGACCGTATTCGCAACGCGCTGACGGATGAAATTGCGGCGGGCACGCTGGCAGCGGGTGCTTCGCTGGACGAACAGCAGCTCGCCGACCGTTTCGGTGCCTCCCGTACTCCGGTTCGGGAAGCGCTGCGTCAATTGGCGGCCAGCGACCTCGTCGAGGTTCGCGCACGGCGAGGCGTCGTCGTCGCACGCATGACCCCCGAGCGCATCATGGACATGTTTGAGACGTCGGCCGAAATCGAGGCCATGTGCGTGCGGCTTGCGACTTACCGTATGACTCCGCTGGAGCGAAGCCACCTGATCGGACTGCACGACATGTCCCACGAGATTGTCGAGAACGGTGATTTTGACGCGTACGATGCTTTCAACCGCGAATTCCATGAGACGATCTATCGCGCCACCCACAACGGCTTTCTTGCCGAACAAGCGATAGCGGTGCGCACGAGGCTGAACGCCTTCCGGCGCACGCAACTTCGACAAGGCGATCGGATGCGTAAATCTCGGGACGAGCACGATGCAATCATGCAGGCGATCGCGGAGGGTGACGGCGAAATGGCATCTCGGCGCATGCGAGCACATATGCTGAACGCTGCCACAGCGCTCCGTCGTTTCATTGAAGCGAACAAGTCGGCATAACATTGCCGACGGTAATGCATGCCTGCAACCGCGTCGGCTCTCGGCGAGCAACGAGAGCCGGTCCAGCCTTCCGAATAACGCGCCTTCAGCTCTTGAAACGCGCCGCCTCTTCAGAGCCGCGCGTCGCATCGCCGGCACTGTAGGAGTGCGCGCCGGCGCCGGCGAGTTTGCCGCCGTCGACGATCAGATATTCCTCGCGGATCGGCCTGCCTTCGAACCAGCATTCGAGAATTTCCCGCGTACCGGCGGCGTAACGCGCCTGGGCGGACAGCGACGATCCTGAAATATGCGGCGTCATGCCGTGATACGGCATCGATCGCCACGGATGGTCCTTAGGCGGAGGCTGCGGGAACCAGACATCGCCGGCATAACCCGCAAGCTGGCCGTTCTCCAGTGCCCGCGCGACGGCATCGCGATTACAGATCTTGCCGCGCGCCGTATTCACCAGGTAGGCGCCGCGTTTCATCTTGGCGATCATCGCCGCGTCGAAGAGGTTTTCCGTCTCCGGATGGAGCGGCGCGTTGATCGTCACGACATCGCAGATCGGCACCATGTCCGCCGCGGTCTTGTGGAAGGTAACGCCAAGCTCCTTCTCGACCGCATCGGGAAGCCGGTGGCGGTCGGTATAGTGCAACTTGACGTCGAACGGCTTCAGCCGGCGCAGCACTGCGCTGCCGATCCGCCCGGCGCCCACCGTGCCGATCTCCATGCCCTCGATGTCGTAGGAACGCGCGACGCAGTCGGCTATGTTCCAGCCGCCCTTCACGACCCACTGGTAGGAGGGAATATAGTTTCGGGCAAGGCCGAGGATCGTCATGACCACATGTTCGGATACGCTGATCGAGTTGCAGTAGGTCACTTCGGCGACGGTGACGCCGCGGTCCATCGCGGCCTGGAGATCGACATGATCCGAGCCGATGCCGGCGGTGATTGCCAGCTTCAGCTTGGCCGCCTTGGCGATCCGTTCGGCGGTCAGGTAAGCTGGCCAGAAAGGCTGCGAGATTACGATCTCGGCCTCGGCAAGCTCGCGTTCGAAGACGCTGCCGGGACCATCCTTGTCCGAGGTCACGATCAGGCTGTGCCCTTGGCTTTCGAGAAACGTCCGCAAGCCCAGTTCGCCGGAAACGCTGCCCAGCAGCACGCCCGGCTGAAAATCGATGGCCTTCGGGGTGGGAAGCGTCTGGCCGTCGGGGTAGTGTTCGAGCTTCGGCAGGCCATCGCGCGCATAGGCGCTCGGATATCCGTCGACCGGATCGTCATAGAGGACGCAAACGACCTTTGCCATTTCCATCTCCCTTCATTTGAAACGAAGAGGGAGGGCCTCGAATCTTTCATAGCCGCCGGTCAATGCGGATGGACAGCAGGGCGATGTGCTCTGCTGAATGATCTGTGGCCAGCAGGCTCGCTCCTGGCGCTCCCGCATTCGTAATTGGCACCACTCTGGAAAGGTGGAGGACCCGGACACGGTTTCAAGGAGAGCAGCCGGAAAGTCCACAGCAATCCCCTTGCCCTCTGCCTCGTTCCCTCTATTCTGCCGCCAACACCATAGGGAGGCCACCATATGATCCTGCACTGCGTATTTCTGAGGCTGAAGGCCGCGATGACGGGCGAGGAGAAGCAGGCGCTGTTCGAATCGGTCGTCGCATTGAAGCAGGTGATTCCCGGCATTCTCGATATCAAACATGGCCCCAATGTCTCGCCGGAGGGGCTGCATGGCGGCTTCGTCGATGGCTTCGTTGTGACCTTCGAAAGTGCAGGCGCACGGGATGCCTATCTCGTGCATCCCGAGCATGTGGCCGTCGGCGAGCGCATTATCTCCTCGACGGATGGAGGCCTTGCCGGCCTCCTAGTCTTCGATTTCAATCTCTGAGAGAGGCCGCGGATTTCTCCGCGGCCGGGTCTGCAGTCAGCTCGATTTCCCCAGCGCCGCGGCGATCTGGTCGACATTGTAGCGAAACATCTTCTCATAGCTAGGCGCCGGTCCCTTTGCATCCGAGAGCGATTCGACATAGAGCTCGCCGCCGGGTTCGGCGCCCGTTGCCTTGGCGACCTGCCTGACGAGGCGCGGATCGTTAGAGTTTTCGAAGAAATAGCTCTTCACATGTTCCGTCTTGATCTGCTCGATCAGCTTGGCGACGTCGGCGGCCGAGGCTTCGGTTTCGGTCGACATGCCCAGCGGCGCGAGGAAGCTGACATTGTACTCGCGGCCGAAATAGCCGAAGGCGTCGTGGCTCGTCAGCACCTTGCGCCGGTCATCCGGAACCGCGTCGAATTTCGAACGCGCATAGGCGTCAAGCGCGTCGAGCGTCTTCGTGTAGCGCTCGGCATTCGCCTTGAAGGCGCCGGCATCCGCCGGATCGGCGGCCGACAGCGCCTTTTCGATATTGGAGACCCAGACCTTGACGTTGACCGGGCTGTTCCAGACGTGCGGATCAGTGACCGTCTCGCCGTCCTCTTCCATCGTGCGCGTCTTGATGCCGTCGGAAACGGTGACCGGCGTTCCTCTGTAGCCGGAGGCGGAAATCAGCCGGTCCATCCAGCCTTCAAGGCCTTCGCCGCTGACGAAGGTCACCTGCGCGGCCTTCAGATGCTTGGCATCGGCGGGCGACGGTTCGAACTCGTGGGGGTCGCCATTCGGGCCGACGAGGCTTGTGACAGTCACGTGGTCGCCGCCCACCTGGCTGACGACATCGGCAAGCACGGTGAAGGAGGCGACCACCTTCAGCGTCCCGGCAGAGGCGGATGAGGCCGAAAGGGCGATCAGCGCGGGAATGGCCGTGGAAAGAAGCAGTCTGCGGGAAATCATCGAAGTCTCCTTGAGTTCAGCCCTTCAGATGCGGGCGGGGAAAAAGGCGCCGGGCAAGGCCCGACGGCGCGAAGAGGATGGAAAGCCCGTAGATCACCGCCGCCGTCATGATGATGGTCGGACCGGAGGCGAGCTCGAGATGATAGGAGGCGATAAGCCCGAGGTAACCGGAGAAGGTGGCGCTGATCGCCGCGATCACCATCATCGATGGCAGGCTGCGCGACCAGAGCTGCGCGATCGCCGCCGGAAGCATCATCAAGCCGACGGCCATCAGCGTGCCGAGCGCCTGAAAACTGGCGACGAGGTTGAGCACGACGAGGAACAGGAAAAGCACGTGATAGACCGGTCCCCGGCCGCCGACGGCCCTGAGGAACCCGGGGTCGAAGCATTCAGCCACCAGCGGCCGGTAGATGACGGCAAGCACGACGAGCGTCACCGAGGTGATCGCCCCGATCTGGACGATGGAAGGGGCGTCGATCGCCAGAATGGTGCCGAAGAGCACATGCAGCAGGTCGACGTTCGATCCGCGCAGCGAAACGATCAGCACGCCGAGCGCCAGTGAGGCGAGATAGAAGCTTGCGAAGCTCGCGTCCTCCTGCAGCACCGTCGTCCGGCTGACGATGCCCGAGAGCAGCGCGACGGAAAGCCCGGCGATAAGGCCGCCGATGCCCATGGCGGTGAGCGATAGCGATCCCGCAACGAGGTAGCCAATCGCCGCACCCGGCAGCACGGCATGGCTCATTGCGTCACCCATCAGGCTCATGCGCCGCAGCATCAGGAAGACGCCGATCGGGCCGGCGCCGAGCCCGAGGCAAAGGCAGGCGACGAGCGCGCGGCGCATGAAGCCGTAATCGGCAAATGGCGCGAGGAAGATGTCGTAGGCCGTCATGCCGCAGGCTCGCAGGCTCTCGGGTCCTCGTCCCAGCGCTCGGCCATGGCGCGTGCCTTGAGAAGATTGGCGGCCGACATCACATCGCCGGTCGGCCCCCAGCCGATCAGCGTGCGGGCAATCAGCAGCGTCTCCGGGAAATACGCCCGCACCTGGTCGAAGTCGTGAAGCACGGCAATGACGGTCCGCCCGTCGCCGTGCCAGCGCGCGACGATATCGAGCAAATCCTTCGTCGTGCGAGCGTCGATGGCGGTAAAGGGCTCATCGAGCAGGATGAGCTTGGCGTCCTGCAGCAGCAGCCGGGCAAAAAGCACACGTTGAAACTGCCCGGCCGACAGCGAACCGATATGGCGTTTCTCGAAACCTTCGAGCCCGACCGCGGAAAGCGCTTCGCGGGCCTTGGCGGTCTCGTGCGCGGAGACGCGTCCAAAAGCGCCGCTGCTTCGCCAGGCACCGAGCAGCACGGCCTCGAACACCGAGATCGGAAAACGCCGGTTGATCTCGGCCGCCTGCGGCAGGTAGCCGAAATCCGTGCGCTGCAGCCGATGGGAAATCCGCCCTTCGGCGGGCCGCAGCTCGCCCATGATGGCTTTCAGAAGCGTCGATTTTCCCGCACCGTTCGGCCCCGCGATCGCAGTCAGGCTGCCTGCGAGAATGGAACCGGAAACATGGTGCACCGCCGGGTGCCGATCATAAGCGACGGTCAGGTTGTCGAGCCCGATCAGCTGGCCGCTCATGGCAGGACGATTGCCCAGTGGATCGCCGCCCAGAGGAGGGCGATGACACTGAGCACGCAGGCAACACGGGATGCGGCGGAGGGCAGGAGCACACCGGAGGCGAAAGGTAATCTGTTCATAAGTGATGCCCTTAACGTAATAACATTACAAGTTATGTTATAACGAATATGGCAAATTGACGGCCTTGTCGAGCCGGCCGAAAATCAAAAAGGGCGGATACCGATAAGGACTGGAAGCCAAAAAGCTTGCCTTGTCCCGTTGCAAAATTCAGACGTAGAAAATATCGCCGTTAGCCGGAAGTGCTGCGACGGAGGCGGGCTTATGGATCAGAGCGCTTTGATAAGCCAGATTACGATCAGGACAGCGGACCAAAAATTGGTTCAGGCGCTCTTTCTCGGAGGAAGCTATGGTCGAGGGACAGCTGACGCATACAGCGATGTCGATCTGATCCCTTGTCGATTCTAATGAGCATGCTGCAGTTGCCACCCGATGGCACAGCCTTTTAGAGAGCATTACCCCGATTGTCTTCTTGAACCAAAGTGGCCAGGGCCGTGTGCTGTCGAATGCAGTCAATGTGGATTGGCTGCGTTGCGACTTGATCATTATGCCGTCAACAGGGTTTTCCGGCCGAGCGCCCACGGCGACAATCGCGCGCGCCGAACAGGCGCTACACTGCGGGAAAACTCGCGGGCCAAGTCAGCCTCATGCGCCGGTTCCTGCCTGAATTCCTGGTCGACAAGAACCTGCCGAAATAAACCAATTTACCGGCCTGAGGCGGCTGGGTTCAGCCGCCGTCTTTGCCGCTCGTCTCAGAGCTGCTCCATCATCGTCGCAGCGCCTGAGACAGTTGCCTGGCCGGGGCTTTCCTCGACGTTCAGCGACTTCACGACGCCGTCCTCGACGAGCATCGAGTAGCGCTTGGACCGCACGCCGAGGCCGCCGGCGGAAAGGTCGGCTTCGAGGCCAAGTGCTTTGGTGAAGCCTGCGTCCCAGTCGGCGAGGAAGTGGATCTTGCCCATGCCGCCGGACTGTTCGGCCCAGGCGCCCATGACATGCCAGTCGTTGACGGAGAGAACCGCGATATCGTCAACGCCCTTGGCGAGGATGGAATCGCGGTTTTCGAGATAGCCCGGCAGATGGTTCAGCGAGCAGGTCGGCGTAAAGGCGCCGGGTACGGCGAAAAGCACGATGCGCTTGCCTTTGAAGAGCTGCTCGGTCGAAATCTCCACGGGGCCATCCGCGGTTTTTTCCTTGAATGTGGCGGCAGGAAGCTTATCGCCGATCGCGATGGTCATGGGTTTCTCCTCGGTCTTGATGATTGCGGCGGGGACGGGTTGGAGCCGACTATAAAAGCCGGTCAGTCAAAGGCAAGCGGCGTCTCCATGGCGCGGGCGCCGTCGATGATCAGGACGCTCCAGCTTTTCCCGGTGACCTCATAGTTCCTCGGAAGCTTGTCGATGGCGATCGATGTCGAAAAGTTCTTTCCGTCGCGCTTGTTCATCAGCTTCCTGGTGAAGACGTATCCGTTCGGCCCCGTGAGGATCACCTCCGGCGCGGTGTCGCCGCCGTCGGGCAGGGCAACCTGCAGGCGGAGTTGCTTCATGTCTGCCGAAAACGTGTGGGACGTCACCTTGAACTGCGACGATGGCTCTTCCGGCAGGAAGGCCTCGGCATTCTTGAGGATTGCTTCTTCCTCCGGGCGGGATTGATTGGCGGCGGAAGCAACAGGAAGCGAGAATTCGGCCTGGAACGGAATGCAGATATCCTTGCAAATGCCGATGAATGCGCTCGCCTTCAGTTCGAGCGGCCGGGAGGCGTCCTCCGCCGAGAAGGTCAGCGGCAGCGAAACGGGCGCGTCATAGGCGATGTCGTCTATCTTGCCGTCGACGAGATGCTTCGGCACCGGGTAGCGGATTGCCTTCAGCTCGATGCCGCTTTCCGGCGCAACCGTGATCTGTGGCGGTATCCCGCTGTTGCCGGGCTCGCGCCAATAGGTGATCCAGCCGGGCCGCGGCTCGATCTGCAGCGCGCCGCGCATCGTGCCGTCGAGGTCCGGCGGCAGCGCGATCATCCGCATCCGTCCGCCTTGATTGTCGGCCCAGCCGCTCATTTCGGCGCGCACCGGCCCGACGGAGGTGGCCAGAGCGGTCACGCAGACGGCGGTGTACAGAAGCCGGCGAAATTCGAAAGAAATAGTCGTCATGGAACAACGGTTTATCGAAAATCGCCTTTCGCCGCCAGAAGTTCGGCCATCTAAATTCTTCATTTTCGGTTGATTGATCTGCAACATTGCCCCATGTTTCTTTTATAGGGCTGTTGGTACGTCTGGCAGCAGGAGGAAATATGTCCCTATCCACGCTGAAAAACAGACGGGAACGCGGCTTTTTCGACGGGCAGTTCCTGATTGCGATGCCGGGCATGGAAGATAGCAACTTCTTCCGTTCGGTCATCTATATCTGCGCCCATTCCGAGGCCGGTGCCATGGGCTTCATCATCAATCGCCCCCAGAACCTCACCTTCACCGACGTACTGCTGCATCTCGAAATGGTCAACGACCAGGAGCCGATCGTCCTGCCGGAGCACGCCCGGGATTTCCCGATCCAGACAGGCGGTCCCGTGGAAAGCGGCCGCGGTTTCGTGCTGCATTCCGATGATTACATCAGCGACTCCAGCATCCCGATCAGCGACGATATCTGCCTGACGGCAACGCTCGACATTGTCCGCGCGATTTCCAAGGGCGGCGGTCCGAAGAGGGCAACGATGATGCTCGGTTATTCCTCCTGGGGTGCCGGCCAGTTGGAAATGGAAGTCGCGAGCAACGGCTGGCTGACCTGCGCTGCCAATGAGGCGCTGATCTTCGACCGCAATCTCGATGACAAATACGAACGCGCGCTTGCGGGCATGGGCATTACCGCCGCCATGCTTTCCGCCGAAGCCGGGCATGCGTGATCTCTAATCCAGGAACGATTTCGTTGACATGACGTTTTCTTCCGGCAAGCGTGCCAGATGGCGCGCCGCCGAAATGCCTGTTGCGCGCCGCGCAGCAGGCATTTTGGTTCGTCGGCATTCGTTGAGGGTAATCATGAGGCTCTTCGCCTGCGACAATTGCGACCAGGTCGTCCACTTCGACAACCGCCATTGCGTCCGCTGCAATCATCGCCTCGGCTTCCTGCCGGACGATCTCTGCATGCACGCGCTCGAGCCGCGCGACGAAATGCACTGGCGGCTCGTCACAGATCCGGAACGCAGGATCCGTTTCTGCGCCAATGCCGGTCTTGATATCTGCAACTGGTTGCTTGCGGAGGATGACACCCATGAATTCTGTATCGCCTGCCGCCACAATAGGCTGGTGCCGAATACCGGAACCCAGGACGGCATTGCGCGCTGGCGCCGCATCAGCCAGGCGCAACGCCATCTCTTCTATTCGCTGCTGCGCTGGAACCTGCCGCATCCCGACCGGCAGGAAGATCCCGCCGGCGGTCTCGTTTTCGATTTCCTCGAAGACACGGTTCAGAATGACGGCAACATCCTTCCCGCGAGGACCGGACATGAGGAGGGCCTGATCGCCATCCGCGCGGCGGAAGCCGACGACGCCACGCGCGAGCAGGCCCGCGCCATGATGAACGAGCCTTACCGCACGCTGCTCGGCCACTTCCGCCATGAGGCCGGCCACTTCGTCTGGAACAAGCTGGTGCGCGACGTTAACGGCCTCGATGCCTTCCGCGCCGTCTTTGGCGACGAACGCCAGGATTACCGCTCAGCCCTTCAGAACCACTATGCCAACGGCCCGCCCGTCGGCTGGCGGGAGAGGTTCATCAGCGCCTATGCATCTTCACACCCGTGGGAAGACTTCGCCGAGTGCTTCGCCCACTACCTCCACATCGTCGATACGCTGGAGACGGCCCGAGCTTTCGGCATCGCCATCGATCCCAGCGGCCATGAGGAAATGGCTTCGGAAGTGGATTTCAATCCATACAGGGCGGAAAGCGCCGAACAGCTCGTCAGCGCCTGGGTTCCGCTCAGCGTCGCAATCAACGCCATCCAGCGCAGCATGGGCCAGCCGGACGCCTATCCTTTCGTGCTGTCCCGGGCCGTCGTTGCGAAGCTCGAATATCTGCACAAGCTCATTCAGGATGCGTCGGCGCTGTCACCGAGAACTGCGGCGTGAGCCTCCTCATCCGCCTGCCGGCACCTTCTACCCGCCGGGGGAAGGGATATGCGGCTGACGCTCACAAAGCTCTGGGATGTATCGACGAGGTAACCGGCATCTCGGCTTCGCTTCTCCCCTCGGGAGAGGGGAAGGTGAGGGGCCATTCACACCAGCATTGATTTGAAATGCCCTAAGCCCGCTTCGTCAGCGGGAAGCGTTCCTTCAGCAGGCGCAGCACGGAATCAGAGCCCATCGGCGGGCCGAAAAGATAGCTCTGGCCGTAGCTGCAGCCCATCTTGGCAAGCTCGATGGCATCCTCATTGGATTCGATGCCTTCGGCGACGACCTGCATGTCCAGCTCGCGCGCCATGGAGATGACCGACCTGAGGATGGTTGCCTTCTTGTCGCTGTCGTCGCGAACCAGCGCCTTGTCGAGCTTGATCGTGTCGAAGGGGAAGCGGGTGAGGTAGGCGAGCGACGAGTAGCCCGTGCCGAAGTCGTCGAGCGCCAAGCCGAGGCCGGCCTCCTTGAGCTTCTGCAGCACAAGCCGCGCCTGCTCCGGATTTTCCATGACCATGGATTCCGTCAGCTCCAGCTTCAAGCGCGACGGCTCGCAATGGGTCTTCGAAAGAACCGAGCGCACGTCGTCATAGAGTTCGTTGTTGAGGAGCTGCACGCTCGACAGGTTGATCGAGACGAAGATCGGCAGTTCGCCGGTCTGGTTCTGCCAGGCCATCAGGTCGCTGGTCGCCTGTTCGAGCGCGAACAAGCCAAGCGAGCCGATGATATCCGACGCTTCGGCGATCGGGATGAATTCCGATGGCGGAATGTTGCCGCGCTTCGGATGTTCCCAGCGCATCAGCGCCTCGAAGCCGGCAATCTCGACATCCTCCAGCCGCGCGATCGGCTGGTAGACCATCGACAGTTCCTTGCGCTCGATGGCGCGGCGGAGGTCGGATTCGAGCTGCAGGCGGTCGGCGCCGAAATCGCGGAAGGCGGGGCGGAAGGGTTCGACGCGGTTGCCGCCCGCGCGCTTGGCACGGTACATGGCAAGCTCTGCATCGCTCAGCATGCCGGCGGCGTTTTCCTGCTGATCGACCCATGAGGTAAGACCGATCGAGGCCGTCAGGATGATCTCGCGATTGCCGAAATTGATCGGCACCATGATCGCCTTGCTGACGGCATCGGCAAAATCGGCGACCTTCGCCGGGTCGCGCTCGGAAACGAGGATGAGACCGAACTGGTCGCCCGCAAGGCGCGCCAGGGTATCCTGCGGTTTCAGGAGACGGCGGAGGCGGCGGGTGAGCGCGATCAGAATGTTGTCGCCGGCTGCAACGCCGAGCGAATCGTTCACCAGCTTGTAGCGGTCGATATCGATCACCATCACCGTCGGCCTGAGCGTTTCGCCGCCGGGCACAAGCGCCAGTACCGATTGTAGGCGGTCGATGAAGAGCTGGCGGTTCGGCAGGCCGGTGAGATTGTCGTGCAATGCGTCATGCAGCAGCCGCTCGATGGAATTCTTTTGCTCCGTGACATCGACGATCGTGCCGACGCAGCGGATGATCTCGCCGTTCGAGCCGAGCACCGGCCGGGCGCGGATCAGCAGCCAATGGAAATGTCCGTCCTCGGCGCGGATGCGGAACTCATGGTTCAGCCGCCCGCGGCGATGTTCGAGCAGCACGTCCAGCGTCGCGCGGAAGCGGTCGCGGTCGTCCGGGTGTAGCCGCGGCAGCCAGTTGCGGGCTGCACCATGCATGGTGCCAGGCGACAATCCGAGCTTCACGGAAACATCCGGAATGGTGACGACGCGGTCGCGCGCCACGTCCCAGTCCCAGACCATATCACCGGAGCCCGTGAGTGCCAGAGACTGCCGTTCGAGATCGGAGAACAGGCCCTGCTGGAAGGCGCCGCCCGCAAAGGCGTGCTGCATCACTGTAAAGCCGATCAGCAGAATGATGAGGACGAGGCCGCCGCCGAGCGCCGGCTGGATGATGTCGTTGTCAAGCCGGCCTGTCACGGTCAGCCATGCTCCGAACAACCAGACCAGGATCAGCGCCCAGGCGGGTACCAGCAGGATGGCGCGGTCGTAGCGGTTGAAGCCGAGATAGATGATGAGCACTATGCCCATCGTCGCAGTCAGCGCGAAGGAAAGCCGCGCAATGCCGGAGGCGATCGAGGGATCGTAGATCGCGACGCCGAAGAGCAGCGCAAGGCCGAGCACCCAGGCGAGCGTGGCGTAGCCGAGATGCGTGTGCCAGCGGTTGAGGTTCAGATAGGTGAACAGGAAGATCACGAAACTCGACGCCAGCGCCACTTCCGCACAGGCGCGCCATATTCGCTGGTCTGCCGAGGCAACGCTCACGAGTTTGCCAAGGAAACCGAAATCGACGCAGATATAGCCGAGCACCGCCCAGGCGAGTGCCGCCGTCGCAGGCAGCATCGAAGTTCCCTTGACGACGAAGAGGATCGTCAGGAACACGGCAAGCAGGCCGGCAATCCCGAGCACGATGCCGCGGTAGAGCGTGAAGGCGTTAATCGTGTCCTTATAGGCGTCCGGCTCCCACAAATAGATCTGCGGCAGCTCGGGCGTCGCAAGCTCGGCAACGAAGGTGATGACCGCGCCGGGGTTCAGAGTGATGCGGAAGACGTCGGCCTCGTCGCTTGGCTGGCGGTCGAGCGCAAAGCCTTCGCTCGGCGTAATCGCCATGATGCGCTGCGAGCCGAGGTCCGGCCAGAAAAGCTTGGAATTCACAAGGCGGAAATGCGGAGCGACGATAACGCGCTCGAGCTGCTCTTCCGAGACATTGGCGAGCGCAAAGACGGCCCAGTCACCCTGGTGATTTTCGGAGCTGGCGCGCACCTCGATGCGCCGGCGGATGCCGTCTGCGCCTGCAGCCGTCGAAACCTGGAAGGCCTCGCCCTGGTTGGCATAGATTTCCGTCGTCGCGGTCAGATCGAGCGCCGTGTCGTCGCGGGAAATCTTCACCGGTTCCGCCGCCTGCGCAACGCCTGCAGCCAATGCAAGCATCGACAGGAAAAGAGCTGCGATCACCGCGATCAATCGGCCGGACGGTGATTTGGGCAGCATGCGGTTCGTGGTCATCGGCTGTCGGTTTTCCTGCCTGTATCCGCATCGGTGGCAAGCAGTGAATACATCACGTGGTCATGCCACTGACCGTTTATTTTCAAGTATCCGCGCAGATAGCCTTCCCGCTGAAACCCAGCCTTTTCAAGCAGGCGAATGCTTCGTGCGTTCTCCGGAATACAGGCTGCCTCGATACGGTGCAACTCAAGCCCTGCGAAGATATAGGGTATAACCAACTGAAGTGCGGCGAACATATGGCCTTGGCCGGCATGCTTCTCGCCCATCCAGTAGCCGATCATGCAGCTCTGCGCCGCACCGCGACGGATATAGCCGATCGTGATCCCGCCGAGCAGCTCCATGTCCGGTTTCAGGAACAGGAACAGCGGGATCGCCTGTCCGGAGGCGTATTCCTGCTTGCCGCGGATGACACGGGCGCGATAGGCGCCCTCCGTCAGCTCATCGCGCCGCCACGTGGGTTCCCAGGGTTCCAGGAACTTGCGGCTGGCGGCGCGCAGCTTGTGCCACTGGTTGAAATCCTGGTAGCGCGGAAGCCTCAGCGCATAGCGGTCGTTCTCGATCTCCACCGCTTCCGGCTGCCGCGACAGGAACCGAAAAACCGATTTTGGCATCGATCACTCCCGGCAGGATGGAACGCGGCTCAGCGGCTTGCTGTTTTCGACTGCGCTAAGGGAGCGGACAGCGAGGCGACGATGTCTTCCATAGGTGCAAGCCGCTCCAGCGGGCCGATTGCCGAAAGGGTCGGCACGGTGTCAAAGAACAGGCGGCCGGCGAGGTCGGTGAGACGCTCGATGGTGATGCCCTCGAGCCGTTCCATCATTTCCTGATTGGAGATAGGCTCGCCATAGAGCATCATCTGGCGGGCGATCTGGCCAGCGCGTGCGGCCGGGCTTTCCTGCCCCATCAGAAGCTGGGCGCGGATCTGCGCGCGGGCGCGCTCGATCTCCTTCTGCTCGATGAAGCCTGCCGACTTGTGCAGCTCGTCGACGATCACCGGCACGAGTTCGGGAAGGTTCTCGCCGCCGGTCGCGGCATGGATGCCGAAGATGCCGGTGTCGGAAAAGCCCCAGTGGAAGGCATAGATCGAATAGCAGAGGCCGCGAATTTCCCGCACTTCCTGGAAGAGGCGGGACGACATGCCGCCGCCGAGGATATTGGCAAGGATCTGCGAACAGTAAAAGTCGCGGGCATGGTAGGCCTTGCCCTCGAATCCGAGCAGGACCTGCGCATCCATCAGGTCGCGCGTCTCGCGCACGCTGCCGCCGATGTAGCGGGCTGTCTCGATGACCGGCGGCGCGCTCGGCGCGGTCGGCAGGCTCGCGAAGCGCCGTTCCACCATGCGCACGAATTCGTCATGATCGACCGCCCCGGCGGCGACGACGAACATGCGGTCGGTGGTGTAGTTTCGGCCGAGATAACTGCGGATCTGCTGCGGCGAGAAGGAGACGACGGTTTGCGGCGTGCCGAGGATGGCGCGGCCGAGCGTCTGGTCGCGATAGGCGGTCTCGGAGAACTTGTCGAAGACCACGTCGTCCGGCGTGTCGTTCGCCGCGTTGATCTCCTGCAGGATGACCTGCTTCTCGCGTTCGAGTTCGTCTTCCTCGAAGGCCGATTCGGTCAGGATGTCGGCGAGAATATCGACGGCAAGTGGCAGGTAATCCTTCAGCACGCGGGCATAATAGGACGTCGTTTCGGTCGAGGTGGCAGCGTTCACCTCGCCGCCCACATCCTCGATTTCCTCGGCGATGTCGCGGGCCGAACGCCGGGCCGTGCCCTTGAACGCCATGTGTTCGAGCAGGTGCGCTATGCCATGCTCGTCTTCCGTCTCGTTGCGCGAACCCGATTTGATCCAGACGCCCAGAGCGACGCTTTCAAGATGCGGCATGGTCTGGGTTACTACCGTCAGCCCGGATTTGAGCCGGGTGCACTCAACTGTCATTGGCTATCTTTCTGCGCTTGCCGCATCACGTCCGGGCGTGTTTGCCGATAAAGCCTTCAATGGCCTTAAGTTCCGGATCGACGACTTGGAAGCGCTCCTCCTTAAGCATCAGACCAGCAAGCCACGTCGGAAGCGCCGGGTCAATACCGGAGGCGGATTTTACCGCTGCGGGGAATTTTGCCGGGTGCGCGGTCGCAAGCGTCACCATCGGCGTGTTCGGTTTTTCGTGCTTGGCAGCGACGAAGACACCGATCGCCGAATGCGGGTCGAGAAGATAGCCGGTTTCGGCATAGGTAGTCTTGATCGTCTGCGCCACCTGCTTTTCGCTGGCGCGGCCGGCGCGGAAATCCTTCCTGATCGCGGCAAGCGCCTTCGGCGTGATCTCGAAACCGTTCGACTGCTTCAGGCTGTCCATCGCATGGCGCACCTTGGAAGCATCCCGGTCGTAGGCTTCGAAAAGCAGCCGCTCGAAGTTCGAGGAAATCTGGATGTCCATCGATGGTGAGGTTGTCGCCTTCACTTTCTTCATGTCGTAGCGGCCGGTCCTCATCGTGCGGGCGAGGATGTCATTCTCGTTGGTCGCGATCACCAACTTGCCGATCGGCAGGCCCATGCGCTTCGCGGCGTAGCCTGCAAAGATGTCGCCGAAATTGCCGGTCGGCACGGTGAACGAAATCTTGCGGTCCGGCGCGCCGAGTGCGATCGCCGTCGTGAAATAATAGACGATCTGGGCCATGATGCGCGCCCAGTTGATCGAGTTGACGCCGGAAAGGCGTACCTTGTCGCGGAAGGCCACATCGTTGAACATCGCTTTGACGAGGTTCTGGCAGTCGTCGAAATTGCCCTTGACCGCCAGTGCATGGACATTGCCCGCCGTCGAGGTGGTCATCTGCCGTTGCTGCACCGGCGAAACCTTGCCGTGCGGAAAGAGGATGAAGATATCGGTGCGTTCGCGGCCCGCGAAGGCGTCGATCGCAGCCCCGCCCGTATCGCCCGACGTCGCGCCGACGATCGTCGCGCGCTGGCCGCGCTTTTCCAGTGCATAGTCCATCAGACGCGCCAGAAGCTGCATCGCCACGTCCTTGAAGGCGAGCGTGGTGCCGTGGAAAAGTTCCATGACGAAGCTGTTCGCTCCCGTCTGTACGAGAGGGGCGATCGCCGGATGCCGGAAAGTGCCATAGGCTTCGTCGATCATCGCCCGGAAGGTGGTGGCGGGAATTTCGCCGGTCGTAAAGGGCGAAAGGATCGCAAACGCGATCTCCTGGTAGCTCTTGCCGCGCAGGGCCCGGATTTCCTTCTTGGAGAAATGCGGCCATTGGCGAGGAACATAGAGACCGCCGTCGCGCGCAAGACCCGTCAGCAACGCATCGCAAAAGCCGAGGGATGGGGCCTCGCCGCGGGTCGAGATATAGTCCACGTTCTTCATCCTTGACGTTATGGCCGGAAGAGATCCGGATGGAGGAGCCAAGCGCCGGAATTGCAGCAGATCGAAATGTGCGTCAAAACGGTGCTTACCCGATCGATTTTTCTTTGCGCCGCTGATATAGACCATCGCAAACTGTCACGAAAGGCCCCGCAAACAAGACTTCGAGGCCTGCCAGAAACTTTGTAAGAGGGTGGAATAATCGTGTTCGGCAAAGTCTCGCGTCTCATCGTTTCCGTATCTGTCGCCGCTCTTCTTGCCAGCTGCAACTCCCTGGGTGTCGGCGGCGAAAGCAAGTCCACCGAAGCGGCGCAGACGAACGGCAATGCTCAGATCATGCCGCTTGCGCCCGCCAATCCCTCTTCCAGCAACACGCCGATCGGCACGGCGACCAACGCTCAGGGTGCCGCCCAGCCGGTCGTCCAGGGCACCTGCCCGCAGATTTTCATGAAGGATCAGGACGCGATCTTCCGCACCTATGCCAAGGGCAAGACGGGTGACAACAGCCAGATCGTCCATCAGGCGGCAATCGGCGACTACACGCGCCAGTGCACGCTGAACGAACAGAACCTGTCGATGACAGTCGTGGCGCAGATCCGCCTGATCGCCGGTCCAGCCGGCGGCCCGGGCCGCGTCACGCTGCCGCTGCGGATCACCGCCTACGACGGCCAGGATGTCGTCTCTTCGGAAGTGGTTCCGTTTACCGCCGAAATTCCGGCAGGGCAGACGGCCGCTCAAGTCCTCTTCCGCAAGGACGGCTTCAAGCTGCCGGTCGGCTCCGGTGCACTGGTGCGCATCAATATCGGCTTCGATCAGGGGCAGGCCGCAAAGACCAAGAAGGGCAGCTAAGGGCGCTTCGGCGTTCCTCGTCAGAGGACGCCAGCCCATTCCGCAAGGGCGGCAACCACGCCCGGCAGGTCGTTCATCCGCGAGATGACCGTCTCTGCACCGGCATCCGTCAGGCGGTCGGCGTGCGAGGAATAGGTATGCGATGCACCGGTGAAGCCGATGACGCGCATGCCGGCGGCGCGTGCCGCATGGATGCCATGGACGGAATCCTCGACGACGACCGTCTTCGACGGTGAAACGCCCATCTTTTCGGCGCCATGCAGGAAGATGTCCGGCTTCGGCTTGACGCGATCCGGCCCGAGATCTTTTGCGGAAAAGACATTCGGAGCAAACAGCTTCTTCAATCCCACCTTGCCGAGCATCATGTCGAGCCTGTGCGAACTGGAATTCGAGCAGACGCAACGCTTCAGATCAAGGCGCGAGACGGCGAACTCGACGCCCGGAATGGCTTGCACGTCGCGCTCGAGGCGCAGGTCGAGCAGCTTTTCGGATTTGTCGAGCAGCGACGCGGAAAGCGGGATGCTCGCCTCGCGCTCCACCTGGAGAAGGATGTTCTTCCAAGTCATGCCTGCGAACCGCTCGGCCATCTCTTCGGTGCTGATCGGATAGCCCGCGTCCGTCAGAAGCTTGGACTCCACGTCCGCCGCGATAATTTCGGAATCGACCAGAACGCCGTCGCAGTCGAAAATGATGAGGTCGAAGCCGTCCATGTACTCTCAAGCCTTGTTGGGGGATGATGCGACTTACACGATGGACGCCGAAAGCTCAACCGGCAGGCGGGCATGGCTGGGATGCGCCTCGCGGACGGCTGGCTGCTGCTGTCGGTCGTCAGGCTTCCAGCGGAAAGAGCGACAGGAACTGCCGCTCGCCTTCTGGCGAGAAGATCACCGAACGGCTTCCCGCCGTCCGCCGCGCCCAGCCCTTGTCGAAGAAGTTGGAAAGCAGCGCCTTGCCGAGGCTGCCGGCAAGATGCGCGCGCCGCTCGCTCCAGTCGAGGCACGAGCGGCAGAGCGGGCGGCGTGACGACTTGAGATCGGAGATATCGACGCCGATGCATTTCAGTTGGCTTTCACCTTTCGACGTGACCGACAGGCTTTCGCCGAGGGCGTCGATCGCGCCCGAAGCCACGAGACTGTCGAGCATGCGCACGCCGTAATCGCCGGCCAGATGATCGTAGCAGATGCGCGCCTTGCGCAGCGCCGGTTCCTTCGGACCCATCCGGTGTCTGAGATGGCCGCGGCTGGCGGCGAAGCCCATCATGCTCTCGATCAGCCGGGCAGTCGCCTCGTCTGCGAGTGTGAAATAGCGGTGTCGGCCCTGCTTGCGCTGGGTGAGCAGGCCGCCGGTTTGGAGCTTGGCGAGATGCGTGCTCGCCGTCTGAAGGGTGATGCCGCCGACTGCCGCAAGCTCGGTCGCCGTCAGTGCCCGGCCGCCAGAAAGCGCAGCCAGCATGTTGGCGCGCGCAGGATCGCCGATCAGCGCTCCAATCTGGGCAATGTCCGGTCCTTCTTTCATACTTCGATCGTAACCGAAGCATTGTCGTCGTGCAATGTGCGAAAACGCCTTTCACAAGCAAGGAGAAAGAGATGCTGACCTGCTTCATCCGCTACGAGATCGACCCCTTCACTAAGGATGCCTTTACCGAATATGCCCGTGTTTGGGGGCAGGCGATCCCACGCAACGGCGCCGATCTCATCGGCTACTTCGGCCCGCATGAGGGGTCTGCGACAACCGCCTACGGCGTCTATAACATCGAAAGCCTTGCCGCTTACGAGGCCTATCGCGCCCGCCTCGCAGCCGATCCGCTCGGTAAGCAAAACTACGAGTTCGCCAAACGCGAACGCTTCATTCTCAAGGAGGACCGCATCTTCCTGAAGAACGTGTCCGTCCCTCATTCCCCGCTGGTGCTGCCATGATCGCCGTCATCTTCGAAGTCGTCCCCTATCTGGGCGAACGCCACAGATATCTCGACCTTGCCGGTGACCTGCGCGCCGAACTGGAAAAGATCGACGGCTTCATCTCCATTGAACGCTTCGAGAGCCTGACGATGCGCGGCAAACTGCTGTCGCTCTCGTTCTGGCGGGACCAAGAGGCGGTGAGAGAATGGCGCAACCTCGAAGCTCACCGCGCCGCGCAGAAGGCCGGCCGAAACGGCATCTTCGCCGACTACCGCCTGCGCATCGGCCACGTCGTCCGCGACTACGGCATGTTCGAGCGGGATGAGGCGCCGGCGGATAGCCTGAAGGTGCACACGGCTTAGTCTAGAGGCTTGGTTTCGCTTGGAGAGGAAGCCCACTCTCCGTCATCCTCGGGCTTGACCCGAGGACCCATTCTTCAAGCATTTTGGCAATGGGTGGATCCTAGGGTCAAGCCCGAGGATGACGGAGTCCGAGGGGATCGCCAGCGACCAGAAGGGACAAATCGGCTAAAGCGCCACGCTCAACTACGAATAATTTCCCGAAATCATCCACCGGTTCAGGCTTTGGTAACCAACTTGAGTAACCATAACGGCGAGTAAAAAGCGTAATGTGTATGAGCGAGTATCCATATGGCGTCTGTTTTTCCGCTTGCCGATCTCAAGACCTCCGCAACACCGGGCTCTTGGATCAACACGATCATCAAGGGTGATTGTGTTGCAGCCCTCGAAGCTTTGCCGACCAACTCCGTCGACGTCATTTTTGCCGATCCGCCATACAATCTCCAGCTCGGCGGCACGCTCCACCGTCCGGACCAGTCACTCGTCGACGCCGTCGATGACGAATGGGATCAATTCGCGTCCTTCGAAGCATACGACGCCTTCACCCGCGCCTGGCTGCTTGCCTGCCGCCGCGTGCTGAAGCCGACCGGCACCATTTGGGTGATCGGCTCCTATCACAATATCTTCCGTGTCGGCGCCACCCTGCAGGACCTGAATTTCTGGATCCTCAACGACATCGTCTGGCGCAAGACCAACCCGATGCCGAATTTCAAGGGCCGCCGGTTCCAGAATGCCCATGAGACGATGATCTGGGCAAGTCCGGACGCGAAGGCCAAAGGCTATACCTTCAACTACGATGCAATGAAGGCTGCGAACGACGACGTGCAGATGCGCTCCGACTGGCTCTTCCCTATCTGCAGCGGCTCCGAGCGGCTGAAGGGCGAGGACGGCAAGAAGGCGCATCCGACGCAGAAGCCGGAAGCACTGCTCGCCCGCGTCATCATGGCGTCGTCGAAGCCCGGCGACATCATCCTCGACCCGTTCTTCGGCTCCGGCACCACGGGCGCTGTCGCCAAGCGCCTGGGCCGCCTCTTCGTTGGCATCGAGCGCGAGCAGGACTATATCGATGCGGCGTCCGCCCGCATCGCCGCCGTCGAGCCGCTCGGCAAGGCGGAATTGACCGTCATGACCGGCAAGAAGCAGGAGGTTCGCGTCGCCTTCAACGTCCTGGTGGAAAGCGGCCTCATCAAGCCCGGCCAGGTGCTGACAGATGCCCGCCGCCGCTACAGCGCGATCGTCCGCGCCGACGGCACGGTGGCCTCCGGTGGCGAGGCCGGTTCGATTCATCGTCTCGGCGCGAAGGTGCAGGGGCTTGATGCATGCAACGGATGGACATTCTGGCACTTTGACGATGGGCAATCCCTGCGCCCCATCGACGACTTGCGGTCCGTGATCCGCAGTGATCTGGCAAAGGCGGGATGAGCAGCGGCCTGACCTTATCGAGACTACCTTCTTCCGGTTTTTGTACCTCCAGTTGCGGAAGAAGGCTTACGGCGCCCGGGATCAATCCCCGGGCGCCTTTTCTTTCAGAAGGCCAAGCAGTCCGTCACCTTGCACCCACGCCATAGTCGGCAAGATCGCTGCGCAACTTGTCGGCGCCGGTGAAGAGCACGGCGTTCCATCCTGCCGCTTTGGCGCCTTCGACATTCGCAGGCGCGTCATCGATGAAGATCGTCGCCGCCGGCTCGAGTCCGAAGCTCCTCGTATGCGTTTCGTAGATCGCGATATCCGGCTTGATCAGCCCAACATCGCCGGAAACGGTGACGCCGCGCGGCTTGGTCAGGAAGGCAAAGCGCTTCTGCGCTTCGCGGAACGTATCGGAGGCGAAGTTCGTCAGCATCGTCACGTCGCGGCCCTCCGCGATCAGTCCCTCCATGATCGCGACGCTGCCCTCATAGGCATGCGGCACCATCTCGTGCCAGTGCTTGCGGAAGGCGCGGATATGCTCTTCACGCGAAGGATGGATTTCAATCAGCAGCGCTTCGGCATCCGCCCAGGTGCGGCCGCGGTCCTGCTCGACGTTCCAGTCGTGGGTGCAGACATTGTCGAAGAACCACTTGCGCTCTGCCTCGTCGGGAATGAGGCGGCTGTAGGGAATATTCGGATCGTAATGGATAAGAACTTTGCCGATATCAAAAACGATATGATGGATTGATGCAGTCATGGTCACCCCTTGGGCATTGCAAACGCACGAGGAATAGCGGTCGCGATCGCTTTTTTCATGATGGTCGGCAGCGCCTGCGCTTCAAGATTTGTAACCGCTTCCCACCATCCGTCATCGATTTGAATGTGCGATGGGATCGCGGCGCGGTAGATCGAAAGCCGGAGCTCGAAATGCGTGAACACATGGGTGACGGTGCCGCATGCCTCCCACTGAGAGGGGAAGGGCGCCGCATCCGCGGACGTCTCGCCGTCGATCCGCGACGTCCATGCCGTCGTCGGCACCTCTGTCATGCCGCCGAGCAGCCCGCTTGCGATCCGCCGCCGAAGGAGGATTTCGCCATCCGCCGTCACGGCGACAAAGGCCGCGCCGAGGCGCACCGGCTTTTCCTTCTTCGCCGCCTTCACCGGAAACTGTTCGGGGTCATGCAGGTGAAGCGCCTCGCACGATCCCCTGAACGGACAGAGCGAGCAGGCCGGCCGCTTCGGCGTGCAGATCGTCGCGCCGAGATCCATCATGGCCTGGGCAAAATCGCCGGGGCGGGTGGCCGGCGTCAGCAGCGCCACCTTCTGCCTCATCAGCGGCTTGCCGGCCGGAAGTGGCGTGGCGATCGCGTAGAGCCTGGAAATCACCCGCTCGACATTGCCGTCCATGACGGCGGCCTGCCGGTTGAATGCGATCGCCGCGACCGCCGCTGCCGTATAGTCGCCGACACCGGGCAGAGATTTCAGGCCGTCCTCCGTATCCGGAAAGACGCCGTCATGTTGCGTGGCGACCGCTTCGGCACATTTCTTGAGATTGCGGGCGCGGGCGTAGTAGCCGAGTCCCGCCCAGGCTGCCATGACGTCCTCGGTCGGCGCGTCGGCGAGGTCGCGAACCGTTGGCCAGCGCGTCAGGAAATTGGCAAAATAGGGCTTCACGGCCTGCACGGTCGTCTGCTGCAGCATCACCTCCGAAAGCCAGACGCGATAAGGATCGGCCCTCACGCCGCGTCGCGCCATAGGCGGCGAAACGCGCCAGGGCAGGTCCCGGTGATGCCGGTCGTACCAGTCGAGAAGGGGCTGCGCGGTCGGCGCGTCGAGTATCGTTGATGTCATCATTTGCCGCGGGACGGGGAAGTGCCCTATACTTGGCGGAGCAATGCTGCGCGATCAAGGCGGCAGCGCCGAATGGCGGCGGCACCTGAAGGTTTCGATGAGTTATCCACGTAAAGGTGAAAAGCAGATATCCGAACTGGCGAACGGGCTCATCGATCCGGTGCTTGCAAAACGCGCCGGTATCAACACCGCGCTGCTCGGCTGCTGGGACGAAATCGTCGGCGAGGATTTCGCCGATTGCACGCGGCCGGAAAAGATCGCCTGGGTGCGCGGCAATGAAAATGGCACCTATAAGCCCGGCGTCCTGACGATCGCCTGCGAAGGCGCACGCGCTTTGTTCCTGAGCCACGCGCAGGGCGAACTCATCCAGCGCATCAACAGCTTCTTCGGCTTCGCCGCCGTCCACCAGATCCGCATCGTCCAGAAGCCGGTTTCGCAGGCGGCCAAACGATCGCGTCCGCCGCAGCCGCTGAAGGGCGAGGCGGCCCGAAAGCTTGAAAGCATGATGGAAGGCATCGAAGGCGACAAGCTGCGCGAGGCGGTGAAGCGGCTGGGCACCGCGATATTGGGGAAGCGGCGATAGCGCCGCTTGAACTTGCCTTTCTATATTGCAGTATAATTATCAACAGAAGGCAGGGTTGGTGCGACCCAGCAAACCGATCACCGTCACACTCGGCTCCCAGCAGAAAAGTTTGGATGCGCGGCTTGAATCCGGCGCGTACAGTTCCGCCAGTGAGGTCTTGCGCGCAGCGCTGAGGGCGCTCGATCGCGAAGAGGAAGCGCTCAACGAAATCATGCGCGAGAAAATCCGTGAAGCGATTGATGATCCGGCTCCCGATATCAATGCGGATGTCGCTTTTTGCTCGTATCGAGCGTCTCCATGCCGAGCGAATGAAGAGCGGACAGTGACAGCCGGCGTCGTATTCCGCCCCAGGTCAGAAAAGGATTTGCTCGAAATCTACGAGTACATAGCAAGCGGCGAAACTGAAAATTGCAGATGTGGCCTGCAACGCAAGCTTTCGTCCCACCAAGGTCACAATTCTTTGAAGAAAGTTGGCGAAGCGTGCCTTGTTCGCGGCTGCGCGCCGTTATATCGCACATTCAGCCGCCACTCTTGATTAGGGGAACCCATGCTGATCTCTGAAATGCAACTGACGAAACGCCAGCTTCTGAGCGGCATGGCCGCCGCGACGGCGACACTTGCGGTCGCAAGCGCGACAAACGCAGCAGCCGAACTTCCGCAGCCGGCTGGCGATGTCGACATGACGGAAGTGTTGAAGCCCGGTCCGCTGCCGGAAATGGCGCTTGGCAAGGAAGATGCCCCGGTCACCATTGTCGAATATATGTCGATGACCTGCCCGCATTGCGCCCACTTCCACAATACGACCTTCGACGAGATCAAGAAGAAGTACGTGGATGCCGGCAAGGCGCGCTTCATCATCCGCGAATTCCCGTTCGATCCGGCGGCTGCCGCAGCCTTCATGCTCGCCCGCTGCAACGCCTCCAAGCCGGAAGAATTGAGCACGCCGGAACAGTATTTCCCGATGGTTTCCATGCTTTTCAAACAGCAGGAAACCTGGGCCGCCGCCGAAGATCGGCGTGCTGCACTTCTCCAGATGGCTAAACTCGCTGGATTTAGTGAGGATAGTTTTACGAAGTGCTTGACGAACCAGAAGCTTCTGGATGAAGTGAACGCCACGCGGGAAAGGGGCTCCAAGGAGTTCGGCATCGATGCCACGCCGACTTTCCTCATCAACGGGAAGCGTTATTCTGGAGACATGCCGGTTGACACCATGTCGGCCCTCATCGACAGCCTGCTTTGATCCGTACCGTTTGGCGATGACGGGCGCTGTCCGTGGCTGTCCGCCTGTTTTTCGTTTCAAGGCTTGGCGCGAGCACCCCCCTCTGTCCTGCTGGACATCTCCCCCACAAGGGGGGAGATCGGATGGGGCAGCTCTCCCGCCCGTCACAAGTGTTTTAGCCGATGGCCCGGTTGTTTGGGGAAGCCGCCGCCTCCCGCCAATGGGAGAGATGCCCGGCAGGGCAGAGGGAGGTATCAAACCCTCCGCCGCTTCTTCCGGAGCCCTCGCATGAAGTTCAACAAGCTCCGCGTCATCGGCTTCAAATCCTTCGTCGAGCCGACGGAATTCATCATCGAGCGGGGCCTCACCGGCGTTGTCGGGCCTAACGGCTGCGGCAAGTCCAACCTTGTCGAGGCATTGCGCTGGGTGATGGGCGAGAACTCGTACAAGAACATGCGCGCCTCCGGCATGGACGACGTGATCTTCTCCGGTTCGGGAAACCGCCCGGCGCGCAACACGGCCGAAGTCGCGCTCTATCTCGACAACAGCGAGCGCACGGCGCCTGCCGCCTTCAACGACAGCGACGAAATTCAGGTTACCCGCCGCATCGAGCGCGAGCAGGGTTCGATCTATCGAATTAATGGCAAGGAAAGCCGTGCCAAGGACGTGCAGCTCCTCTTCGCTGATGCCTCGACCGGCGCGCGTTCACCGTCGATGGTAGGCCAAGGGCGGATCGGCGAGCTGATTTCGGCCAAACCGCAGGCCCGCCGTCAGTTGCTGGAAGAGGCGGCCGGCATTTCCGGCCTGCATTCCCGCCGTCACGAGGCAGAGCTGCGGCTTCGCGCCGCCGAAGGCAACCTCGAACGCCTCGATGACGTGACCTCGCAACTCGAAGGCCAGATCGAGAGCCTGAAGCGCCAGGCACGCCAGGCGAATCGCTTCAAGACGCTGTCCGCCGAAATCCGTGCGCGTGAAGCGACACTCCTGCATATCCGCTGGGTGCAGGCGAAGGAGGCGGAAGCCGAGGCCGATAGCGCCCTTAACCAGGCGACCGTCGTCGTTGCGGAAAAGGCCCAGATTCAGATGGAGGCGGCAAAGGCACAAGGCGTCGCCAGCCTGAAGCTGCCGGAGCTGCGCGAGAGCGAGGCGCGTGCCGCTGCCGCCCTCCAGCGGCTGCAGATCGCCAAGACCCAGCTCGAGGATGACGCGAACCGGATCCTGCGCCGCCGCGACGAGCTGACCCGCCGCTTGGCGCAGCTTGCCGAGGACATTCAGCGCGAGGAGCGGCTGATCTCGGACAATGCCGCAATCCTAGCGCGCCTCGACGCAGAGGACGCGGATATTACGGAAATACTGGCGGATTCCGGTCGCCATGCCGACGAGTTGCGCGAAGCTTTCGAAGGTGTGTCGGCAAAGCTTGCCGACAGCGAACACGTTTTCGCGGCACTCACCGCCGAGCGCGCCGAGGCCGCGGCCGGACGCCATCAGCTGGAACGCGCGATCCGCGATCTCGCCGACCGCAAGATGCGCCTCGAACGGCAGCTGGACGAGACAAGCCGCGAGTTCTCGATCGTGACCGAAAAGATCGCTGCGCTGCCCGATCCCGATGAAAAGCGAGCGGTTGTCGAGGCCGCGGAGATCGCCGTCGCAGAAGCCGAAACGGTGATTCAGGCGGTCGAACAGGCGCTCGCCGCAGCCCGCGAAACCGAAGCGCTTTCCCGCGGGCCGGTCGAGGAGGCGCGCTCGAAGCTGAATGCGCTGGAAACCGAAGCTCGCACCATCTCGCGCATGCTTGCCGCAGGTGCGGCGGCGGGGGAATTTCAATCCGTTGCCGATGATCTCCGTGTCGATCGAGGCTTCGAAACGGCGTTGGGTGCTGCACTCGGCGACGATCTGGAATCGCCTCTCGACCCGAGGGCGCCGGCCCACTGGTCGGGAAATGGCGACGGCGCGTCTGACCCCGCGCTGCCGGTGGGCGCCGAGCCCTTGCGGAACCACGTCGGCGCGCCGGCTGCACTAACGCGCCGCTTGAAGCAGATCGGCCTCGTCACCGATGCCGACGCCGCGCGGCTGATGAAGGAGCTGAAGCCCGGGCAACGGCTGGTGACGAAGGACGGCGCCGTCTACCGCTGGGACGGCCATGTAACCGGCGCCGACGCGCCGAGCGCGGCTGCCTTGCGCCTCGCTCAGAAGAACCGTCTCGACGAGCTGGAAAGCGAAGTTTCACTTGCCCGCGACGTTCTGGCCGAAGCGGAAGAGCGGCTTGCAATGGCGACCGAGGCCATTCGCGGCGAGGAACGCAGGCTCAACGAAGCGCGGGACATGAGCCGCCTTTCGGCAAGGCACCTTGCCGAGGCGCGCGACGCGCTGGCCGCTGCCGAACGCGCCGCCGGTGATCTCATCCGCCGCCGCGACGTGATCGCGGAAGCCGTCAGCCAGATCCAGTCGCAGCAGGAAGACTTTGCCGTTCAGGAAGAGAATGCGCGTATCGAGCTTGAGGACGCGCCGGATATCGTCGCGCTCGACGACCGGCTGCGCATTCAGCAGGCCGAGGTCGCAACCGATCGCGGCCTTGCGGCTGAAGCTCGTGCTCGCCATGAAAGCCTGAACCGCGAAAACGAGGCCCGCCAGCGCCGTATCGTGGCGATTGGCCAGGAGCGGGAGACCTGGCGCCAGCGCGCCGCAAGCGCCGAAGAGCACATAGCGACCCTGCGCGACCGCGAGGAGGAGGCCCGCGAAGAAGCCGTCGAACTCGAAATGGCGCCTGATGAGTTCGAAGACAAGCGCCATGCGCTGCTGAACGAACTGCAGAAAGCAGAAGCTGCACGCCGGGGGGCCGCAGATCTTCTGGCTGCCGCCGAACTCGTGCAGCGCGAAGCCGATCACAAGGCTGCCACCGCCCTTTCCGAACTCGCAGAAAGCCGAGAGCGTCGCGGCCGCGCCGAAGAGCGCCTCGTCTCGGCGCGCGAAAAGCGGCAGGAGAGCGAGAGCCGCATCCGGGAAGCGCTCGATGTTCCGCCGCACGAGGCGTTCCGCCTGACGGGCCTGCAGGCCATGCAGACCGTTCCAGACCTGCGCGAGGTCGAGCGCGAGCTGGAGCGGCTGAAGATGGAGCGCGAGCGCCTTGGGGCCGTGAATCTGCGCGCCGAGGAAGAGCAGAAGGAGCTCACCGAAAAGTTGGAAGCGCTGATCAGGGAGCGCGACGACGTCATTGATGCCATCCGCAAGCTCCGCGGTGCGATCCAGAGCCTCAACCGCGAGGGCCGCGAACGCTTGATCGCCGCTTTCGATGTCGTCAACGGCCAGTTCCAGCGCCTTTTCACCCACCTCTTCGGCGGCGGTACGGCGGAGCTGCAACTGATCGAATCCGACGATCCGCTGGAAGCGGGCCTCGAAATCCTCGCGCGCCCCCCCGGCAAGAAACCGCAGACGATGACGCTGCTTTCCGGCGGCGAGCAGGCGCTGACCGCCATGGCTCTGATCTTCGCCGTCTTCCTCACCAATCCGGCGCCGATCTGCGTGCTCGACGAAGTGGACGCGCCGCTCGACGACCACAATGTCGAGCGCTATTGCAACCTGATGGATGAAATGGCCGCATCGACCGAGACCCGATTCGTGATCATCACTCACAATCCGATCACCATGGCACGCATGAATCGACTTTTTGGTGTAACGATGGCGGAGCAGGGCGTATCGCAGCTTGTTTCCGTCGACCTGCAAACTGCCGAACGCCTTCGCGAAACAGCTTGAAAAATAAGCGCTTTCATAAATACCCAAAAAAGGTCAGGTCGCAAAGGACGCGTTAACCCAATTGGGTGATGCACATTTTGCGGAATTGAATTAGAAGTTGTTTCCATGCGGCGGGCCTGAGGGTCGGCTATGCGCATGTTGGATTTGCCGGGTATAATGTTGGACGAGGGTGGTCCGATTGACCCGGTTTAGCGTACCCCCCGTCCAGTTTCCTGGCTGGACGGAAATAAGGCTTTGCGGGACGGTTGTTGCAGTCCCGCAAAGCTTTTTTTCTTCCCTCCTCCATTCAAACGGTTCGAAACTGTGCGCATCCATTGTGCGGTGCAACATTTCGCCGTATTTGTCGATTTTCATTTCAGGACCAAGGGAATAAGCTAGTCCTGATTTTGATATCGGGGGGAAGATGACCAAACTGGTCTATACGTTCGGCAACGGGCAGGCGGAAGGTCGCGCACGGGACCATGACGTTTTGGGCGGCAAGGGCGCCAATCTGGCCGAGATGTGCAGCCTGGGCCTGCCAGTGCCGCCGGGCTTCACCATCGTCGCCGATGCCTGCAGCGCTTATTACGAGCTTGGCAAGCGGATCAATGCCGTCCTGAAGGACGAGATCCGCCGCGGACTGGAGACGATCGAGAAAGCGACCGGCCGGCAGTTCGGCGCAAAAGACCGGCCGCTGCTCTTGTCCGTCCGCTCCGGTGCCCGCGTTTCCATGCCGGGCATGATGGATACGGTTCTCAATCTCGGCCTCAACGACGAAACCGTGCAGGCGCTTGGACATGACGCGGGCGACGCGCGGTTCGCCTGGGACAGCTACCGCCGCTTCATCCAGATGTATGCGGATGTCGTCATGGGCCTCGATCACGAGATTTTCGAGGAGATTCTGGAGGACGAAAAGGCCCGTCTCGGCCATGAATTCGAGACCGAGCTGGCTGCCACTGACTGGCAGCATGTCGTTTCGCTATATAAGGAATTGATCGAGGAGGAGCTCGGCGAGGAGTTCCCGCAGGATCCCGAGGAGCAGCTCTGGGGTGCCATCGGCGGCGTCTTCGCAAGCTGGATGAGCGCACGCGCCGTCACCTATCGCCAGCTCCACAACATTCCGGGAGCCTGGGGTACGGCCGTCAACGTCCAGGCCATGGTCTTCGGCAATCTCGGCAATGCCTCGGCAACCGGCGTTGCTTTCACGCGCAACCCGTCGACCGGCGAGAAGTCCCTCTACGGCGAATTCCTCGTGAATGCGCAGGGCGAAGATGTGGTTGCCGGTATCCGCACGCCCCAAAGCATCACCGAGGAGGGCCGAATCAACTCCGGCTCCGACCGCCCGTCGCTGGAAAAGCTAATGCCGGAGGCTTTCGAGGAACTCACCCGCATTTGCACCAAGCTCGAAGCGCATTATCGCGACATGCAGGACATCGAATTCACCATCGAGCGCGGCACGCTCTGGATGCTGCAGACGCGCTCCGGCAAACGCTCGACAAAGGCGGCGATGAAGATCGCCGTCGATATGGTGGACGAAAAGCTGATCACGGAAGAGCAGGCGGTGATGCGCATCGAGCCGTCGACGCTCGACCAGCTTCTGCACCCGACGATCGACCCGCGCGTCGACCGCCAAGTGATCGGCACCGGATTGCCGGCTTCACCGGGGGCGGCGACCGGCGCGATCGTCTTTACCGCCGAAGAGGCCGTCGTGGCGGAGGAGGAGGGCCGCAAGGTCATTCTGCTCCGCGTCGAAACCAGCCCGGAGGATATCCACGGCATGCATGCCGCAGAAGGCATCCTCACCACGCGCGGCGGCATGACCAGCCACGCGGCGGTGGTCGCCCGCGGCATGGGCATCCCCTGCGTGGTCGGTGCCGGAACCATGCGCATCGATCTGCGCAACGAGCGCCTCATCGGCGTCGGCGTGACGCTGAAGAAGGGCGACATCATCACCATCGACGGCTCGGCCGGGCAGGTGCTGAAGGGCGAGGTGCCGATGATCCAGCCGGAGCTTTCAGGCGATTTCGGCCGCATCATGGGCTGGGCCGACAGGGCCCGTCGCATGGCCGTGCGTACCAATGCCGATACCCCCGCCGACGCACGCGCTGCGCGTGCCTTCGGCGCGGAAGGGATCGGCCTCTGCCGCACCGAGCACATGTTCTTCGAAGGCGAGCGCATCCATGCCATGCGCGAGATGATCCTCGCCGAAAACGAGGAGGGAAGACGTGCGGCGCTCGACAAGCTGCTGCCGATGCAGCGGCTGGATTTCACAGGCCTCTTCAGCGTTATGCACGGTCTCCCGGTCACGATCCGCCTGCTCGACCCGCCGCTCCACGAATTCCTGCCGAAAACCGAGGAAGAGATCGCGGATGTCGCCGCCGCCATGGGCATGGAGGCTGCCTCACTTCGCCAGCGCGTCGACGCGCTGCACGAATTCAACCCGATGCTCGGCCACCGCGGCTGCCGGCTTGCCATTTCCCATCCCGAAATCGTCGAGATGCAAGCGCGCGCCATCTTCGAAGCGGCCGTTGCAGCCGCCCAGGAAACGGGTGCGCCTGTCGTGCCGGAAATCATGGTGCCGCTCGTCGGCCTGCGTTCGGAATTGGATTACGTCAAGGAACGGATCGACGCGATCGCCAGGGATGTGATGGCAGAAGCGGCCATGACGATCGATTATCTTGTCGGTACCATGATCGAGCTGCCGCGTGCGGCCCTTCGTGCGCACAAGATCGCTGAGGCGGCCGAATTCTTCTCCTTCGGCACCAACGACCTGACGCAGACGACCTTTGGCATCTCGCGCGACGACGCCTCTGCCTTCATCCCGACCTACCAGCGCAAGGGCATCATCGAGCACGATCCCTTCATCTCGCTGGATTTCGATGGCGTCGGCGAGCTGATCAGCATCGCTGCCGAGCGCGGCAGGCGCACGCGCAACGACATGAAGCTCGGCATTTGCGGCGAACATGGCGGCGATCCGGCCTCGATCCATTTCTGTGAGGAGATCGGCCTCGATTATGTATCCTGTTCTCCGTTCCGCGTACCGATTGCGCGGCTGGCGGCGGCGCAGGCGGTCATAGGTGCTGCTCAGCGGCGGTAATAGCGCGGATAGTAGATCGGCCGGGTGAAATCGTCGAAGTTCTCGTCCGCCTGCAGGCGAAATGCTCGCGCGTCGGCGCGCCTGTCGAGATCGATGCGCTGCAGGCAGGTGGCAAAGGCATTGGTGCCGCGCTTGAAGCCGTAGCCGAGGCACTGCCGCTCGTCGGCAGCCCGCCGTTCTTCCGGCGTGAGGCTCTGGCAGGCCGAAAGGCCGATCGCGATTGCGGCGAGGGGCAGGGAAAGAGCGGAAAGACGCATAGCACATTCTCCGATGCATGAGCCGGTCGCCAGACAAGAGGCGATTTGCCGGCTCACGTCAACAAACATCGAAGAACGCGGTTGAGATCAGATTCGTTCCAGCACTTCGATGAAGGCATCGGCGAACTGCACGAGATGTTCTGTCTCCTCATCCGGCGCCTGCACGCGGATTTCGGAGCCATCGCGATCAAGAACGGCAAGCACGACACGCATTTCGGAACTTACCGAAGGGATGCGCAAAACGGCGAGGCGCCGGCAATCCTCGATCAGCCCGGCTGCCGGAAGATCGAACAGGAATTCGCCATTTGCATTGGCGGCAGCTGCGCGCACCGCCTCGCAGAAGCCTTCTTCCCCGCCGTCATAGCCTTCGAGCGAAAGCTCGAGCTCGAGAAGCTCCATCGGCAGGAAGGCCTCGGATGGATCGCTTGCGCCAAGCGATGATACTTGCGGTCTTTCGGGTGTTTCCGATGAAAGCATCGCGTTACTCCTGATCCGTCCTGTTGTCCACAAATCCGCTGGAGCTGTCTTTTTAGTGACATATCAGATGTCGCTTATGAAAGCCATAACAGCCTTTTGGTGGATTGCGGCCCTTGCGCGGAGACAACAGTTTCAATTTAGGCGAATCTTGCCATAAACAAGTGTGGGCGCTTATTGCGCCCTCGCAGGCGGTATGCGCCTGCGCATAACTGGTAAGTTTGATGGCCATCCGCTTTGACCGCCCCGTTTCCAATTCGGCCCGCTTCGCGCGGCGCTTCGGGGCGTTTGCGTTCGTCCTTTGGGTCGCGGTGCTCGTCGCCCATCGCTTCGGCGGGCTCGCCACGCCCTATCTCGTGCTACTGCTTCTCGTTTCCATCGGCTTTGCCATGCTGGCCGCCCTGCTTGCGGCCGTCGGCCTCAGAAGCCTCTGGGTGCGAGGAGCCGAAGCCGGCCTCGATGCGCTGAAAGCGCTGATCTTTGCGATCCTTCCCTTGGGCTTCGGCGGATTTGCCGCTGAGCGCTATTTCACGCTGCCGGCGATCTACGACGTGTCGACGGACGTCGTTTCCGCGCCCGACTGGCTTTCGCCGCCACATGCCGATCAGATCTGGATGAAGCGCAATCCCGACGTCACGCCGCAAGAGCGCGAACAGCAGCTTGCCGCCTATCCGGAACTAACTGGCCGGCGTTATGAAGGCGCGATCGACCGGGTGCTCGAAGCCGTCAGGAAAGTGGCGAAGCTGGATGGCATCACGATCACCAGAAGTGCCGGCGAAGGCGAACCGGTCCGCGATCTCGAGGATGCGCCGGCAAGGCCAGCGCCTGATGGCGATGCTGTCGCCGAAGCGCCCGATCAGGTCCCCGTTCCCACGCCGCGGCCTTATGAGGACGATGTCGCAGAGCTCATCCGCAGCGCAAACGGCGTGACGCTGCAGGGTGAAGCCCGCACGCTTATCCTCGGCCTGCACTTCGACGTCGTCATCCGGCTGCGCGAAGAAGCCGAAACCACCTTCGTCGACGTCCGCGTCGCCTCCCGCTACGGCCAGCACGACCTCGGCCTCAGCGCCGAAATCGCCGACCGCTATCTCGAAGCCCTCGATATGGAACTGCTGGGCATCGCGGGGTAAGAACAGGCCTCAGCCGCCTTCTTTCTCCAGCCATCCGGCATAGCGCACGATCAGCCCGGTAAGGGGTCCGCCGACTTCCACATGAAAATGGACCGGCCTTCGCGCTCCTCCTCGTAGGTATCGCCGCCGGGCGCCAGCACCAGAGGCAGGGGAATGCCGAAAAATCGCCAGCCGCGCACGACAAACCGCAGCCTGGCGCAGACCACGCCGACGTCAACGCGGCGGGCAACATACTCCTGGCTGGAACACGGCCATCGGCGGCGTCGGAGACTTCCGGCGGGAGCCGAGGACTCGAAAGGGCGGCCTAAAGCCGCCCCTGAAAATCCTCGTCCTTCACGGCGGGGAAGATGTTAAGCGGATCGAACCCTCGGATTTGAAATGCGGGCGGCCGTCTTCGATCAGGATGTTCGTCTCGTAGTCCCGCTCGTCCAGGCCGTAGTGGCGGTAAAGTGCTGCGCCGAGCGCTGATTGCGCAGCGAGGAAGCAGTAGCGTTGCGCCTGTCATGCTTCAGCGCAACTTTCACCCCGCCGGAACAGAAGACACATTCGCCGTAGAAGATGATGAGCGGCTTGTCGTCTGGAAAGGGCGGAACAGCCGCATCGTGCCAATAGCTGTAGTCATTTCGGTTCATCGTCCGCCCCAGCCACCAGTTGATACCCCCCGAAGAGCGAAGGTGGTCCGTCCGTCTGCACGATCCCGCGTTCCACCAGGTCCTCGAGATGCGCGAAGACCGAGAGTGCTGCCGCGCCGTGCAGCCTTGGGTCGGTGTCGCGGTAGATCACCCTCACCATGTCGGGAACCAGCCGGTCGCCGGCTTTGATGCGCTCCATCACCGCGCGCTCGCGCATGCGGCGGTGCGTCTTCAGCGCCCGCATGAAGGAGACGGGGCGTTTCACCGGCCCGCCATGGCCCGGGAAAAGCAGGTGGTCGCGGCGCGAAATCAGTTTGTCGAGCGAGGCCATGTAGTCGGCCATCGAACCGTCCGGCGGCGCCACGATGGACGTCGCCCAGGCCATGACGTGGTCGCCGGAAAAGAGGATGCCGGTGCCGTCGAGCGAAAAGGCCGCGTGGTTTGCGGCGTGCCCGGGTGTCAGCACCGCCGTCAGCGCCCAGCCGTCCTCCTCGATGGTCTCGCCGTCGCCGATTGCGATATCCGGCACGAAATGCGTATCGGAGCTTTCGGCAAAGGGATTCACCTCGCCGTCATGGAGCGGCCGCGCTGCCCTGTGCGGTCCTTCGCCGACGGTAACGGCGCCGGTCTCCCGCTTTAGCCGTGCGGCAAGCGGCGAGTGGTCGCGATGTGTATGGGTGATGACAATATGCGTGACCGCCCGGCCCTTGAGCGCCTTAATCAGCGCCTCAAAATGCGCCTCGTTCTCCGGCCCCGGATCGATGACCGCGACGGACGAGGTTCCGAGGATATAGCTGTTCGTGCCGTGGAAGGTGAAGGGGCTCGGATTGTTGGCCGTGACGCGCTGGACCCCCGGCGCCACATCCACCGCGCGGCCATAGTGAGGCTCGAAGGCAAGATCGAATGTCGGGCTCGGCATGGCTTACTTGTATTCTATCTCGATGAAGGACATCGGCTCGCTTCCGGCATTGACGACATTGTGCTCTACGCCCGCCTCGCGCCGGTAGGCGGCACCGTTGGCGATGTCGACGCGCCGGCTGCCGTCCGCATCCTCGAGCAGAAATTTGCAATCGGTCATCGGCACGACGACATAGCCGAAGCCGTGGGTATGCACGCCGGTATCCGCACCCGGCTCGAAATCCCAGCGCGTGATGCGCACCACTGCATCGTCGAGAAGGAGCGTGGCAACTGCAGGCGGGCGGGCACGGTACTGGCTCATCATCTCTCCTGAGACTATGGCGGGGCGGGACAAGACCTAGCACGGCGCCGGAACAAGCGCACAGAAATATGCCGTAAGCGCAAGTTAGTGATTGTGAGGCAGCCGGACCTTTGCTAATCAGGCCTCGCTTCGGCAAGCGGGTTTCCGCTCTCAAGCTGGTGGGGCGTCGCCAAGCGGTAAGGCACCGGTTTTTGGTACCGGCATTCCCAGGTTCGAATCCTGGCGCCCCAGCCACTGCTTATTTTCGTTTGTAATCAGTCACTTAGGCGGATTGAAAAAATCGCTTCCGGAACACTTTTCCGGCTGACGGAAACCGGCCCAAGGCAGCCTCGGTTTGATAGCGACGCAGCAAGCTGGCGTTAGAGAAAAACGAGACGCGGTAAAAGAAGCCCCTTTTTATCTGCTCTGGCGGCTTCGAAATATCCGCTGCGAGACATAGGAGGCTGCTTTTGATCCCGGTGGCCTAAAAAGATAGGCGGCCGAGAGGCCGCCTATCGCTAGACACCAATGCCTGTCACATCACTGCCCCTTGCTATGCCGGTGCCAGAAACTCCGCGCAATATGACTTGCTTTTTTCGCCGGGGATGTCGCCAACCGTGCGGATGCTGCGGATGGTATAGCTGGAATCGGTGATGACTTCGGCCTGGCAGCGTAGATAAAGGGTGCGGGTCGCCGCGATCTGCTTGCCGCGCTTGCCGTTTTCGCCTTCGGCATATTTTGCCGGGACGCGGACCCTCTTGTAGCCGCCCTTCCAAGTGTAGACGGTGGCCGAGCCGTTTTCGGTGTCGGCGATCGGCGGACCGTAGGCGGCGAAGAACTTGCCGGCCGACTGGCCGACCCAGCGTGCGGAAATCGGATCGCCTGCAGAAGGAATGGTCGTGCAGCCGGCAAGCGCAATGGCAAGCCCGGCCGCGGCAATGGTGCGGAGTTTCATCTAATCGTCCCTGAATTTGTCGCGCATTCGACGGCGGGAATCGCTGTCAGCCAACGGTTTCCGCTTGTCCCGAAAGCCCATTAGCGCGGAACCCTGCAAAAGAAAATTGCCCCGCCTTCGCGATTGCGAAATTTGCCGCGACTGTGGCTTTTTGTTGACGTTTTGGGCCGCGCGCGGCCCTGTCACGCCTCTGTCAGAAAATGCGTCCGGTTTTGAAATTTGGTGCTTGCGCAATAAGATGGGCCGGTCTATAGAGGCGCCGCTGGTCACGGAGTGTAGCGCAGTCTGGTAGCGCACCACGTTCGGGACGTGGGGGTCGAGTGTTCGAATCACTCCACTCCGACCAGCCGATTTTTCCCGACTTTCCCTGATCCCGCACGAGTATTTGCGCCGCACACTGCGCGCAGCGATCTGTTTGCGCCAGGATGCGTAATGCGCCTCGACACGCAAGAAAAAGGGGCCTTCCGGCCCCATCTTCACTCTCAGATATCGCTTGCGGCGTTCTTCCAGAGTTCCGCCGCTTCCGCAGCGGTCATCCGGTGTACGTGCGCCTCGTCGCGGCGGTTGGCGAAGACTTCACTCGCCATGATCTGCTCGGCGAGGTCGGCGGGCAGCGAGAGGATGACGCGCGCGTCGCCGGCGTGGAGGCCGCCGAGTTCCGAGCGCTTGCCGGTTATCATGCCGCCGGCCACCGTGTTGTTGGTATCCGGGTCGATGAGAATGAAGGCGCCGGAGGAGCGATTCTGCTCGTAGGGATCGAAGATCGCCGCTTCATCGAAGGCGAGGCGCACCTTGCCGATCGCATTCATGTAAAGCCGCTCGGCCGGGTTCCAGGCGCCGGTCTTCAGCTCCAACTGGCTGACCGGCTGAACCTGGACGCGCTGGCGGCGGCTGCCGCTCTTCAGCCAGTAGCGCTTGCCGGCCTCGATGCCTTCGGGCTGCAGCGCCACGATTTGCGCGTCGAAGGCAAGTCCCACCTGCGGCTGGCTGTCGATCGAGACGATCATGTCGCCGCGCGCGACGTCCACCTGGCGGTCGAGCACGAGGGTGATTGCGTCGCCCGCGACGGCCGCGTTGCGCACGAGGTCGAAGGTGACGATCCTGGAGACATTGGCGACCATGCCGGACGGCAGGATCATGACGCTGTCGCCCGGCTTCACCGCGCCGCCGGCAACCGTGCCCTGATAGCCGCGGAAGCTCTCGCCGGGGCGCGAAACACGCTGCACCGAGAGGCGGAAGCCGACGGTCTGCGAAGAACGCACCGTGGCAAGCTCTAGCGTCTCGACCAGCGTCGGCCCCGTGTACCAGGGCATGGCGGCCTGGCCGGAATAGACGACGTTTTCGCCCTTCAGCGCCGACATCGGGATCGCGGTGATCTGCTTGACGCCGAGCGAGAGCGCAAATTCCTTGAAGTCATGCGTGATCTTCTCGAAGCCTGCGCGGTCGTAGCCGGTCAGGTCGATCTTGTTGACGGCGAGCACGAACTGCTTGATGCCGAGCAGGGAAGCGATGGTGGCGTGGCGACGCGTCTGCTCGAGAATTCCCATGCGGGCATCAACGAGCAGGATGGCGAGATCGGCGGTCGAGGCGCCGGTTGCCATGTTGCGGGTGTATTGTTCATGGCCGGGTGTGTCGGCGACGATGAAGGCGCGCTTGTCGGTCTGGAAATAGCGATAGGCGACGTCGATGGTGATGCCTTGTTCGCGCTCGGCCTGGAGGCCATCCAGCAGCAGTGCGAAGTCGGGCAGGCCGAGATCATTCTGCTTGCCGGTGGAATCGCGTTGGAGCGTCGCCGCCTGGTCTTCCTTGACGGCCTTGGTGTCCCAGAGCAGCCGGCCGATCAGCGTGGATTTGCCGTCGTCGACGCTGCCGCAGGTGATGAGGCGCAACGGCCGCGTGTCGCGCGTGGCCTTCAGTGGCTCGGCGGCGGGCAGGGCGACGGCGGTTGCAGGTGCTGCTGCAGTCATCTCAGAAATATCCTTCACGCTTCTTCTTTTCCATGGAGCCGGACTGATCGCGGTCGATGGCGCGGCCCTGGCGTTCGGAAACGGTTGCGATTTCCAACTCCGCTATGACGTCTTCAAGGGTGGTGGCGGTGGAGCGGATAGCACCCGTCAGCGGGAAATCGCCGAGGGTGCGGAAGCGGATCATGCCGTCCTGGCGGGTTTCGCCGGGAAGCAGTTCCAGCCGCGCGTCTTCCGCGAGGATCATCATGCCGTCGCGCTCGACGTAAGGGCGCCTCTTCGCGTAGTAGAGCGGTACCAGCGGAATGTCTTCGGCCTGGATGTAGCGCCAGATATCGACTTCGGTCCAGTTGGAGAGCGGGAAGGCGCGCACGCTTTCGCCCTTGCGGATCTGGCCGTTGTAGATGTTCCAGAGTTCGGGGCGCTGGTTGCGCGGATCCCAGCGATGGTCCGGCGTGCGGAAGGAGTAGATGCGCTCCTTGGCGCGGCTCGCCTCCTCGTCGCGCCGTGCACCGCCGAAGGCGGCGTCGAACTGCCCGGCGTCGAGTGCCTGGCGCAGGCCTTCGGTCTTCATGATGTCGGTAAAGGTCGCAGAGCCATGGCTGAAGGGGGTGATGCCTTCGGCGGCGCCGCGCGGGTTGATGTGTTCGATCAAGTCCAGATCGTACTTCTTCGCGGTCTCGTCGCGAAACGCGATCATCTCCTGGAATTTCCAGCCGGTGTTCACATGCAGCAGCGGGAAGGGGACACGGCCCGGATAGAAGGCCTTGCGGGCAAGATGTAGCAGAACCGACGAGTCCTTGCCGATCGAATAGAGCATCACCGGGCGCTCGAACTCGGCCGCAACCTCGCGGAAGATGTGGATGGACTCGTTTTCCAGAGCCTTCAGGTGCGGATCGAGCGGCGGCTTGGCGCTCTGCGGATTGTTGAGCTCCGTATCCGGACGGCTATTGGGCATTTCCTACTCCAGACTTTCGATCATTGGTGGGGAGGCATTTGCCCCTCACTCTTTCCAGACTATTGCGCTGCAACCGCCGTCGCCTCTTCGGCAACATGCAGGCCGCATTCGCGCTTTTCGTCCTGTTCCCACCACCAGCGCCCGGCACGTTCGGGCTCGCCGGGCTTGATGGCGCGCGTGCACGGCTCGCAGCCGATGGAAGGGTAGCCGCGGGCATGCAGCGGATTGACTGGCACGCTGTTGTCGGCGACGTAGGACTTGATTGTGTCGATATCCCAGTCGGCAAGCGGATTCATCTTCAGGAGATGCCGCTCGGCGTCATACTCCGCAAAAGGCGTTTCAGCGCGGTTGGCGGACTGGCCGCGGCGCAGCCCGGTGATCCAGATTGTTGCGCCCGCCAAGGCCCGCGCAAGCGGCTTCAGCTTGCGCACGCCGCAACAGGCATGCCTGGCTTCGATGCTCTCATAAAAGCCGTTCATGCCGTATTTCGCCGCATAGGCATCGATATCGGCCTGCTCGGGCTCGTAGCGGGTAATGTGAATGTCGTACTGGCTTTCGGTTTCGGCGATCAGCGCCAGTGTCTCCGGGAAGAGGCGGCCGGTCTGCAGCGTCACCACGTCGATCGGCAGGCGATGATTGCCGATCTCGGCGGTGATCACCTGGTCTTCGATGCCAAGCGACGTCGTGAAGACGACTCTTACGCCAAGGCCGGCGACAAACGACAATCGTTCGGCCAGGCTGAGAGTCGCAAGTTTCGCGTTCAGCGTTTCCGCTTCTTCGATGATATTGACAACAGTCATGGGGAATCCTGTCCTCGATGTTGGCCGGAGTATCGCAGCTTGAGGACGGATCGCACAGAAAAACGGATTTCGAAAGCAGCGCATGCGGGAGCAAATATCTCTCCGAAGCCGCTGCAACGCAGAAAAGCAGCCGCCCATACCAACAATCTGGCTCAGGCAGTTTCAATCTCTATAAAATTAGTAGAGTTACACGCCGCCTGTCAATTCGAAATCTGAAGTGATGCCGAAAAAAGATGCAGGAGGCGCAATTTCGGCGTAGAATTCTGCCTCTTGGCCGAGCGAGAAAAACAAGGCCAAAATGCTTGTCTTCCAAGGCTTTCGCCTGCGCGTTCAAGTTCCGTTCATGCTGGTTGTGCGATAGGGGACAGGTAAGCTTCAGAGGTGGTGCGGCGAGTCGCATCGCTCGTGTGTGTGACGGTCCAAAATGATTACGCAGAAAGCAAAATACGCGCTCCGGGCGCTGACGGTCCTGGCGGAAGCCGACGCCGGCGAGCCCGTCATGATTTCGGATATCGCAGCGCAGCAGAAAATCCCGAAGAAATTCCTCGAGCAGATCCTGCTTGATCTCAAGCATCAGGGCATCGTGGCAAGCCGCCGTGGCAAGGCTGGCGGCTATCTGCTTCTGAAACCTGCCGACATGATCACCTTCGGGGAAATCCTGCGCATTATCGACGGCCCGATCGCGCCGCTTCCGTGCCTTTCGATCACCGCTTACCGCAAATGCGACGATTGCGACGGCGAGCAGACCTGCGAAATCCGTCACGTCTTCGCCAAGGTGGCGGACGCAACGCGCAAGGTGTTGTTTTCGACGACGATCGCTGATGCGGTTGCTCCGGCAAAACGTGGCGCAGAAATCACCCGGCTCCTTGCCTGACCCTAGCCTGCGCTTCGTCCTTCCTCAGTGCCGGCCGCGCGCCCCGAAAATCGCGTTTCAACATTTGGTGAAAAACCTTTCAAAGCCGCCGGTCTGCGCCAATTCGGACCTGTTCGCAAAAAGGGCAGGGAGAACCGAAATGCGTGTCTTATCCACGAAGCAGATCGTCTTAGGGGCGTTCCTGGCGGGCGCTTTTGCCGCCAGCGCCGCGGCCCATCACGGTTGGTCCTGGGCAGAGGCCGAGCAGATGGAGTTGAGAGGGACCATCCAGAATATCTCCATGGGCGGTCCGCATCCCGCGCTCGACGTCGCAACCGCCGATGACGGCGTCTGGCGCGTCGAACTCGCCAATCCGCGCCAGACGGAACGCTCAGGCTTCGTCGAGGGCTCGGCAAAGAAGGGCGACCAGATCGTCGCGATCGGAAACCGCTCGCTGGACCGGAATGAAAAGCGCATGAAAGCCGTGCGGATAACGGTCGGCGAGAAGCGCTACGATCTCTATCCCGAACGAATCCGGACGAATTGACCGCATGACGATCGCGCTTCTGGAATGGCTTGCAGCAACGCCGCTCGCCGTCGCGTTGCGGCGCTCGGCACTCCTCTACATGTTCGTCAACGCCTCGCACATTCTGTCTATCGGCCTGCTGATCGGCGCGATCCTACCGCTCGATCTGAAGCTGATGGGCTTCTTTCCGTCGGTCCCGCTCTCGGTGGTTGGGCCCTTCCTGTCGCGCGCGGCGGCAATCGGCCTGGCCGCGGCCATCGTTACCGGCTTCTGCCTCTTCAGCGTCCGGCCGATGGAATATGCAGGAAACCCGGCGTTTCTGGCAAAGATCGGGTTGCTCGTCCTCGGTGTCTTGAACGCGGGCATTGCGCATGCCGGATATGCATGGCGAAAGTCGATTGCCGGAGCGGTCACTGCAGCGCGCTTGCGTGTGGGAGCCCTGTTTTCAGCAATGATATGGCTTGCTGCCGTCGTCGCGGGGCGATGGATCGGCTTCATATAGCTTGATCTCTGAAAGCGCATTGGCCCGCCATGCCGAATGCGCGCGGTGGGCCATCTTTCAAATCGGAGAGGGTTCTCAGCGAGAACTCGTCGAACCGGGCCGGCCATCCAGCGCCGTCAGTATCCGGTATGCGGCCTTCACACGCGCCGGATTGGGATAGTTCCTGTTCGCCAGCATCACGACGCCGATACCCTTGGCGGGAACGAAGGCGACATAAGCGCCGAAGCCGTTCGTGGAGCCGGTTTTATTGACGAGTATGTCGCCCCGTGGCACAAGCGGCGGGGTTAGCCTAGTCGCCTCATTTGGCTGGCGCGCCATCTCCGCGGAATTTCCCGCAAGCAGCCGGTCGAGCTCCACCGGATAGGCATACATCTCCCATCCCAGGCCCTGCACCATATCGCTGACTTTGTAGTATCCGGTATGCGTTGCGGCGATCGCGCGCTGGAGCGTTTCGTCCAGCTTGGCGTTATCCATATTCGCCTCGACGAACCTGAGCAGGTCAGGCGCCGTCGTCTTCACGCCATAGGCTTCCGAATCCAGAACGCCCGGCGTCACGCGAACAGGCTTGCCATCTTTCGAATAGCCGTAAGCATATTCGTTCATGCGGTCCTGCGGAATCGTGATGTAGGTCCGGGTCAGGCCAAGCAACGGAAAGAGCTTCTTTTCCATCAGGTCGTCAAATGGCTTGCCCATGCTTCTGGCCGCGAGATAGCCAAAGAGGCCGATGCTCGGATTAGAGTAGACCCGACGCGTACCGGTGGCGTAGCCCGGGCGCCAGCCTCTAAAGTAGGCGACCATACCCTCCTGATCATTCACATCATCCGGAAACTGCAGCGGCAGGCCACCGGCCGTGTAAGTGCCGAGATCAAGAAGGCTGATCTTGTCGAAGCTGCTGCCGGAAAGCGCCGGCAGATACTTGCTCGCGTTGTCGGAAAGGGAAAGAGCTCCCTTTGCCTGCGCGTAGGAGGCAAGCGTCGCGGTGAAGGTCTTGCTGATGGAGCCGATCTCGAAAATCGTGTCCCCGGTGACCTTTGCATCGCTCTTCCTGGAGGCGACGCCGTAACCAAAGAAATATCGCTCTTCTGGGGTCGTGATCGCCACAGCGATACCCGGAACATTATACTCTTCCATGATGGGCCGGATCGCCGCGTTCACGACGCGCTCGATCCGGCTTTGGTCTTCGTCAGCGGCATGGGCGCAGGCACCGGCAAAAAAGGAGGCGGCAAAAATAATCCCAAACTTTGGAGTGCAAATCTTTTTCATGGCGGATACAAGCCTTCGTATTTGCGCAATCGCGTTTTGCGAGCGACAACAGGAAATCAGTATGTCTTTCGATGCCTGCAAACCCGGCTTGCTGCGTTGGACGCTATCGAGGGACCGGAACAGGTAAGGCGGATATACGAAGTCTATACGCGCTCAACAAACGACGATATTTTGCCCGCGCTATTAGAAAAATTTGGGTTTGAATGGTCCGTCCTCATCTGCCGTTGAATGCGCTTCGAGCCTTTGAGGCATCGGCGCGACATTTGAGTTTCACCAGAGCGGCAATCGAATTGTGCGTTACGCAGGCTGCCGTCAGTCACCAGGTCAAGGCACTGGAAAGCCAGTTGAACGTCACCTTGTTCACGCGGCTTCCGCGCGGTCTCATGCTGACGAGCGAAGGCGAGACGCTGCTGCCAACATTGCGGGAGGCCTTCGACCGTATCGCCGGGGCGTTGGAGCGTTTCGAAGGCGGCCGCCACCGCGAGGTTCTCAGGGTGGGTGCTGTCGGAACCTTTGCCGTCGGCTGGCTGCTGCCGCGCCTGCCTGCCTTCAAAGCGCAAATGCCGTTCGTCGACCTGCGCCTCTCAACAAACAACAACCGCGTGGATGTCGCCGCCGAAGGCCTCGATTATGCGATCCGTTTCGGAACGGGCGCATGGCATGGCGTTGACGCGTTGCGGCTTTTGGATGCACCGCTTTCCGTTCTCTGCATTCCCGAAATCGCCGAGCAACTGAAAGTACCGGCCGATGTGTTCAAGCATACGCTCTTGCGTTCCTACAGGGCCGACGAATGGCCGCAATGGTTTTCTGCGGCAGGCGTGCCGGCAGACGTGCCCCTACCGAGCAGCATCGTTTTCGACTCCTCGCTTGCCATGATGGAAGCTGCGCTGCAGGGCGCAGGCGTTGCCCTGGCGCCGCCATTGTTGTTTTCCCGTCATTTGCACGCAGAAGTCATCCGGCAGCCTTTCGACATCGTTGTGACGATGGGAAGCTATTGGCTGACGCGCCTGCAATCGCGCCCCGAGTCGGCAGCAATGGTTGCCTTCCGGGACTGGCTTGTTGAAGTCGTGACGGCGGAGACCGGGCTAGCCGTGGCTGACCGCGAAAGCTGACGCTGGTTCGAGCGTGCCGCGGGATTTGCGCTCGCAGCCACGGTTTCCAGGTTCATAAGAATCTTGCTCGCTGAAATCATTCGATAGCAGGAGAGTATATCGTGCGGACCCTGATAGATATCGGCGAAGCAGAATTAAAGGCGCTGGATGAGATGGCGAAGAGCGAGAACGTGTCGCGCGCCTCGCTCGTCCGCAAAGCTGTGAACGATTTTCTGGCGCGTCATGAACGTATCAGGCAAGACGAGGCTTTCGGGCTTTGGGGCGACAGAAAAATTGACGGACTTGAATACCAGGATAAAGTTCGAAACGAATGGTGAAAGCGCTCTTCGATACGAACATCCTGATCGACTATCTCAACGCCATACCGGAGGCCCGCGACGAACTTGATCGCTATGAACGCCGTGCTATCAGCATCATCACGTGGATGGACGTTTTGATTGGCGCTGCTCACGAGGTCGAGGCGGCGACACGAAGCTTCTTGAATAGCTTCCAGGTCATTGCGGTTGACAGTGCGATAGCGGAGGGCGCTGTTTGCTTAAGGCAGCGTCATCGGATCAAATTGCCGGACGCGATCATCTGGTCCACCGCCGATACCCATTCCCTGCTCCTGGTGACGCGCAACACCAAGGACTTTCCGGCGGATAATCCTGGCATCCGCGTCCCATATCTGCGTTGATCCTCACCGCTCGCTCAATGCCCAGCGCGGATTGGCCCAGGGCTCCTGGTTCGAGCGCGGCAGCGGCTGCTTGCCGAGGATATGGTCCGCCGCCTTTTCGCCGGTCATGATCGAGGGGCCGTTGAGGTTGCCGTAGGTGATATGCGGGAAGATCGACGAGTCGGCGACGCGCAGGCCATCGACGCCGATGACGCGGGTTTCCGGATCGACCACAGCAAACGGATCGTCCTTGGCGCCCATCTTGCAGGTGCCGCAGGGGTGGTATGCGCTTTCAAGATGCTCGCGCAGGAACGCATCGATCTCGTCGTCCGTCTGCACTTTCTCGCCCGGTTGGATCTCCGCCCCGCGATACGGATCGAAGGCCTGCTGGCCGAAGATCTCTCGCGTGAGGCGCACGCAGTGGCGGAATTTCTCCCAGTCTTCCGGATGGCTCATATAGTTGAAGCGGATGACGGGATCGGCCTTCGGATCGGGCGAGCGCAAGGTGACGGCGCCGCGTGACTTCGACAGATTGTAGCCGACATGCGCCTGGAAGCCGTGGCTCTTCGCCGCCGCCTTGCCGTCATAGCTGATCGCCACCGGCAGGAAGTGATATTGGATGTCCGGCTGCCTGATGCCGGGCGCCGAACGCAGGAAGGCGCAGGCCTCGAACTGGTTGGAGGTGCCGAGACCCGAGCGCGCGAACATCCATTGCGCGCCCGCGACCCCCTGCCAGAACCAGGGCAGCCAGGAATAGAGCGAGACTGGCTTGGTGCTGATTTGCTGGAAATAGAATTCCATATGGTCCTGCAGGTTGGCACCGACGCCCGGCCGCTCTGCCTTCACCTCGATACCGTGCTCCTGCAAATGCGCGCCTGGGCCGATGCCGGAAAGCATCAGAAGCTTCGGCGAGTTGAAGGAGGAGGCAGAGACAATCACCTCGCGGTTCGCCTTGATGATCTCGGTCTTGCCGCCGCGCGCGAT